>CAMUZA010000094.1 GCA_947165085.1 uncultured Clostridia bacterium | reverse complement strand
AAAGACGCCCTTTTTTCTTTCGTAAAAGTGTAACACATCATTGACAAACCTACAAAATGTGAATTCACAGAAAATTTACGCACGATTTGGTATCAAGAATTGCGCACCGGCGAAAAATGTGATATGATGCTAAAAATCGCAAACCCCAGAAGGAGCGTGAATCAATGCCGAACAACAAGAAAAACGGGAATAACAGTGGCGGCTTCCCGACGTTCATCCTGATCATCATCGCAGGCGCACTTCTTGTAACGCTTATTTTCGGAAACCGCTTGATGGATCTCCTGTTCTCCGCAGGACAGAAAGAAGTGTCATATAATACTTTCCTGACCGCAGTTGCTGACGATGCGATCCTAAAGGCGGAGATCTCCGATACACAGATCTCTTATCTACTCCGCTCGGAGGAGAATGAGAGAAGGAGCAAACTCTATTATACCAACCGTCTGCCGGACGTCGATCTGACCGAGGTAACGCAGACGCTGCAGAAAAACGGGGTGGAATTCTCCGCCGCGCCGGTGGACGACGGAAACTCGTCCATGCTGTTTAACTGGATCATCCTGCCCCTGATTTTCTTCTTCGGTCTGATGCTGCTGATGCGCATCATTGCCAACCGCAGCGGCGGCGGAGGAGGCGGCTTCGGCGGGCTCGGCGGCATCGGAAAGAGCAGAGCCAAGGTCTATATGGAAAAGGAGACCGGCGTGACCTTCCGCGACGTCGCCGGACAGGATGAGGCAAAGGAATCCCTCGTGGAGATCATTGATTTCCTGCACAATCCGAAGAAATACACCGCGATCGGCGCAAAGCTGCCGAAGGGCGCTCTGCTGGTCGGCTCGCCCGGCACCGGCAAGACGCTGCTTGCCAAGGCGGTCGCCGGCGAGGCGCACGTGCCGTTCTTCTCGATCTCCGGCTCCGACTTTGTCGAAATGTTCGTCGGCGTCGGCGCAAGCCGTGTTCGCGACCTGTTCAAGGAAGCGTCCAAGGTCGCGCCTGCGATCATCTTCATCGACGAGATCGACGCGATCGGCCGCAGCCGCGACAGCAGATTCGGCGGCAACGACGAACGCGAACAGACCCTCAATCAGCTTCTTGCGGAGATCGACGGCTTCGACTCCTCCAACGGCGTAGTTATTCTTGCCGCGACGAACCGTCCGGAGATCCTCGACAAGGCGCTGCTTCGCGCCGGACGTTTTGACCGCCGTATCATCGTCGACCGCCCCAATCTGGAGGGACGCTATCAGACCTTGCTGGTGCATACGAGAAACATCCACCTTGCGGAGGACGTCGATCTGAAAAAGCTGGCGCAGGCAACTGCGGGCGCGGTCGGCGCAGACCTTGCAAACCTCGTCAACGAAGCGGCGCTCCGCGCCGTCCGTATGGGAAGACGCGCGGTCAATCAGCAGGACCTGCTTGTCTCCTTTGAGACGGTCATCGCCGGCACGGAGAAGAAGGGCACCGTTCTGACAGACATTGAAAAGCGCATCGTTTCCTATCACGAGGTCGGTCACGCGCTCGTCGCGGCGATGAAGAAGCATTCGCAGCCGGTCTCCAAAATCACAATCGTCCCGCACACCTCCGGCGCGCTGGGTTATACGATGCAGATGCCGGAGGAGGAAAAGTTCCTTAATTCCAAGGAAGAACTGCTCATCGAGCTGCAGACGCTGCTCGGCGGACGCGCTGCGGAACAGGTCGTCTTCGGTATTCAGACGACCGGCGCGGCGAACGACATTCAGCGCGCGACAGAGCTTGCGCGGAAAATGGTCACTCAGTACGGCATGAGCGACAAGATCGGTCTGATGGCGCTTGCGGCTGCGCAGAACGAGTATCTCGACGGCAAGGCCTATATGGATTGTGCGCAGACGACGGCGGACGACGCAGATCACGAGGTGCGCGCCCTGCTGAACGCCTGCTTCGAGGACGCCAAGCAGCTCCTACGGGAAAACCGCGAGCTGCTCGACGAGATCGCGCTGTATCTATTGGAGAAAGAAACGATTACCGGCGACGATCTGATGAAATTCGTCAACGCGGACAAGAACCGTCTTCCAGCAGGAGAAAACGAGGCAGACAAATGAGTGTTGAGGAATTAAAACAGTTTTTTGCTTCGATGACGCTGCAAAAAGCGCTGCCCGGCATTGTGATCTTGGTCGTTGGCTTCATCGTGGTCAAGCTGCTGATGAAGTTGCTTGACCGCGGACTGAACCGCACGAAGCTCGACCGCACGATCTTCCACTTTTTGAAGGCGACCCTGCGCATCCTGCTGTATTTACTGGTCATTCTGATCGCCGCCGGCAGTCTCGGCGTGGACGTGTCGTCCCTGGTTGCAATTATCAGCATCGTCTCTCTGGCGATCTCCCTTGCCGTGCAGAATGTGCTTTCTAACGTGGTCGGCGGGATCACGCTGCTGACCACCCATCCCTTCCGCGTCGGCGATCACGTCAGAATCGACGACGCAGAGGGCTTTGTCAGCGCGATCACCCTGCACTATACCAAGCTGGTCGATCATAATAAGGAGACGCTTTATATCCCGAACAGCGAGGCGGTTTCCTCCAAAATCCGCAATTTCTCTGCGGAAGGGAAGCGTCGTCTGGAGCTGGCCTTCGCCGCGGCGTACAGCGACGACATCGACGCGGTGCGCGAGGCGCTTTTGGAGGCGGCGAAGCAAGACAGCGTTTTGCAGGAGCCTGCGCCGGTCGTCAGCGTCATGAAATTCGCGGACAGCAGCGTGCAGTACCTGCTATGGGTCTGGATTGATCCGCCGAACTATCTGCAAGCGGAATACGATGTGACCGAGGCGGTCAAGCGCATCTTCAACGAGCGCAATATTACCATCCCGTTCCCGCAGGTGGACGTACATGTAAAAGAACGATAAAAGAAGCGACCCGATTGAACAGCACCCCATTTGTTAGACAAGTATGGTATACTACTAACGAATGGGGTG
>CAMUZA010000093.1 GCA_947165085.1 uncultured Clostridia bacterium | reverse complement strand
AGACCCTTCAGGTCGCCTAATTTAAAATTCGTCTAACTTTTGGGGTTCACTTCAGATCCGGGTCGCTTTTTTTATTGAGTATTCCGTCATAGAATGGCTTATGTGCCGCAGGGGCAATTGTTTCGCACCTCGGTGGTGCTGCAGGAAGTGTTGTCTGGGAAGAACGCCCGCATAGGGAAGTCGATGCGGCTGAACAGCTCGCAAGGATCTTCCTCGCATTCCTCATCGTCGCAGCACTCCCGCGTCGGCGCGCTGTATTCGTAGACGGGGATCGTGATCTGCGTATCGCGCTCAAGACGGACGGTGGAGAACTGACCGATCGTGACGAAGAGCCGCTTGTGATCGCCGCTCATGACGAGCTCGTCGTCAAAGCAGTCTGCAATGATTGCAGGCACTTCCGTCAGCTCAGTACCGCACTCGTCGCCTACACACGGCTCCCGAACTCTGGCAGAGAGAATCATTGGATCAAGTACCTCCACGATGCCGACCGGACGGTCGCTGTTGAGCAGAGCGTCGCAGCTCGGAACCGTTTCCGCACTGGTGAAGATCTTGGCTCTGTTTCTGCCGCCGCAGAGCACGACGCGCTTTGCGAACACGGCAAGCCCCGTGATCGTCGTCGGACGGATGCCGCCGAGCACGGCGTCGCCGATCACGCGATAGTAGAAGGTAATATCTACGGCGTGATAGCCGGTTTTGTAGTTGAGCGGCTCGACGTTTACCTCTGCAAGCAGAAGCTCGCTGCAGCGCGCTCTTGCCGTTGTTGCGCCGTCAAGCGCCTCCTGCGAGGGCGCGGTCAGATAGACCCGCAGATCCTCGATGCAGTCCTTATCCAGACAGCTGTCCGAGATTTGCTGGGTATGGATGGAAACCGACTGCCGCGTTTCGGCGGCGTTGTCGATGGTGTTATCTGGCATGGCTATAACCTCCCGAATGAACAGTTAAGCAGAAAAGTGCTTTCACCAACATAGTATGCAACCCGTTACAGAATGTGAAATGAGCCGTAGACAAAGTGCATTTTTTGTGATAAAATAGCAGCACAATATATTGGAGAGGTATGCGCATGAAAACGGACGTTTTGGGTGTGCAATATGATAACATCACCATGGAGGAAGCGATTGCCGCAGGACGAGCGTTCCTCACCGGCACGAAGGCCGCCTACTGTGTGACACCGAACGCCGAGATGGCGTATGAAGCGATTCACGACGAGAACTTCCGTCATGTTCTGAACAGCGCCGATCTTGTGCTGCCGGACGGCGCGGGCGTGGTTTTGGGCGCAAAGATCCTGAAAACCCCGCTGAAGCAAAAGGTCGCCGGGATCGAATTTGCGCAGAATATGCTGCACATCTATGAAGAACTCGGCAGCAGGCTCTATCTTTTGGGCAGCAAGCCCGGCGTGGCGGAGCTCGCCGCGCAGAAGATGCTGGAAAAGCATCCGAATCTGAAAATCTGCGGCACGGCGGACGGCTATTTCAAGGACGAAGACGAAGTGATCCGCAGGATCAATGAAGCCGGCGCCGACGCGCTTTACGTCTGCCTCGGCGCGCCGAAACAGGAGTATTTTATGTTCCGGCACAGAAACGAGCTGAACGTCCGCCTGATGGCGGGACTCGGCGGAACGCTGGACGGCATCGCGGGTACGGTGAAGCGCGCGCCGAAATGGATGATCAAGCTGCAGCTCGAATGGCTTTACAGGCTGATCAAAGAGCCGCGCCGCCTCGGGCGCATGATGCGTCTGCCGAAGTTTGTTTTTGCCGCGTTCAAAAAGAGAATGAAAGGGGATTGAATATGGGGAAACTGATCGTGTTTGAGGGAACGGACGGCTCCGGTAAATCCACGCAGTTTGCGCTGCTGACCAAGCGCCTGCAGGAGATGCGGGTCGATTTCCGCACCATCGAATTCCCCCAGTACTCCGAGCCGTCCTCCGCGCTGATCCGCATGTATCTCGGCGGGGAGTTCGGCGCGC
Source organism: uncultured Clostridia bacterium (assembly GCA_947165085.1). Taxonomy (GTDB): domain Bacteria; phylum Bacillota; class Clostridia; order Oscillospirales; family Oscillospiraceae; genus JAZOXB01. The sequence goes on along the minus strand of CAMUZA010000093.1, from coordinate 1,153 downwards.
GTCCGTCGGATGTCAACGCCTACGCCGCCTCCACTTTTTACGCGGTGGATCGCTATGCGTCATATCGCAAGGTGTGGCGGGAATACTATAAGAACGGCGGTCTGGTGCTTTCCGACCGCTATACGACCTCCAACGCGGTCCATCAGGCGTCGAAAGTGCCGGAAGGGGAGCGCGAGGATTTTTTCAAATGGCTCTATGAGTTTGAATACCGTCACATGGAACTGCCCGTGCCGGATATCGTCATATATCTGGATGTTCCGACAGAGTTGACCGGTCAGAACCTCCGCCGCCGTGAGCATGACACGCACACTGTCGCGGACATCCACGAGCAGAACATGGACTATCTGCGGCTTTGCCGCAGCACCGGCCGTCAGGCGGCAAAATTCTACGGCTGGACGATCATCGACTGCACCCGCGACGGAAAAATGCGGCCGGTCGAAGACATTCATAACGATATCTTTGCGCTTGTGAGCAAGTGTTTGGAGGAATAAACATGGTCTATATCATTCTCGGGAAAGGCTTTGAAGAAGCGGAAGCGATCGTTCCCTGCGACATGCTGCGCAGAGCGGGCGTCGACGTCCGGCTTGCCGGCATCGGCGGCAAGGAGATCACCGGCGGTCACGGCATCACCGTTTGCGCCGACTGTGTCGCGGAAGAGACCGATCTGACCGCGGCGGAGATGATCGTCCTGCCCGGCGGTATGGGCGGTGTGCATTCCATTTTAGGGAGCGAGACGGTGCTGCAAGCCGTGAAGAAGGTTTATGACAAGGGCGGCTACGCCGCGGCGATCTGCGCGGGGCCCACCGTGCTTGCCAAGCTCGGCATAACGGACGGAAAGCGGGCGACCTGCTATCCCGGCTGCGAAGTCGATATGGGGGCAGCAAAGCCCACCGGAGAAGCTGCTGTGATCGACGGGAGAGTAGTGACCGGCAAAGCGCCCGGCACGGCGTATGCGTTTGCGTTTGCGCTGATCGAGGTTCTGCGCGGAAAAGAGACCGCAGAAAAGGTTGCGGCGGGCGCGGTGTACCGATAAAGGAGAAACCTATGGACGATAAGAACTATTTCAAGACGCCGGATCCTCTGGACAATGATTGTTCTGTAGACGATCTGATCTCGGATATCAAGCAGCAGATCGATGCGGAGCCCGGTGACG
>CAMUZA010000092.1 GCA_947165085.1 uncultured Clostridia bacterium | reverse complement strand
CGAAGTCCAACGACTTCGGCTTCCAGTTCTTCGTGAAGACCGGCAGCACGACCCCAACCGAGCCGACCACGGCGCCCACACAGCCGACCGTCGCGCCGACCGAGCCGACCACCGCGCCCACGCAGCCGACGACTGCGCCCACGCAGCCGACGACTGCGCCCACACAGCCGACCGTCGCTCCCACACAGCCGACCGCCGCGCCCACGCAGCCGACCGCCGCGCCCACGCAGCCGACCGAGCCGACAACCGCGCCGACCGAGCCGACGAACGTTCCTGCCGAGTATAAGATCACGATCAAGTCCGGTGATGAAGCGCACGGCAGAGTGAGCATCGTCGACAACGTCGTCACCGCGACGCCGGATAACGGCTACTATGCCTGCGGCTTCCTCCTTGAGCCTGCGGACGCTGCGACGGTACTGCAGTCCGGCAACAACTTCTACATTTCAAATGTCACGAAGGACTGCTGCCTGACGGTGCAGTTCCGTGAAAAGGATCACGCTGAGCTTCGTTTTTCCGTACCCGCCGGGTGCAGCGCAAAACGGGTAGCTACCTGGATCGACGAGCCGACCGCGCTGAAGGCACCGGAGGGCGAGATCAGAGCGGATATGCACGAGTATATCTTCCTCGGCTGGACGGAAACGAGGGTCAAGGACGATAAGGAGAAGCCTGTCTACTTCACCAACTCCTATACGCCGCAGGCAGCGCTGACGACTCTGTACGCGCTTTACACCTACGACTACCGCGGCGACACCTACTACACCACCGTGCTGCAAATGAAGGAGTGCCTGGCAAAGAAGTTCAATGACGTTGACGTCAAGGCCTGGTACCACGAAGCGCTGGACTTCGTTCTGGAGTACCAGTACATGAACGGCGTAGCGGATTTCAAGTTTGATCCGAACGGCAAGCTGACCCGCGGCATGATGGTAACGATCCTCTACCGTCTGGAAGAGCGTGAGGGCAGATACAGCCATCCGTTTACCGACGTTGAAAAGGGCGCGTGGTACGCAAAGGCTGTCGCCTGGGCGTATGAGAGCGGCATCGTCAACGGCATGAGCGCGACCAAGTTCTGCCCGAACGAGCCGATCACCCGCGAGCAGACCGCCGCCATGCTGTACCGCTACGCGATGTGGAACGGCGACGACGTGACCCCGAAGGGCTCCCTGATGAACTTCGTGGATGCAAACAAGGTATCCGCATTCGCAAGAGATCCGATGCGCTGGGCAGTCGGCGAGGGCATCATCAACGGCAAGGGCAAGATCGACAGCAAGCCCGCGAACACCGATAAGAACGAGCCTACTGATATCCTCGATCCGCTCGGCACCGCGACGCGCGCGGAGATCGCCCAGATCCTCTACGGCTGGCTGAGCTAAGCGGTCGTAATACAATAATCTGATGCTTTTTGTGGCTCCGCAGCCGTATGGGCGCGGAGATGAACAAGGGAATGGGGTGCAAGTCCCCGCGGTAACCGCCGCTGTAAGCACAGAGCCTGCTGCTTGTTGACGAAAGTCAGTCACTGGGCGACCGGGAAGGCAGAGCGCAGGCGCAGACAAAGTCCTATGTGCAAGCCAGAAGACCTACAAAAAGTACCTACCCACAGTAACGGCTGTGCGCTTTCCCACGGCCGTTACTGTGTTTTGGGCATATAGAATTCATAATATGGAGGAAAAAATGAAACGGTTTATTTCACTTTTACTTGCCCTGACCCTGCTGCTCGTTGTATTGTGCGGCTGCGCCGGCGGGAAATCCGAGGAAACGACAGCTCCGACCGAGGAAACGACAGCTCCGACCGAACAGACGGATGCGCCGACCGAACAGACGGATGCGCCGACCGAACAGACGGATGCGCCGACCGAGGAAGAAGTCACGCACATCACGTTCCGCGTAACCCATGACGACGGCGAGCTGAAGGAATTCGAGCTGTCAACTACGAAGACGACCCTTGCCGAAGTGCTGATCGACGAGAACCTCGTCACGGAGTCAGCGGAGAGCAGCGGCTTTTATGATACTGTTGACGGCGAATATGCCGACTGGGACGACAACGAGGGCTGGTGGTGCTTCTACTGCGACGGCGAGATGCTGATGGTCGGTATCGAAGAGACCGAGCTGGTAGACGGCGCCGTTTACGAGGCAGTTTTCACCCACGGTTTTAACTGATAGGAGAGTTTTTCATGGTAGTTTCCGCCAATCGCTTCATCGCGGAGGAAATACAGCTTCATAAGCTGCTGCAGCGGGACTGCCCGGTACTGGTCTATTGCAGCCGCCGCTGTACCGAAGCGGATACCGGCGCGGTCTTTGCGCAGGTCCGCATGGTCAACCGAACGGACCGCAAGATCACGACGGTCCTGCTGCAGATCGAGGGACTGCGCAAGGACGGCTCGACGCTCTATACACAGCAGAATATCATCCTGGCGGATTGTCATGCCGCGCCGCACAGCCTGTTCGGAGAAGAACGGATGCTTGTGCTGCAGCGCGATGCCGCCGCCTCTCTGCGAATAACGGTAGAGCGCGTCTCGTTCAGCGACGGAACGTCCTGGCGGAAACTGCCGGAACAGGAGCTCCTGACCGCAGAAGAGGCAGGCTGGCGCACCTGCGCCTGCGGCATGCCGAATCCCGCGGAGAACGACGTCTGCGATCTCTGCGGCGCAGAGCTGCCGGAGAACGAAGATTCGGCCGCAGCGCCGCTGCCGGAAATCGAAATACCGACCGAACCTCCGCTGCCGAAGCGCGAAGCGCTGAGACCGGAGGATATTCGGATCCCGGACGAATACCCGCCCACGCAGGTGATCCGTGAATACTATCCGGTGACGGTCTATGAGACGGAAGAGGAAGAGCCGGAGGCGCCGAGATGGCTGGTCGTTTTGCTCAGCATCCTCGGTTCGCTGGCGCTTGCAGCGGCGGGTTGCTTACGGGCATTGGCATCTTGTGAGAAACCTCTTGGGATATAATAAAAACCGTAGATTTTGCCCTCCTGCATCGCCTTGCGCGCCTCGGCAAAGTTGGAGTACTGGTGCACAATCTCGGTCTGCTGGAAGGCGTCGAGGTTGCGCAGAATTGACCGCGAGGTGGCGGTGTTGTCGGCATCGACGGCGGCCACGGGAATGTCTTGCGTATTTAAGGAGAGCGATGCCCTTTATTATGAATGTAGAAGACACGAAATTAAAACCGTATTTATCGCCGCTAAATGTTTGGGCATTGTCATTCGGTTGCGCAGTGGGTTGGGGCGCGTTCGTTATGCCCGGCACAACTTTTTTGCCTATCGCCGGACCTTTGGGAACTGCGCTTGGTATGGCTCTTGGC
>CAMUZA010000091.1 GCA_947165085.1 uncultured Clostridia bacterium | reverse complement strand
CAAAGACGTCCTTTTTTCTTTCGCAAAAGTGTAACACATCATTGACAAACCTACACAAGGGGAAAAAAGAAGTCAGCCGCGAATGCAGACTGCGTTTTGCGGAGTAAAAAAGCAGCCCGGAAGTCAGAAGACTTCCGGGCGTGCGTTTTGATGGGGTCATCCCGCAAAACCGCGATAGAGGAAGGTCACGACCTGCGCGCGCGTGCAGCCCGCGTCGGGGTCGAACGCCGTTGCGGTGACGCCCTCGGTCACCCCCGCTTTGGACGCCCAAACGACCGCCTTTTCGAAATAGGCGCCGGCGGGAACGTCAGCAAACAGGTTAATCGCGCTCGTCGGAACGGGCGCGCCGGCATAGCGCCAGAGGAAGGTCACGATCTGCGCGCGGGTGCAGGTCTCGTCCGGGCTGAACTTGTCAGCAGCGGTGCCGGAAGTGATCTCGTTTTCCATTGCCCACAGCACGGCTTTATAGTAGTACGCGCTTTCCGTTACGTCAGCAAACGGATTGACGGCATCGGCGGGCTCCGGCGAGCCTGCGGCTCTCCAGAGGAAGGTTACGACCTGTGCGCGCGTGCAGCCCGCGTCGGGGCTGAAGGTCGTCGCAGAAGTGCCGGCTGTCACGCCGTTAACGACCGCCCAGTCGATCGGATCGTGAGCCCAGGTGTACTTGGCGGGCATGTCGGAGAAGACTTTGCCGGGGCAGACGGCGCTGCCGTCGCAAGGCAGGTCGAGCTTCGGCAGGGAGACTTTCTCAATCTGCGTTTCAAACGCCGGATTAGCGAACGTCGCGGTGTAGGTGATCTCGCCCTCCTCCGTGTAGGTCGCTTCCTTCGTCACCTCGTACGTTGCCGACGCCGTTTCGGTTTCAAGGTGCGTTTCATACGCTTTGCAGACATGGCTTGCGGTCACTTCGGAGTAATCCTCTGCCCAGGCGTAGACAGGCTCGTCCCAGTCGTGGACATGCTCGGCAATCTTCCAAAGCTGCGCGCCGTAATAGGGATTGGCAGTGCCGACGTAGAGCTCGCCGCTGCAGATGGTGAACGTTCTTGCGCCGTAGTTGTACGGGTCGTTCAGACCGTCTCTGACAATGGCGTCCCAGGTCTCGCCGTCCTCGGTCACGAATATATCAAAGCCCTGATCGGCGTTTTCAACCAGCGCTCTGGCCTTTGCCCAATACCGCAGACCCTCCACGTCGAACAGCCCGAGAAGCTGATCAACCAGAGCAAGCACGTCCGCGGGGATCCACGGCGCAATCGGTTCCTCGCTAGGGTCGTCTTCGCCGGGCAGCACATCGCGGGCATCCTGCAGCACAGTCATGTCCGCCAGCAGGTCTTCCACGGAAGCCGTGCCGTTCATAAACCGCTGCGCCGTGGCGCAAGCCAGGATCGCAGCGTCTTCCAGTGCGAGCGACGACGCATTCTGCTTCATGCCGCGCGTTTTTGCTGCGGCGAATGCCTCCGCCAGCGCAGCGCCGTAGGAGCCGTCCTGCAGCGCAGTGTATTCCGCGGGCAGCTCGACGCCGTTATCTTTCAGAAGATTGCAGAGCTGGTCCATGGAGCTGAACAGAAAATAATTGAAAGCGGTCGAGGAGTCGAAGGTGCCGGTATAGAGCTTCCCGTCGTGCTCCACGAAGCGCCAGACGTAGTCGTTCGTCGTGCCGTTCAGCAGTTCGTTTGCCGAATCGACCGCGGTAATCTGCTCGTTCTCGTCCATGACCCATACGTGCTGCGGATGGGAAAGCACCTCATAGATCGGCGCGAAGATCTGCGACAGCGACGGACCGGCGATGCCGGTGTCCTTGTAGCCGGTCATGCACTGCAGCTTGACCAGCGCCTTGATCACGGTCTGCGACTGGATGGTGGTGGCGTTGTCAAAGGAACCGATATACATTTTGCCGTTGTAAACGTAGGGCGTCGCGGTGGATTCCAGCAGACCCGTTCCGGTCAGCGAGGGAGCGAATTCTTTACAGCCGTAAGCGGCAGCGTATTGCGTGTTCAGGGCGCCGACTTCCTCGTCCATCGCAAGAGGATAGTCGTAGATACTGTCGTCGCCGACAATCTCCGTCCACTTCCAGCCGAACTCGTTGGCGCCCGGTTCGCCTTTGCCGACGTTCTCGCCGCGGAAAAGCGCCCAGCCGCGGTCATAGGCGAGAATCAGGTACATTTTGCCGTTAAAGCTGCAAAGATCCCACACGTTGCCGCCGCCCGAGGCGTAGACGGTCGCGCGGGCGTACTGCCCGAAGTCGCGGAAGTCGGCGATGATGCCGCTCCAGTCCTCGTTGTCTGTGCCGGCGGTCGCGGGATCAAGCGAGCGAATCACGATCGGCAGGACATTGTCGCCCGCGTTCGCCGGGTCCATCCGATAGGCAAGCCATGGAAGGTAGGTGGTATCTTGCCCGCCAAAATAGATCGTCTCGTCCTCGCCCTCACCGTATTTACAGCAGGCGCGCAGACTGCTGACCAAACCGATGGTCTGGAAGACCACCTCGGCGTTATCTTCTTCGTCCACGCGGACGAGCTGAAGCATGTTGGCGCCCAGGGAACCGAAATACAGATTTCCCTTGAATTCAATCACGGAACGGAAGGACGCGGTTTCCGAGGCGACGTCCGCCTTGGGCAGGATCGCGCCGTCCTTGTCGGCATAATAGAGTAAGCCGTCCTCGCCGCGCTCCGTGCGCGGCTGATAGATGACCTCCGTCGTGTTGTTCTTTACGTTGAACTTGATGATCTGTGGGATATAGTCTTCTTCCGCAAGGTTGACCGGTACGTCGCCGCAGGTGAGCGCCTCGACCATCCTGCCCATCTTTTCCGCCGTAAGGTTCTCGTTCTGCATCTGCTCCGCTACCGCATTGAGCGCGGAGCCGAACAGGGTACGGTTCGTGCCGATGTAGATATAGTCGCCGCGGCTGGCGACCGCCCAGGCGTAGCTGTTCAGACGGTTGGCTTCAAAACCGGTCAGGTCATTTGTGTTGATGCCATCCGGCTCCTTCGAGCCCGCGGCGGGATTGGAGATTTTCGTGAACTCGGTATTTTCGTACAGCAGCCGGATCGCTTCCGTTTCCCCGGCTTCGCCCTCCGCCAGCGCAGCGGTCGGCAGCAGACTCAGCAGAAGGAGAGCCGACAACAATACGCACAGAAGCCTGTTTGCTCTTTTTTTCATAAATAGCACCTCATTCCTTTTGACTCTTTGTTTTGCTCTCTGCTCGAGTTACATCTGCGAACAATATATCAAAAAACACACTGCGGCGCAAGAGGCAATCGAGGAAAAAGCTCCGGCGTAGTGTAGGTTGTACAATGATGTGTGACAGCGAATAGAAAAAAAGAATAGCGAATGGG
>CAMUZA010000090.1 GCA_947165085.1 uncultured Clostridia bacterium | reverse complement strand
CCTTTTTGCACAGCAGCGCGCCGATCTTTGAGAAGAGATTGCGATAGAACATCTCCTTGATCAGTCCGCCCATATAGATGGCAGTGCCCTCCATGGTTTTCAGCAGCACGTTGCCGGAAAAGCCGTCCGCAACAACGACGTCCGCCTGATCCGCAGGCACGTCGCGTCCTTCGATATTGCCGACGAAGTTGATGATCCTCTTCTCTCCCGCGGTCTTTAGCAGCTGGTAGGCTTCCTTATGCAGGGGGTCTCCCTTGCTGTCCTCGGCGCCGTTGTTGAGCAGCGCTACACGGGGATTCTCCTTTTTCAGCGCCTTTTTCGCGTAGAACGAACCCATGCAGCCGAATTGCAGGAGAAACTCCGGCGTGCACTCCGTGTTCGCGCCGGCGTCGATCAGAACGCAGCCGTTTCCCAAGGGAAGCAGCGGAGCGAAAGCTGCGCGCCGGATGCCGCGGATGCGCTTGACGAGGAGAGTCGCGGCGGAAAGGAGCGCACCGGTATTGCCGGCGGAGATGAAGGCATCGCCCGCGCCGTCTGCCAGCATTTTCAGTCCCAGTACCATGGACGATCCCTTGTGCTGACGCACGACCTCCGCAGGATCGGCATGCATATCGACGATATCCTCCGCGTTTGCGATCTCTACGCCGCTCGGCAGCGTGTCCCATCCGTGCCGCTTCATGCTCGCAAGGATGTCCTCTCCCCGACCGACCAGAATGATCTCCACGCCGAATTCCTTCGCGCTCTGCAGCGCGCCCAAAACGATCTGCTCCGGTGCGTGATCGCCGCCCATTGCGTCAATGATGATTTTCATACGCTCTCTCCGTTTCTAATCTTTTCCAGATGTGCAAGCGCACGTTCGGCAATCGCGAGGTTCTTATTCGCCTTGCCCTTAATCCTCCGCTCCAGCGGGGCGATAATGCCGAAATTGATATTCATCGGCTGGAAACTCATAACGCTTGAGTCGCTGATATATTGCGCCAGGGCGCCGATCGCCGTCAGATTGGAAAAATCGGGGATCGGCTCGCCGTTCAGACGCGCAGCCATGGAGACAGCCGCCAGATAGCCGGAAGCGCAGGATTCCACATAGCCCTCCACGCCGGTCATCTGTCCGGCGAAGGCAACAAGCGGATCTCTGCGGTCGGCGTAGGTCGCGTCCAGCAGTCGCGGCGAATTGAGAAAGGTATTGCGGTGCATCACGCCGTAGCGCAGGAATTCCGCGTCGTGCAGCGCGGGGATCATGGAAAAGACCCGCTTCTGCTCCGGAAATTTCAGGTGCGTCTGAAAGCCGACGATATTGTAGATATTCCCCGCCGCGTTGTCCTGCCGGAGCTGAACGACGGCGTAGGGCTCTTTTCCAGTTTTCGGGTCTTTCAAGCCGACTGGCTTTAACGGTCCGTAGCGAAGCGTATCCTCGCCGCGGCGCGCCATGACCTCCACGGGCATGCAGCCTTCGAAGACGTTTTTATCCTCAAAGCCGTGTACCTCCGCCTCCTGTGCGCTCGCAAGCTCGCGCACAAACGCGGCGTATTCGTCTTTGCTCATGGAGCAGTTGATATAGTCCGCGCTGCCGCGGTCATAGCGGGAAGCGAACCAGGCATAAGCCATGTCGATCGACTCCCGCGCAACAAGCGGCGCGGCGGCGTCAAAGAAATGCAGGTAGTCAGCGTGCCCGAAATAGGCGGCGATCGCGTCGCTGAGAGCGTCGGAGGTCAGAGGACCCGTCGCGATGATCACGGGGCCCTGCGGAACTTCCGTCACTTCCTCGGAAACGACAGTGATGTTCGGATGGCTCTTGATCTTCTCCGTGACCATGCCCGAAAAGCCGTAGCGGTCTACTGCAAGGCAGCCGCCCGCCTCCACGCGGGTCGCGTCCGCGCAGGTCAGGATCAGGCTGCCGAGTCTTCTCAATTCTTCTTTCAGAAGACCCACCGCGTTTTCCAGCCGGTCGCCGCGCAGGGAGTTGGAGCAGACGAGCTCGGCAAAATCCGCGCTGTGGTGCGCAGGCGACATCTTTGCCGGCTTCATCTCATAGAGCTTCACTGCAAAGCCGCGCTGCGCAAGCTGCCATGCCGCTTCGCTGCCGGCAAGTCCCGCGCCGATGACTTTCACTTCCGTCATTTCTTCTTTTTTTCCTTCTTCGCTTCTTCGGCATTATCCACCGTCTCGGCGGTCGCCTTCGGCATTCTGCGCTTATAGCCGCGCTTGTCCTCGGGCACGAATTCCTTGCATTCTTCGTTGATGCAGAACGGTTTCATCCTGCCCTTGCCGGACTTCTTAAACAGGGTCTGCCCGCAGCTCGGGCAATCGTTCGCAGTCGGCACGTCCCAGGTCATAAAGCCGCATTCGCTGCCTTTTTCGCAAGCGTAGTAAACATAGCCCTTCTTCGACTTGCGCTTCAGGATCGTGCTGCCGCATTTCGGGCAGCGACCCGGCATCGGCTCGACGATCGGCTTCGTGTTCTTGCACTCCGGGAAGCCCGGGCAGGCAAGGAACCTGCCGAAGCGCCCGATCTTAATGACCATTCTTCTGCCGCAGACCTCGCAGATCTCGTCCGATTCCTCGTCGGGGACTTTGATCCGCTTGCCTTCAAGCGCGTCTTCGGCGGCGGTCATTTCCTCATGGAAGCCGCGATAGAAATCACGCAGGACCTGTTTCCAGGCAACTTTGCCCGCCTCGACCTCGTCAAGCTGGTGCTCCATGTTTGCGGTGAATTCCACGTCAATGATGTCGTTGAAGCGGTCGATCATCAGGTCGGTCACGACCAGTCCGAGCGGCGTCGGGTAGAGCCGTTTGTCCTTCTTTATGACGTATTCTCTATCCTGGATCGTCGCAACGATAGACGCATAGGTTGACGGTCTGCCGACGCCGCGTTCCTCCATCGCCTTGACCAGCGTAGCCTCGGTGTATCTTGCGGGAGGCGCGGTGAAGTGCTGTTCTTTTTCGGTCTTTTCGGCGGTCAGACGCTCCGAGCCGTCCAGCTCCGGCAGTCTGCAGGTCTTTTCTTCATCCTCGTCGTCACGGCCTTCCTCGTAGACTGCCGTGAAGCCCGGGAATTTCATAATCAGATCAGTCGCGCGGAACACATGTCCGCAGCACTTTGCGTCTACCTGCACCGCGTCATAGCGTGCATCGGACATCTGGCAGGCAACAAATCGGCTCCAGATGAGCTTATACAGACGGTACTGCTCTCTCGTCAGATCGCCCTTGATCGTCTCCGGATCAAGACGGACATTGCTCGGTCGGATCGCTTCGTGCGCATCCTGCGCGCCTTCCTTTTTACGGAAGCGGCGCGGCGCACTGGGGCAATATGCGCTGCCGAAACGGTCCTTGATCAGATCGCGCGCTGCGGAGAGCGCCTCTTCGGAAAGGCGCAGCGAGTCGGTGCGCATATAGGTGATCAGACCGACGGAGCCTTCGCCGGTGATCTCGAT
>CAMUZA010000089.1 GCA_947165085.1 uncultured Clostridia bacterium | reverse complement strand
GCTGGCTTCCGTTCGCACCGGCGATACGCTGGGTCTGCCCGGCAAGGTCAAGTCCGTCAAGGGCATGACCTACGACGAGCCGTGCTACCGCATGGCGATCTACGCAAAGAATAAGGGTCAGGAAGATAAGGTCGCGAGCGGCCTCGTCAAGCTGAACGAGGAAGACGCTTCCTTCACCTACGGCAACGATCCGGAAACCAAGGAAATGATCATCGCCGGCGTCTGCGACATCCACCTGAGCGTCATCATCTCCAAGCTCCTGAGCAAGTATAAGGTCGAAGCCGAGCTCCGTCCGGCAAAGATCGCGTACCGCGAGACCATCAAGAAAAAGGTCGAGATCCACGGCCGTCACAAGAAGCAGTCCGGCGGTCACGGTCAGTTCGGCGACGTCTATATCCGCTTCGAGCCGCAGTCCGAAACCGAAGACATGATCTTCGCGGATGAGACGGTCGGCGGCTGCGTGCCGAAGAACTTTATTCCGTCCGTTGAAAAGGGTCTGCGCAACTGCATCGGCAAGGGCGTTCTCGCGGGCTATCCTGTCGTGTTCCTGAAGGCTACCCTGTACTTCGGCTCCTATCACCCCGTCGACTCCTCCGATATGGCGTTCCAGACGGCGGCCGGCATCGCCTTCAAGGAAGGCCTGCCCACCGCTGCTCCCACACTGCTCGAGCCGATCGGCGAGCTGAAGGTCTTTGTGCCGGACGCCAACATGGGCGACATCATCGGCGACCTCAACAAGCGCCGCGGTCGTGTCATGGGCATGAATCCGGATACCAATAACCGGGGCTGGCAGGTCGTCGAGGCGGAAGTCCCGATCGGCGAGATGTCCAGCTACGCGATCGACCTGCGTTCCATGACGCAGGGTCGCGGCTCCTACGCCCTCAAGTTTGTCCGCTACGAGGAAGTTCCGCAGATGAATCAGGCGAAGATCATCGAGGACGCCAAGAAGGACGAAGAAGAATAATCTGTTGCCAAAAGTCGGCTGCAAGTTTTTGCAGCCGACTTTTGAGCGTGTCAAAAAAGTATTTTTGACACGCTCATGCGGATTTTCAAACTTAAAATCAGTTTGAAAATCCTGCTTTATGGAACGTGAAAGACAACCCTGACGGTTTTCTTTCACACTTTCTTTCCCTCCGAAATAACTACTCCCTACGTTTTTTGACAGTCTGTCAAGTCGGCTGCGTCATGCAGCCGACTTTTTTCTCAAAAAGGGTTGTAATTTTTGTAATTATTTGTTACAATATATTGGATTTGAACGAAGGAGCGATCTCATGAAGCTGATTTCCTGGAACGTGAACGGAATCCGCGCATGTCTGGATAAGGGTTTTATCGATGTTTTTCACAGGATGGACGCAGACTTTTTCTGCCTGCAGGAGACGAAAGCGCAGCCCGAGCAGGTCGCGCTCGATCTCCCGGGTTATGAGCAGTTTTGGTATTCTGCGGAGAAAAAGGGCTATTCCGGCACGGCGATCTTTTCGAAGCATAAGCCGGTGAATGTGACTTACGGCGTTGGCGTGGAGGAGCTGGATCATGAGGGCCGCCTCATCACGCTGGAATACCCGAACTGTTTCGTCCTCACCTGCTATACGCCGAACGCGCAGGACGGTTTGAAGCGGATCGATCACCGCATGGCGTGGGAAGATGCATTCCGTGCCTATCTCAAGACGCTCGACGAGAAAAAGCCGGTCATTTTCTGCGGCGACCTCAACGTCGCGCATCAGGAGATCGACCTGAAGAATCCGAAGTCCAACCGCGGCAACGCGGGGTTTTCAGACGAAGAGCGCGGCAAGTTCACTGAGCTTTTAGGCGCCGGCTTCACGGACTCGTTCCGTTATCTTCATCCGGACGCGACCGGCATTTATTCGTGGTGGAGCTACCGCTACAATGCGCGCGCCAACAACGCAGGCTGGCGTATCGACTATTTTCTCGTCTCCGACCGCATCCGCGGGAAGATTCTTGACGCTCCGATCTATAACGACATTTTCGGCTCCGACCACTGCCCCGTCGGTCTGGAGCTTTCCATGGAGGTATAACGTATGAAAAAGAAACTGATCGCGCTGCTGCTCTGCCTGTGCATCGCTGCGGCGTGTATCCCGACGGTTTCCGCCTATTCCAACGTCAGCGACTGGGCGAAGGAGTCCGTCGAGGCGATGAGTACGCTCGGCTTCCTGCCGTCCAGCCTCAGCAGCGCGGACATGAGCAGGAACATCACCCGCGGGCAGATGTGCCAGATGGCAGTCCTCGTCTATAATGACTTCATGGGTACTCCAGGCGTCGGTCCGGATTCCACAAAGAACTTTGACGACACCAACGATCCCGCGATCAACTACGCCTACGAGCAGGGCATCGTCGGCGGCTACGGCGACGGCAGATTCGGTCCGAACGATCCTCTCACCCGTCAGGACTTCTTCAAAATCACGTACAACATGATGGGAACCGCCCTGTGGGACGAGCCGCTGACCAGAGAGATGGAATCCATCGACAGCTTTGGCGACGCCGGCAGCGTCAGCGATTACGCCGTTCCCGCGGCGAGAGCGATGGTGACCATCGGCGTCGTGCAGGGCGACGGCAATCTGCTCCGTCCGAAGGACTATACCTCCTGCGAGCAGGCGATCGCCATGTTCCTGCGCGCCTATCAGTACCTTACCGTTTGGCTCAACGCGAAGAACGAGGAAAACAAAAAGGTCGAGATCTACAAGCAGGGCTATTCCAATATCAGCACCTGGGCGATCCGCGAGGTCGAAGAAATGCAGAAACGCGGTATGATCCCGTCCGTTCTGGATAACTGCGACATGAGCAAGCCGATCACTCGCGCGGAAATGTGCGCGATGGCGGTCACGGCTTACGGAAAGATCACCGGCGAGCCGTACACCGCAAAAAGCACCGATCATTTCACGGACACAAGTGATCCCGACGTCAACGCCGCGTTTGAGCTGGACATTGTCGGCGGCTACGGAAACGGCGTCTTCGGTCCGAACGACACGCTGACGCGCGAGCAGTTCTTCCGCATCATGGCGAATTTCATGAAGGTCATCGGCTATCCGCGCGACGATACCCGCGCCGCAACCCTGAGCGCCTACAACGACGGTTATAAGGTCGCGGACTGGGCGGCTCCGGCGACCCGACTGATGATCTACATCGGTGCGGTCCGCGGAGACGGCAAGAACATCAATCCGCAGGGCGCGACCAAGATCGAAGAAGCGGTCGCCATCTTCCTGCGCTGCTACAAGTACACCGTTGCGTGGAAGGAAGCTCATCCCAACGGCGAGGAGGAAATGGACGAACAATCCGCGCTGATCTCCGATCTGCTTGCCTTCGCCAAGAGCTTCGAGGGCTATCCCTACGTCTACGGCGGCAACGGTCCGAACAGCTTTGACTGCTCCGGCTTCGTCCTCTACGTCTATCGTCACTTCGGCTACAGCTTCGCGCGCGGCGCACAGGAGCAGTACATGGACGGCATGCATGTCGACTTTGACGATCTCCTGCCGGGCGATCTGGTCTTCTTCACCAGCTACGGCGGCAACAACTGGACGAACAGCAGCTTCCGCAACATCACGCACGTCGGTCTTTACCTCGGCGACGGCTATTTCATCCACGCCTCCAACCCGACGCGCGGCGTCGTGATCGACACGCTGTGGAGCGGCTACTACCTGTCCCACTTCTGGGGTGCCTGCCGCATGATTAAGGATTAAGCTTTTTTGCACCGTCCCGTTTTGAACAGCACCCCATTTGTTAGACAAGTATGGTATACTACTAACAAGTGGGG
>CAMUZA010000088.1 GCA_947165085.1 uncultured Clostridia bacterium | reverse complement strand
GCTCTTGCGCCGACGGGCGCGGTGTAAGCGGGAGCGGCAGGCGCGTCATACGCGGGGGCGGCAGGCGCTTCATACACAGGCGCTGCGGGCGGTACGGGCGCAGCGGGCGCTTCGTATGCGGGAGCGGCAGGCGCGATTTCCGGCCGCTTGCTGCCGCACTCCTGGCAGAACTTCTCGCCGGGCACGTAAGGCGCGCCGCAAACGGGACATTTGTTATCCATACTTGTTGATCCTCCCTCTATAAAAATGTCTGTTTAGAAAGAAAAAATACGAAACAGTTTCCCTTCTACTTCCAGTATAAGGGGAACGCTCCGTTCTGTCAAGAAAAAACGTGCGCCCCGCCGAAGAAAAGAATCGGCGGGGCGCGGCATTATTTCCGATAGGCGCGCAGAATGGCGCGGCGGGTGAACGTCTCGGGCATGGCGGAAAACAGGGCTTCTGCGTTTTTCAGCAGCTCCGCGCTCAGCGGCGCGTTTTCCTTCGCCTTCGGCGGGAGCAGTCCCTGTGCCTTGCACCACGCCATTGCGCCGCTGTAGCGCGGCAGGTAGGCGCGGTTTCCGGCAAGGAGCTGACGGATGCGCTCGTCCACAGCCGCCTCGCGCGGCGCGGCAAGCATGGAGAATTCGCCGCAGGTCATGATCCTGTCCGGCTGCAGGGTGTTGTTGGAGTAGGCGATCGCATGATCCTGCGCCAGCGCGCGGAAGACTTCAAAATCGGGGTCGTCCGCGCCGACGTCTGCAAAGGGGGAGCGGCTGAGAAGCTCTTGCACCGTTACCACGCGGTAGCCGGCGTTCGTCAGAAGCTCCAGCTGCTTGCGCAGTCCGACGGCGACCGGCGTGCGCAGCGCCATGTTGTAGCCGTCTTTCTGGAAGATGATCTGTCCGCAGAAGAAATCGGGATCCTCTTCCAGCTTTCTCTGCAGCGGCAGCACCATCTCGTCGACCTCCGCCGCAAAGGGGTATTCGCTCTTGGAAGGCAGCCAGCCCGCGCCGTCGAAGGACGCGGCGAGGTACAGATAGCCCATCTTTTCGTAAGCGTCGTAAGAGGTGAACGTGCCGTCGATGCGGTCGACGTAGTGCGGAGGACGGCTCATGCGCATCGGATAGCCGTACTGCCCGCGCAGGAACTGATCCAGAGAAGACAGGTCTGCAAGCACGGCCTCAAGGCTGCCGAGGGTGTGACGCTTGCCGTAGACGAAGGACTTTTTGCCGAAGAGGATATGGCGGTAGCCGTGATTCGTGATCTGATGTCCCTCGCGGATGATGCGCTCGATGAGCTGCGGGCAGTGCGCCGCGCCACCCTTCGCGTCCTGCCCGAAGGCGGGATAGTGGTCAAAAGCGACGCCGCCCCAGGCGGGCGTGCCGACCGCGCCCATGACGTCGGGGTAGTTCTCCGCGGTCGTGCCGACGACGTCGAACGTGCCTTTGGCGTTGAATTCATCCAGCACGTCCAGCAGCACGTCAGTCATCGCTCTGCCCTCGAAGAGATCGGGCGAGGCGGGCAGGTCCATCGGGCCGTCGTCGAAGGTCATGGCGCAGACGCGCTCGTTCGTTCTGACCCGTTCGATCCTGCGACAGTAGCCGACATAGTGCTTCGGCTCGGGCAGAAGGACGGATTTCGCAAAATTCTTGACTTTTTTGCCGATTCTGACAAAAGTGCTCATCGGAAGACCCCTTTCACCGCGCGCAGCAGGCAGACGCCTGCGTAGGCGCACCACTTCAGATAAGATTTCAAGCCGGTTTTTTCCTTTCTAAGACGGGTCAGGCGGCTCTGGGCGAGCGCCGTATGGCGGCATTTGCCGCAAGCGTAGCAAACGGGAGCTTCCAGCGCGGCGCGCAGGGCGTCCGCGGTCAGCTCCGCCGCCTCGACCTCGACGTAAGCGCCGCCGATCTCGCGCTTGGTATGCGCGTCGCTGCCGGCGGTCATCCAGACCGGATGAGAGATCCGCTCCGCTGCGGTGCGGGCGAGCTCGTTCGCGTTTCTGCGCTTTTTTGTCGCGCGGGCGTTAAAGATCTCAACACCGTCCAGCAGCGTTTCGTTCGCGGCGATCCGCGCGGAAATTTCCTCCACGCTGCGCTGCGTCAGCTCAAACGGGTGGGCGAGCACGCATTTTCCGCCCGCGGCATGAATCGCAGCGGCAGCGTCGGAGAATCTGACCCGCCCCGTTTCTTCGCCTGAAACATGGACGGGGGTTTGCAGGAACAGCCCCAGAAGATGCCCCGCCTCCGTGGAATATTCCACGCCGGGGATCAGAAGCACGCCGTCCCGCAAGGGTTGTTCAAAGACCTCCTGCGCCGCGCAGCGGTTATGGTCGCAGACGGCGAGGGCGTGAATGTTCTTTTCTTTGGCTTTCCGGACGGCGTCCGCGATCGAAACGCGGCTGTCCGGCGAGGCGTCGGTGTGCAGGTGCAGATCGAGCCGATAGATCATACGCCGCCTCCTTTCCCGCGCACGGTCAGATAAAGATACCGCCAGAACGGCTTCTGATCCGTGAAGCGGAACAGCGCCTCTTTGGCGCGGAAAACGTCGAGCACGCCGCTGCCGACGTCCCTCCAGCGACCCGCTTTCAGGCAGGACAGCCACGCGAGCGTGTCGTTCAGCACGAAGCGCATGCGTTTTCCGCGCTTGAATTCCCTGTCGGGCGCGCCAAAGCGTTCGCCCTGCGCGGCGCGGACGTAGTCTTCCGCGAAGCGGCTGCCGCAAACCTCGGTCAGCGGGAAGCTGCCCCAGATACGCGGGTTGATCTCCAGCACATTGCCGCCCTTGAATTCGACCATTGCGATGCCGGTGAAGTCGAGCGCTTGCAGGAGGCGCACGGCGTATTGTTCGAGCGTTTCGTCATAGTAGCTGATACAGCAGGCGGACGGACCGCCCTGGATCGGGTATTCGCGGATGCGTTTATGCCCCATCACGCAGACCGGCGCGTGGTTTCTGTCCATCACGAGGCAGATCCCGCAGCCGTCGCCTGTGATGCGCTCCTGCACGACGGGGCAGGGATCGTAAGCGGACATCTTTTTGTACGCTTCGAGAAATGCTTCCTCATTCTCCGCGGACGCATACCGCTGCTCGGCATGCAGCCCGAGCTTTTCGCCGCAGCGCGGCTTCAGAAAGACCGGATAGCGCGGCGGGAGCTTGCCGTCCGTGCAGTCGAACTCCTCCGGCACGGGTACGCCGGTGCGCTGCGCGGTCTCCGCGACAACGCGCTTGTCGTTGGCGGCGTCCAGCACCTCCGGCGGCGAAACCAGGAAATCACAGACGGCTTCAAATTCCACCGCGTGCTTTGACAGCACGGCGAGCGTGTCCGCGCCGATCGGGAAGAGGACGGGGCGCTCCGGCGCGTATTCGCGGCAGAGCGCGAGCAGACGCGAAGCGTAGGCCTCGTCCTTGACGGAGCCTTCCAGCATGACGCGGCGGCTGACACAGCGCGACGAGAACGCCGCCGGCTTTTTCGGCGATTCCTGCGCCGTCTGCGCGGCGACGACGGTATAGCCTGCCTTCCGTAACGGACGAATGACCGCCATAGCCGTGCGGTATCGAACGTCGGTTACGATCACAACGGGCATAATAGCGGTCACTCCATTTCTATGGTTATATTATTGAATGATTATTGCGATTCGGCGGAGATCAGATAGTAATACACCGGCTGACCGCCGTTGATGACGGAGACCTCGGCGTCGGGGCAGCGGTCGGAGAAGATCGCTGCGGCGGAAGACGCCTGATCCTCCGTAATATCCGCGCCGTAGTAAACGGTGATGAACTCCGGCGAGAACTCGTTGATCGCCCAG
>CAMUZA010000087.1 GCA_947165085.1 uncultured Clostridia bacterium | reverse complement strand
CGTCATCCGACGGCGGTACGAGCCTGCCGGAGAAAGCCGCCACTGCCTCCGCGGTCAATGCGGCGAGCGGCGACGGTACGAGCCTGCCGGAGAAGGCCGCCTCCGCGGTCGACGCGGCGCCCGTGTCCGGAGCGGAATACGCTCCGATGCTGTCTGAGGGCGACGGAAGCGGCTCGGTTGCCGACAGGGCCGCGTCAATGGCGGCGCAGAAGCAGAAAGAAGACCGCCTTGCGGATATAGGAGGCAGACTGGCGGGGCAGAAAGTCTCCGCCCCGACGGGCGGCAGCGTGCCGCGGGCACCGGCCATGCCGAAGGAAGGCCTGAAGGCTGATCCCGGCAAGGAGGCGCGCATGAGTGCGATGCAGACGGCAAGCTTTCGGCAAGGCTCGGTCCAGCAGCGCGCCGGGATGCTCGAAAATGAACAGGCGTGGGGCGCGCGCCACGGCAAGGACGGCGCGGCGAAGACCGTTGCCCCGACAGGCGGCAGCATCCCCAAGCCGCCCACCATGCGCGACGCCACCGGACAGTCGCTGCATACGCAGGGCGATCCGGACGCGGCGCGCCGCCAAGAGGCAATGAAAAACGCAAAGAGTCCGCAGATGCGGCAGCGCGAGCTGGACAGCTACATCACCAATCAGTTCCTGCGGAACCGCTGGACCGAAAGGAACGAATAACAGGAAGAGCAAGCAAGGGAGAGACGGAACCATGAACCGACTGATACCGGGAAAAACCAAAGTGCAGATCGAGCTGTTCCGCGGCGTAACCATCGGTGACGTCGTCATCGCCGGGATTGGCATGGTCATGCTCGTTCTTGTGCTGCTCTCCAGCCTGCCGCATAAGCTGGGGTTCTGCATCGGCGTCGCCTCGGCGGCGGCGCTGCTGCTGGTGCGTATCGACGCGCGGCCAAACTACCAGTTTCTGTTCGGCATTCTGGCTCACTTTGCCTATAAGCGCCGTTTCGCGCGGCTCTATACGGACGAGATGCTGCTTGAGCGCGCGGAGGGTACGGCGGACGAGACGGCGTTCCACGAGCTGTTTGACGGGAAGAAAGCGCCGGCAGCGCCGCCAAAGGAGGAAGCAGCCGAGCGCAGAACGCGTGAAAAGGCCCGCGCGAAGGCACGTCGGGAAGAGGATCGCGTCTTGAAGAGCAAAACCGCGGATGAGGCGGAAAAGCAGGCGATCCGCGACCGGCGCGCCAGAGAGTCCCGCGAGGCGGCGATCCGGCTTGCGGAATACAAGGACAGCAACGCGCACCGGGCAAAGATGGACGAGATCGTGGCTTTCAGCGATATCAAAGACGGTTATATCGAATACCACAAGTCATATTACGGGGGCGTGATCGAGATCGCGCCGGTGGAGTTCCGCTTTTTCAGTGAACACCGCCGCCGCGCCTCCATCGAAAACGGCGTGGGGCGCATCCTGCGCGCGCTCCACGGAAAGTTCAGCGCCAACATCGTCAAGCTCGACCGCCCGGTCAACTATGACCGTTATCTGGAGCGGGAGCAGCGGAAGCTGAACGCGCTGCGCGCGTCCTTTGAGAGCGGCATGCTCTCCGAGGCGGAGTATCAGGTGCGCGTGGAGATCGAGTACGACCGCATCAACGAGCTGAAAAACCTCTGCTACGGCGAGCAGGTCATCGATTCATTCTACTACATCGCGCTTTTTGACAGCGACAGGCGCCGCCTGGACACGATGCTCCGCGACGCGGAGGCCAATCTGCGCCAGGGTGAGTTGACCGTCCACCGGCTGGATACCAAAGAGCTGTCGGTATTTCTCAAATACACCAACCAGATCGACTTTGACGAGCGGGAGATCGACGCGCTCCGCCCCGAGGACTACGCCGAGTGGGCGAAACCGAGCATTGTCGACGTCAAGGCACGCCGCGTCGAGGTCAACCATATCATCACGCATAACTACCGCGTGGTCAATTATCCTACCATCGTCGGCGACGCGTGGCTGGCGGGCGTCATGTCCATGCCCGCGACCAAGGTGGTCGTCAAGTGCCGCCCGATGGACCGCGACAAGGCGATACGAGGCATTGACCGCTCCCTGATGGAGCTGCGCGGGCAGTGGAGCGCCACCGGCGTCGACTCCAAAAGGCTGGAAATCGAGGAGCATCTCAACACCTTGCAGGAGCTGCTCAACACGCTCCAGGGCGAGGGCGAGGTGCTGCTGGAAACGAACATCTACGTCACCGCCTACGACATCGCGGCGACGCGCAATAATCTGCGCATCCCGCAGCCGCCGCCCTCCGCGCTCATCGCCGTCAGCGACATGAAAAAGACCGTGCGCCGGACGTGGCAGGAGGCCGGCTTCCGGCTCAACAATCTGGAATTCGAGCAGGCGAACGCTTTCGTTGCCTCACAGATCAGCGCGCTCGACCCCTTTGCGAAGCAGGGCCGCGGCGTACCCAGCAATACCGTCGCCGCGTGCTACCCGTGGATCTTCGCCCATATTTCCGACGAGGGCGGCGTCAAGCTGGGCGAGAGCGGGGGCGTACCGGTGTTCATCGACTTTTTTCGCCGCGATTCCGAGCGTGTCAACAGCAATATGGTCATTGTGGGCAAATCCGGCTCCGGTAAGTCCTACGCCACCAAGTCGCTGCTGCTGAATCTCGCCGCCGAGGACGCGAAAATCTTCATCCTCGACCCGGAAAACGAGTACACGGAGCTGGCGCACAACCTGCACGGCAAGTTCATCAACGTCGCCAACGCACAGTACGGACGCTTGAACCCGTTCCAGATCATCACCGCGCTGGACGACGACGAGGCGGACGGCGAGCAGGGAACCGGCAATTCCTACGCCACGCATTTGCAGTTTCTGGAGGAATTTTTCCGCCAGATCCTGCCGGACTGCGACAAGGACGCGCTGGAATACCTCAACAACATGATCGACCGCATCTATGCCAATCGCGGCATCACGCCGGAGACAAATCTCTCCAGGCTCCGACCGGAGGACTATCCGATCTTCGACGAGCTGCAGGAGGCCATCGTCGCGGAATATCAGAAGACAGACAACCAGTATCTCCGCACCATGCTGCGGACGCTGCTCAACTACATCGCGAAGTTTTCCACCGGCGGGCGCAACGCCACGATATGGAACGGTCCAAGCACCATCACCACAGACGAAAACTTTACCGTGTTCAACTTCCAGAGCATGCTGGCGAATCGCAACACGACCGTCGCCAACGCGCAGATGCTGCTGGTGCTCAAGTACATTGACAATGAGATCATCAAAAACCGCGACTACAATACGAAGTACGGTCTCAACCGCAAGATTGTGGTCGTCATCGACGAGGCGCATGTATTCATCGACAGCAAGTTCCCGATTGCCCTCGATTTTATGTTCCAGCTCGCCAAACGCATCCGGAAATACAACGGGATGCAGATCGTCATTACGCAGAACATCAAGGATTTCGTGGGCAGCGAGGAAATTGCCAGAAAGTCCACGGCAATCATCAACGCCTGCCAGTACAGCTTCATCTTCTCGCTCGCGCCCAACGATATGCAGGATCTGGTCAAGCTCTACGAAAACGCGGGCGGCATCAACGAGACGGAGCAGGAGCAGATCATTCAGGCGCCGCGCGGGCAGGCGTTCACGGTCATGAGCCCGACCAGCCGCTCCACGTTCCGCGTGGACACGCCGCGCGAGATGACGCAGCTTTTTGAACAGCGCGACTATGCGAGCCATTACTTCTCCAGCGAGGAGGGGCGGGCAGTCTGGGAGGACTTTGTCGCGGACAGCCGCGCCCTGCACGACGGAAACGCGCCCGAGGCGCGTACCGCGACCGACTGGCGGGATGGCTTTGCCGAGTTGGAGACGACGCAGCCTGGCGGCATTATGATGGAGGAGATCAGCGAAGAGGAA
>CAMUZA010000086.1 GCA_947165085.1 uncultured Clostridia bacterium | reverse complement strand
AAGGTTGCTGGCGAAAGTACAGATCAGAAACAGCAGGACCAGCCAGCGATATTCCATGAGGTATCGGATAATGCGCAGCAGTGCACCCTTTGCGTCCTTGGGCTTGGCTTTGACGCCTCCGCGGTCTCCGGGACCCGGCATAGCTGCATGCCTCCTTTCTTTTTCCGCCATGGCGCCCATCTGGATCTCGTAGGTCTCCCGATAAGCGCCGCAGGTTTCCAGCAGATGCTTGTGCGTGCCGTAGCCGATGCATCTGCCGTTGTCCAGTACGAGGATGTTGGTCATATTCATGACACTGGAGACGCGCTGGGCGATCATGATCGTCGTACTGTCGTAATGATTCTCGCTGATAGCCCGCCGCATGGCGGCGTCGGTCTTGTAGTCCAGCGCGGAGAAGCTATCGTCAAAAATCAGGATCTCCGGTCTGCGGCAGACCGCGCGGGCGATCGAAAGCCGCTGCTTCTGTCCGCCGGAGAGATTCGTGCCGCCCTGCGCCACGAAGGCGTCGATCCCGTCGTTCAGCGCGTCGACGAATTCCGACGCCTGCGCGGTGTCGATCGCCGCGCGGATCGCCGCCTCGTCGGGCGGCGGCGCGCCGTTTTCGCCGTAGGCGACGTTGCTGCGGATCGTGCCGCCGAACAGCACCGCCTTCTGCGAGATGTAGCCGAGCTTGTTGTGCAGCGCCTCCTGCGTGTAGTCGCGCACGTCGACGCCATCCACCAGCACCGCGCCGCCCGAGACGTCGTAGAAGCGCGGGATCAGATTGACTGCCGTGCTCTTGCCGCTGCCGGTCGAGCCGATGAAGGCGAGGGTCTGCCCCGCGCCGACCGTAAAGTTCAGGTCGTGCAGAACGTCCTCCTCCGCGTCGGGATAGCGGAACGTGACGTGCCGGAATTCGACCTCGCCGCGCTTTCCCTGCTCGCCGTCCGTGCGCGTTCCGTCGCGCAAGGCGGGTTTCGTGTCCAACACCTCGCGGATACGCTTGGCGGAAACCTGCGCCCTTGGTATGGTGAGGAAGAGCATGACCAGCATCAGGAAGGACATGACCACCTGAATCGCGTAGGCGGAGAAGACGATCATATCCGAGAAAATGGCGATCTTATCCGCCGGCGCCGCCGCGCTGTCGATCATCGCCGCGCCGATCCAGTAGATCGCCAGCGACAGTCCGGACAGAACGAGCTGGATGCTCGGCAGCATGCACGCGAGCGTGCGCACTGCCCCGAGGCTCGTTTTCGTCAGCGTGTCGTTCACAGCCTCGAATTTTTCCTCCTGGTATCCCTCGGCGTTGTAGGCGTGCACGACGCGGATGCCCGTCAGATTCTCCCGCGTGACGCGGTTGAGATCGTCCGCCAGGAGCTGCAGCCGTTTGAATTTCGGCAGGACGACAAGCATGCCGATCAGCACCACGATCATCAGGATGCCGACGGCGGCGGCGGTGGACAGCGTCCACTGCCAGCTCTTGTTCGAGATCTTCATGATCGCCCACGCCGCCGTGAGCGGCGCCTTGAGTCCGACCTGCACGCTCATCGTGATCGCCCGCGTCACCTGCATGACGTCGTTGGTCGAGCGGGTGATCAGGCTCGCGGTCGAAAAGCGGCCGATCTCCTCCATGGAAAACGCCTGCACGCGGTCGAACAGACTCAGGCGCAGCTTCGCGCCGAAGGACGCGGCGATCCGCGCGATGCAGACCGACACCACGACCGCCGCCAGCAGACTGCCGAGGGCGCACAGCATCATTTTGCCGCCCGCGGTCAGGATGGTATTCATCGGGCTGCCGGGCGTCTGCAGCAGCTCTGAGATATCAGACATGTAGTCCGGCACGGCAAGATCCAGCCAGACCTGCGCGAGAATGAAGACGAAGCTCAGAACCGTCAGTCCCCACTCGCGCCGGGTCATATAGCGTAAGAGTTTGAGCATAGACTGCTCCTTTCAGAAATATATCGCAAAAAAGCGCAGCTCAACTGCGCTTTTTTGCAAGCGGCGTCGAGCGCGCCTGCACTTCCTGCAGCGTCAGGATGATCTGGTTGGACACCAGCCAGCCGCGCTCGTTCAGCCGCCAGCGGTCGCGGACGCGCTCGGCGAGACCGCGCTCGGCGTATTTCTCCATGACCCGCTCCAGCGGCTCGAACGGCATGAGATAATTCCGCTCATATTCCTCGCGGTTGATCCCCTCGTAGGTGCGCAGGCGGAGCATGACGTACTCGCCGGCGCGTTCCCACTGGGGAATTGACTCACATTCGCTCAAAATCGCTCCTTTTTTCGCCATTCCTGCGATATACCCCTTGAGGTCGCGGAGAATCGTGAAGCGTTTGCCCGCGAAATCCGACGCCGCGGTCGGACCGAAGCCCAGGTATTCGCTGCCGTTCCAGTATTTCATATTGTGCCTGCAGCGGAAGCCCTTTTTGCAGAAATTGGAGATCTCGTAGTGCTGATAGCCGTAGTCGCGCAGGATCTCGCACGCAGCAAGGTACATATCCGCCTGCACGTCGTCGTCGGGCAGGTTAGCCGCGCCGCGGTAGTCCCACAGGGGCGTTCCCTCCTCGACCTTGAGCGCGTAGCAGGAAATATGCTCCGGGCGGAGCGTCAGCACGTTCTGCAGGGTCTCCTTCCACGCCTGAAGGCTCTGGTTGGGCAGACCGTACATGAGGTCGAGGTTGATATTGCCGAAGCCCGCCTTGCGCGCCATCTGCATCGCCTGCTTCGCCTGCAGGTAGGTATGCGGACGGCCGAGCCTGCGGAGCATGTCGTCGTCGTCGGACTGCACGCCGATGGAGATGCGGTTGAAGCCCGCGCGGACCAGCCGCTTGAGCCCCTGCAGCGTCACGCTGTCAGGGTTCGCCTCCAAGGTGATCTCCGCTTCGACGCTCAGGCGGAAGTTGCGGTGGATCTCATCGACGATCTTCTCGAGATTTTCCGCTCCGAAGAAGCTCGGCGTGCCGCCTCCGAAATAGACGGTGTCGACGACGTAGCCCGGCGCGAGCTTGCCCGATTCCTTGATATGATCCGCCAGCGCCTGCAGGTAATGATCCACCGTGCGCGGATCCTTGCCGCCGCCGACCGAGTAAAAGTCGCAGTATTCGCATTTGCTCCTGCAGAACGGGATATGAGCGTAAATGCCGAGGCGCTTGTCCTCTGCGTTATGTTTCGTCAGGAAAAAAGCCATGTCAGCCTCCGATGCGTTCGGTGATAAATGCGCGGAATTCGTCCGCGGTGCCGACGGTAAAGCCGGACTTTTCCACAAAGAACCACTGCTGCCCGCCGTGGTGCAGGAGGAACAGATGCTCGGTCTCCTTGATCTCCAGGATCGCGGAATACCCCTCCGTGGTCAGCTCGTCGCTCTCCTTGAGGGTCTGCGCCAGCGCCTTGTCGTAAAACTCGGTGCAAAGGTGCAGCTCCCTGCAGCCGTAGGAGGAAATCAAAGACTGCTCCCAGCGCTGCATCGCCTTCTTCGGCATGGCGACGCGGCTCAGGATCATGTAGATCACGAGCGGGACGACGAGGATCGCCATGATCAGATTGTTCTTGTCGCCGTAGGCAAAATACAGCCAAAGCAGCACGCCGGCCGCCGCAATGGCAAAGCCGATCAGGAAGATCGAGATCATCCGCGGCAGCTTCGGGCTGACCGCCTTGGACGCTTCGAGCTGCCGCTCCGCGTTCAGAACGGTTTCCGCCGCAAAGCGCGGCGCTTCGAGCGCAGGCGGCTGTTCCTCTTTTTCCGGCGCTTTCTCATCCGGCAGTTCTTTCTGCCGTTCCTCGTTCAGGATTTCCTCGTCCATCTTGTTCTCCTTTTTTTCATCGTTTTTCCGTCCCAGTCATTGCGAAATGCAGATCCGCGCGGCAGTCCGTAAAACCGTGTCATTGCGAGCAGCGAAGCTGCGTGGCAATCT
>CAMUZA010000085.1 GCA_947165085.1 uncultured Clostridia bacterium | reverse complement strand
CCATGACGCGGCAGATCCGGCCGCAGATTTGGGACGAAGGAACCACGCAGAGTTTGACAACACGGAGCTTTATGCAGCGGGCGAGCTGGTGCCGGAGGACGCGCCGCTGCCGGAATTCAAGGAATTGCCGCCGCAGATGGCGGAGTATCCTCCTGCTTATGAAGAGCCCTACAGAGCCTACAATGAATACGAGTATCCCGCGCCTGACGAGGCATACGTTCCGGAAGAAGACATGGACTATGACGACGAGGACGACGCTGAGAACGCACCGCCTCCCGAAAAACCGAAGCAGAAGCGCAGAAAGCGCATCGTTCCGCTGTTTGTGAAGGTGATCCTCTACGTCGTGATCGTCTGTCTTGTCGCGGTCGGTCTCGGCTTCGGCGCATGGGAATGCGCGCAGGACGTGATGGCGTTCGGCCGCTCGGACGAGACGCTGACCGTAACGATCAAGAACGGCGACACGCTGGACGACATCGCGGATATGCTCAAGGAAAACGGCGTTATCAAGTATCCGTGGCTGTTCAAGCTCTACTGCAGATTTACGGACGAGGAGTCGACGATGGATCCCGGCACTTACGTCATCAGCTACAACTATGACTATCATGCGCTGGTCAACAATATGATCGCGAACAGTCCGAACCGAACGACCGTCCGTGTCATGATCCCCGAGGGCATGACCAGCACACAGATCTTCGAACTGATGGAGAAGAACAAGGTGTGTTCGGCGGCGGATCTGAAAAAGGCCGCCGCGGAAACGGAATTCGAATACTGGTTCCTGGAGGGGATCCCCTACGGCGCGGACAACCGCCTGGAGGGCTTCCTGTTCCCGGATACCTACGACTTCTATGAAAACGATGATCCCGCGCGCGTGCTGGACAAGCTGCTGACGAACTTTGACCGCAAATTCTCCGATGAAGCGAAGGAAAAGCTCGGCGCGCTGAACGAAAAGCTTGCGGAGCGCCTGCGCAATGCCGGTTATGACGAAGCGTTTGTTTCCGACCATTTGCTGTCTGTCTGCGATCTGATCAACATCGCCTCCATGATCGAAAAGGAAAGCGCGGGGGCGGATGAGAGCAGCAACATTGCCTCTGTCATCTATAACCGCCTGTGCAAGCCGGCGGAGTATCCGTATCTGAACATTGACGCGACACTGATCTATGCGATCGGCGAGAACCGACCGCTTACGGAGGCGGACAAGCAGATCGACAGCCCGTACAACACCTATACGCATACCGGGCTTCCGGCAGGACCGATCTCCAATCCCGGCCTGTCCAGCATCACCGCTGCGCTCTATCCGAATGACACTGGCTACTATTACTACGCCCTCGACCAAAACACCGGCTACCATCATTTCTCGAGGACCTATGAAGAACACATTCAGTTCCTCGCATCGCAGAACGATGGTTAAGAAGCCGGAACTGCTTGCGCCGGCAGGGGATATGGAGCGGCTGAAAATGTCCGTTCTCTACGGCGCGGACGCGGTCTATCTTGCGGGGACGAGCTTCGGCATGCGCTCCTTCGCGGGGAATTTCTCCCCGGAGGAGCTGCCGGAGGCGGTGCGCTTTGCCCATGAGCATGGCGTGAAAGTACACGTGACCGTCAATACCATGCCGCGCAATCACGAGCTCACGGGACTTCCGGCGCATTTGGAGCAGCTCGAAGCCTGCGGCGTCGACGCGCTGATCATTGCCGATCTCGGCGTGTTCCGCGCGGCGGAGCGTTACGCGCCGCAC
Source organism: uncultured Clostridia bacterium (assembly GCA_947165085.1). Taxonomy (GTDB): domain Bacteria; phylum Bacillota; class Clostridia; order Oscillospirales; family Oscillospiraceae; genus JAZOXB01. The sequence goes on along the minus strand of CAMUZA010000085.1, from coordinate 2,160 downwards.
TGCGAGCGCCACGTTTCCACCCAGGTCAGCGCAGCAAACTATGCCTGCGCAAACGCCTGGTATGAGCTCGGTGCGAAGCGGGTTGTACTGGCACGGGAGCTGTCGCTGGAGGAGATCGCCGAGATCCGCCGCAATACGCCGAAGGACCTTGAGATCGAGACCTTCGCCCACGGGGCGATGTGCGTCTCCTATTCCGGCCGCTGCCTTCTGTCGAACTATATGACCGGCAGAGACAGCAACCGCGGCGCGTGCGCGCAGCCTTGCCGCTATCAGTACGCGCTGATGGAGGAAAAGCGTCCGGGAGAGTACTTTCCCGTCTTTGAGGACGAAAAGGGCACCTACATCATGAATTCACGCGATATGTGCATGATCGATCACATTGACGATCTTATGCGCGCCGGCGTGGACTGCCTCAAGATCGAGGGACGCGCGAAGTCTGCCTACTACGCTGCGATCGTGACCGGCGCCTACCGCCACGCGATCGATGACGTTGCCGCCGGCAGACCGGTCGATCCGGTCTGGCGCGATGAGGTAGAGCACGTTTCCCACCGCCGCTATTCGACCGGCTTCTTCTACGGACAGCCCGGACAGTACTATCAAAACTCCCGCTATATCCGCGACTGGCAGGTCTGCGCGGTCGTTACCGGCTGCGACAAGAACGGCATGGCAACCCTGTCTCTGCGCAATAAATTCGCTGCAGGGGACAGCGTGGAGCTGGTCGGGCCTGATCTGCGCCCGTTTGCACTGACCGTGCCGACAATGCGGGATATGGACGGCAACGCGCTGACCGAGCCGCGCAATCCGCAGATGGTCTTTCAAATGCAGCTTCCGCAGCCCGTACCGGCGTTGAGCATACTGCGCAGAGCCGTGGAATTGAGCCCGGAGGATTAAAATCAGAAATTTTGAAAAAAGTACTTGCTTTTTCCAAAAGAGTATGTTATTATATTTGAGCGCGTTGAAGCGTGTATCATGCGCCGGTAGCTCAGTTGGATAGAGTGACTGGCTACGAACCAGTAGGTCGGGGGTTCGAGTCCCTTCCGGCGTACCAAAAAGCACCTGCCAAAGCAGGTGCTTTTTTGGTACGCCGAAATAGAAGGGACTCGAAGATCTAAATGCAACAGTCCGGTGGACTGTTGCGCGTCGGCATTTCTGCCGACGCAACTATAGTTTTTGCCGCAGGCAAAAACGCAAACGAGTCCCTTCCGAACGGCAGCCCGTAACGGAGAAATTCGGAATAGAACACTTTGCGCACACTGGTTTCCGCGTTTTGCGGAGACAAGGGAGCAAAAAGGAGTGGCAGCGGTCGAAATTTGAAGCCGTCGAAAGTACGGCGAACAAATTTCGGGCACCGCAACAGGGGACGTTTGCGACCGCCGCCTGTGGCGGAGACAAGGGAGCAAGTCAAGACCTCCGGCTTAGCCGGAGGTCTTGACTCATATTACAGATGCACGACCGTGCCGGATTCGCCCTTTACGGCTGCGCCTGCGTTCTCCAGAGAGGCGATGATGGCGGTGCCGCCGGCCTTGGCGAAGCTGATCGCCGCCTTGACCTTCGGCAGCATGGAGCCGGGCGCGAAGTGACCCTCTTCGCAGTATTTCTCTGCTTCTGCGACGGTCATTTCTGCGAGGGATTCCTGATTCGGCTTACCCCAGTTGATGCAGACGCGGTCAACCGCGGTCAAAATAACGAGAGCGTCCGCGTGGACGAGTTCTGCCAGTTTCGCGGAGGCGAAGTCCTTGTCAATGACGGCGGGTGTGCCGTAGAGCTTGCCGTTCCTGCGCACGACAGGAATGCCGCCGCCGCCGACGGTGATGACGACGCAGCCGTTGTTGATCAGCGCGTTAACGGTGTTCTTCTCAATGACGTCGATGGGCTTCGGGGAGGGGACGACCTGGCGGTAGCCGCGTCCGGCGTCTTCGACCATCGTGTAGCCTTTTTCGGCAGCGATGCGGTCGGCGGTTTCTTTATCGTAGAATGCGCCGACGGGCTTCGTCGGGTTCTGGAAGGCGGGGTCGTTCTCGTCAACGAGCACCTGCGTGACGACGGTGGCAACTTCCTTCACCATGCCGCGCTCGGCAAGTTCGTTGCCGATGGCGTTCTGCAGGTGGTAGCCGATGTAGCCCTGGCTCATGGCGCCGCATTCGGGGAAGGGCATGTCGG
>CAMUZA010000084.1 GCA_947165085.1 uncultured Clostridia bacterium | reverse complement strand
CCCATTCGCTATTCTTTTTTTCTATTCCCTGTCACACATCATTGTACAACCTACAGCGCGGCGGAAATGCTGCGATAGTTTTTTCTTGACTTTTCGATAAGGATTTGTTAGTATAACACCGATAAACGCAGTGATGGGAAGAAGTACCCGCGATTTTCACGCGCAGAGAGCCGACGGTCGGTGCAAGTCGGCAGGGGAATGCGGCGAAGTACATCCCGGAGCGGTCTGCCTGAAAAATGTAGTAGGGCAGGACGGGTGCGCCCGTGAGCGCGCAGGAGTCTCGTACTCCGTGAGGCAAAGGCCGCAAGGTTTTTGCGAACCAGAGGTGGTACCGCGTATTTTCGCCCTCTGTCCGTGATTCGGACAGAGGGCTTGTTTATTTCAGGAGGAACTATGAAAGTATATGACGAACTCGTTGCCCGCGGCTTGATCGCGCAGGTGACAAACGAAGAAGAAATCCGCAAGATGGTCGACAACGGCAAAGCCACGTTCTACATCGGCTTTGACCCGACGGCGGACTCACTGCACGTCGGTCATTTCATGGCGCTGTGTCTGATGAAGCGTCTGCAGATGGCGGGCAATAAGCCCATCGCTCTGATTGGCGGCGGTACCGCCATGATCGGCGATCCGTCCGGCAGAACGGACATGCGCTCCATGATGACAAAGGAGACGATCGAGCATAACTGCGCCTGTTTTATGAAGCAGATGGAGCGGTTCATCGAATTCGGCGAGGGCAAGGCGCAGATGGTCAACAACGCCGACTGGCTCCTGAACCTCAATTACGTCGACTTTATCCGCGATGTCGGCGCTTGCTTCTCCGTCAACAACATGCTTCGCGCGGAGTGCTTCAAGCAGCGCATGGAGAAGGGCCTGAGCTTCCTCGAATTTAACTACATGCCCATGCAGTCCTACGACTTTTACTACCTGTACCAGCACTACGGCTGCAATATGCAGTTCGGCGGCAACGACCAGTGGAGCAACATGCTCGGCGGCACCGAGCTGATTCGCCGTAAGCTGGGCAAGGACGCGCACGCGATGACCATCACGCTCCTGCTCAACTCTGAGGGCAAGAAGATGGGCAAGACGGCGAAGGGCGCGGTCTGGCTCGACCCGAACAAGACCAGTCCCTTTGATTTCTTCCAGTACTGGCGCAATATCGACGATGCCGACGTGATGAAGTGCATCCGCATGCTGACCTTCCTTCCGCTTGATCAGATCGACGCGATGGAAAAATGGGAGGGCAGCGAGCTCAACAAGGCGAAGGAAATTCTTGCCTACGAGCTGACAAAGCTCGTCCACGGCGAAGAAGAAGCCGACAAGGCGCGCGACGCAGCGAAGGCGCTCTTCGCGGGCGGTGCGGACGACGCCAATATGCCAACGACCGAACTGACCGAGGATCAGCTCTCCGACGGCAGGATCGCGATTCTCGACCTCATGCTTGCCTGCAAGCTGGCGCCGACGAAGTCCGAGGCAAGACGCCTCGTTCAGCAGGGCGGCGTGTTCGCAAACGACGAAAAGGTCGCAAGTATCGACGTATCTTTCACCGCCGATCAGCTCAAGGATGGCGTGAAGCTCCGCAAGGGCAAAAAGGTTTATCATAAGGCGCTGCTGAAGTGAGAACGTTCCGCTTTGCGCAGCCTTCAGATTTTGAGGCGGTCAACGCGCTTGCGAGGCAGGCACATGCGGTGCATCTTGCGTGGCGGCCGGACATCTTCGCGCCGGTAGAATACCCCTTTGAGCCGTCGGTTTTTGCACGGCGGGTGCAGGAGAAACAGCTCCTGCTTGCCTGCGAAGACGGCGTAATCCTTGCTTATGCTGCCTATGACGTCCGAAAGACCGAGCTTCCCATGCTGCAGCCGCGCACAGTGCTCCTGCTTGACAATATCTGCGTCGACGAAACGCACCGCCGGGAGGGAATCGCTGCCGCGCTGATCGAGCACCTCTGCGCGCTTGCGAAAGCGTGGGGCTGTACCGATTTTGAACTGGGTTGTCACCCGGAGAATACCGCAGGGATCGCCCTGTATGAATCGCTCGGCATGCGTGTCAAGTCCGTTCATTATCAGATGAAGCTATAAAAAATTCGCCTCTTTTGAGGCGAATTTTTTATAGGAACGCGGTGAGCAGCCATGCGGCGCCGACTGCTGCAGCGCCGAGAGAAAGCCAGAACAGCGGCGGAAGACTGCGCCGTTTCCTTGACGGCGTGTGCGGAAGAGATTTGTCCGCGATCCGCCGCGCCTCCTCCAGCAGCTCCCGCTCGCCGACGCCGCGCTCCAGGGCGTCTTCCCGCAGCAGGAAGATCGCCTGCTCAAAAAGCCTCTGATCTGGACTTTTGACGACGACGACCTGCCGCGCCGTGCCTTTTACCATACGCATCCCTCCGAAGAGAGCATAGACAAAAAACGAGCCGCTCAAACATGAGCGGCTCGTTTCGGCGTGATTACAGGTTGGATTTTCCGCGCGGAATGTACCGGCCGCCGCGGTCCTCAAGCACCTTGCCCTCTTCGACGGACAGCTTGCCGCGCAGCCAGACCTGCGCGATATGACCGGCGATCTCCGTGCCCTCGTAGGGGGCGTAGTCCACGTTTGCAACTTGATCCGCGGCTGTAATGACGGTCTTGCCGTTCGGCTCGTAGACGACAATGTCCGCGTCCGCGCCGGGCGCGATCTGTCCCTTGCGCGGGAACGCGCCGTAGAGCTTCGCAGGCGCTTCGGAGAGGACCTCTACCATGCGTTCGGCGGAGATTCTGCCTGCCGCCACGCCGTAGGTATAGAGCAGAACGCCTCTGGTCTCCACGCCGGGCATACCGCCGGGAATCTTGGTGAAGTCGTCGCGCCCTGCGGCTTTCTGCTTCAGAGTAAAGCTGCAGTGGTCTGTGGAAACGGTCTGAATCTCTCCGTCCGCCAGCGCCTGCCACAGAGCTTCGTTATCGAGCTTTTTGCGCAGAGGCGGCGCGCAGACGTACTTTGCGCCCTCAAAGTCGGGCTTGCTGTAGAGGCTGTCGTCCATCAGCAGGTAGTGCGGACAGGTTTCTACATAGACCTTCTGACCGCAGGCGCGTGCGGCGCGCACCTCGCGCAGACCCGCCTCGCTGGACAGATGCACGATCACGACGGGTACGTCCGCAACCTTCGCCATCTTGAGCAGGCGGCTGATTGCCTCGGCTTCCAATATGGATGGGCGGCACTGCGGATGCGCTTCCGGCGATAGCTCGCCGTTTGCCTTCTTTTCTTTGATCAGCGCGTCGATAACGCCGGCGTTCTCGCAGTGAACGCCCGCGATGCCGCCAAGCTCCTTCATCTTCCGCAGCGCAAGGAAGATCGCTTCGTCGCCGATCATCATGGCGGGGTAGGTCATGTACATCTTAAAAGAGCTGACGCCCTGCTCAAACATCTTCGGCAGCTCTGCAATGATACCCTCGTTCCAGTCGTCGATCGTCATGTGGAAGCCGTAGTCGCAGGCGGTCCTGCCGTCCGCTTTCTTGTGCCACAGATCTAATCCGTACTGAAGTGTTTCACCCTTGTTCGGGCAGGCAAAGTCGATGACCATGGTGGTGCCGCCGCGCAGCGCGCTGCGTCCGCCGGTGTAGAAATCGTCCGCAGTGGTCGTGTTGCAGACGTCGAGATCGAAGTGGGTATGCGCGTCAATAAAGCCGGGGAACAGGAGCTTGCCGCTGACGTCGACGATCTGCGCGTCCGGGCAGGTTAGCTGCGGCGCAACGGTTTCGATTCTTTCACCGTCGATCAGAACGTCGGCGATCTGTCTGCCGTGCGCGTTGATCACGGTGCCGCCTTTGAGAAGCATTTTCACGGATAACCATCTCCTTGTAGTTTATATTTCTATTTTATCACGCCTGCATAAAAAAGGGAAGATATAAAATGCACCGCCCCGAAAATGAAGTGAACCCCAAAAGTTAGACAAATTTTTAATTAGGCGACCTGAAGGGT
>CAMUZA010000083.1 GCA_947165085.1 uncultured Clostridia bacterium | reverse complement strand
GGACTTGACCTTGCCGGGCAGACCCAGCGTATCGCCGGTGCGAACGGAAGCCAGCTTCGTGAAGACGCCAATGTCGCCGCAGCAGACCTTGGAGGTCTTTGCGTTGTCCTTTCCGCGCGGGAAGAAGGTGTTGCCCAGCTTTTCGTTGTCGCCGGTGCGGGCGTTGACGACGGTGAGAGTGTCCTCGATATCGCCGGAGATGACCTTGAAGTAGGAGTTTTTGCCGTACTGGTCAGCCATGGTGTTGAAAATGAACGCCATCGGGCTGCCGGACGGATCCAAAGGCAGCTCGGACTCGTTGCCGTCTTCGTCGACAATGATCGCGGGCTTTCCTTCCAGAGGAGACGGCGCGAACTTCTTGAGGTTTTCCATCAGACGGACGGTGCCGAGACCGGTCATGGAGCAGCCGCAGAAGACGGGCGTGATCGTACGCTGCTTGATGCCGTCCTTAATGCCCTTGAGCAGCTCTTCCGGGGTGAAGGGCTCTTCCATGAAGAATTTCTCCATGAGCGCCTCGTCGGTCTCGGCGACCTGCTCGTTGAGCTCCATCATGTATTCTTCGATCTTGTCTGCAGCGCCAGCCGGCAGAGCGATTTCCTTGCCGCTCGCGTCATACGCCTTCTTCTCGATCAGATCGACAACGCCGACTGCCTGATCGCCGTTCAGGATCGGGAAGAGGAAGGGGATCGCAGAAGCGCCGAAGGTCTCACGGATGGAATCGAAGGTGCCAAAGAAGTTGGCATGCTCTTCGTCCAGCTTGGAAACGTAGAACATCGCGGGCAGATCGGCGTCAGCCAGAGCCTTCCAACCCTTTTCGGTGCCGACAGCGATGCCGGACTTCGCGGTCAGGCAGATGATGCCCGCATCCGCGACGCGCAGAGACTGAACGACCTCAGCGGCAAAATCGAAGTAGCCGGGGTTATCCAGAACATTCAGCTTCGTACCTGCGTATTCTACGGGAATAACAGAAGTCTTAATGGAATACTGTCTCTTCTTCTCTTCGTCGTCGAAGTCGGAAACAGTCGTGCCGTCGGCGCGCTTGCCGAGACGGGTGATTGCCTTGGTCAGGAACAGCATGCTTTCGCACAGGGCGGATTTACCGTCGCCGCCGTGGCCGAGCAGAGCGATATTGCGGATGTCCTTCGCAGTGTACATAGTTTGAAATTCTCCTTTCTGTGCAGTCGGGAAGTGACTGCGGGCAGCAAACCGTTCTTTGCCGCAATTAGTTTATATTATACACGATAGTTCACAGTTTTGCAATTGAAAAATCCGAAAAAATCGGAGAATACCTGCGATTTTTTCTAAAAAAACGAATACGATCAGAATCTCAGCAGAATCAGCGTCACAAAATCGAGGACAAACGCCCAGAGAAGCTGGAAAGTCAGGATATGGACGGGCGAAGCCGCGTCTTTCGAATTCCATAGAACGATCAGCGAACAAAGGGCAATCCCCAACGCTGCAACGAAAAGGCAGATCACGACGGCAGCCAGCGATACGATCCGCAACGAGCGGCCGGCAGCAACGGTGGAGGCGAATGCGCCGAAGGTGTCCTCGGCGATCAGACCGCCCTGCTCCGCCCTGCGGTTGGGATCGAGCTCCGCAAGACGCAGCCGTTCCGGGAAGGCGGGGAATTTGATACGATCGGTCGGAAAACGGTATTTTGCAGCGATCAGTTCCGGCGTGATCAAGAAGTCACGAGCTGCAAGCACGACGGAGAAGCTGCGGTTCGCCAGCACGTCGCGCAGACCCTTGCGTGAGGAAGCGTTCGCTTTGTACTTGAAAGCGAAAATGCCCGCGAGTTCCCCGTTTACGGAGATGTATACCGCCAGCCGCACTTTCGCGCCGGCGGGCATCTGCACACCCATGCTGCGCATGAAGGAGAGAGATCCGACAAGAACGACGTCGCCCGCAATCTCCGCGCCGATCCCGCCGCTGTCGTAGAACCGATGCTGCGAAAGGACGCTGTGCGTTCCGTACTGCGCTTTCAGCAGTCCTTCAAACAGTCCGGTCAGCGGACTGCCCGCAGCGTCAAGCGCGGCAAGCGCGTAGGAGATGATGCGATTGGGGCGGTATGCTCCGTAGATCTTCATGCCGTTGGTGGTAATGCCGCTGACGGGGAAGAGATCTTCATCGCGAATAATAATCGTATGCTTTCTGCCGAAGATTTTCGCGCTGTGCCAGCCGGAAAGCGCGCCGTCAATTTTGCTTAGACGCCTGGCAAGTATGGCAAAGACCCGCGGATAGCCGAGCGCGGCAAAGAAGGGAAGACCGCCGAGCAGCAGGAGCAGCCAAGCAAGAAAGAAGTCGCCGCTGCGCCGCGTCAGTAAAAAGGCGAGCGCCGCGCTCAGCGGGAAGAGGATCGTGCAGTAGAGGCTGAGGATCATCCGGGGCTTGTCTTCTTGCAGAAGATCGTTCAGGAAACTGCCGACGCTGGCAGGATCGCGGCGCAGGGAGGGCGCGCCCTTATCGACCGGCGGGGCGCTGAAAATGCCCATCGGCTTCCGAAAGCCGCAGACGGCGCGAAGCGTCCGGTATCTGCCGCTTCGCTCGGCGCACAACGCGCACATCAGGAAAAACAGAAGCAGAGTCACTGCGCCGCAGTAGTTGCCGGGACGGCTCGGCTCCGCGCGGAACGCATCCAGCCCAGCAAGCACGATGAGCGGGATGGAAAGGGTAAACGGACTCGGATGAAAGCGGATCAGATCGCGAACGCCGCGCCACAGAACGTCATAGGAAAGCAGAACGGAAACGCTGAGAATCACGATCAGCAGAACGGAGGGCGTTTCTGCCGCAAGGCCCATAAAATCCCATATTTGAACGGCATACAGCGTCAGAAATACGCTCGCGCCCGCCAGAATACCGAGCAGAACGGTACGCAGCAGCTGCAGCTTTCGCCCTGCGGCGGCTTCCTGCAGTACGGACTGCGGCGTCGGCGCAGCAGTCTTCTGCCGCTCCTTTTGCGTCGGGATCGGGATGAGCTCCGGCAGCGCGCCGGGATCCTCGTCCGGTTCTTCCGGCGCAATCGCTTCGTCCTCACTGACCGGCGGGATGAATTTGATCGTCTCGTCCGCACTGCCTGCTTGTCCGGCGCTGCGCACCGGTGGGAAGGCAACCGTGTCGGATTCCCTGCGCACCGGCGTGAAGGCGATCGTATCAGAGTCCTCGGAAGAAACCGCGCGTACTGCAGGGAAAGAGATTGTGTCGCCGCACACCGTCTCACTCGGCTGTTCGCTGCCGAATTCGCGGACGATGTCCTCTAAAGAGTAATCCGCGTCCGGCGTATTCAGTTGTTCCGGATCGCGTTCGTTCATGGCTCAACCTCTCTGTCTGACTGCTTCGTAGAGCAGAATCGCCGCAGCGGCGGAGGCGTTCAGGGATGAGATTTTTCCCTTCATGGGAATACTGACCTTGAAATCACAGCTTTCGGCGACAATGCGGCTCATGCCGACCCCCTCGTTACCGATCACGATGGCCGCCGAACCCTTGAGGTCCGCCCGATATAACGCTGTATCGGCGTCTGCGGCGGTGCCGAAGACCCAGATGCCGCGCTGCTTGAGCTCGCGGATCGCGGCGGCAATATTGGCAACGCGGGCGACCGGCATATACTCAAGCGCGCCGGCGGACGCCTTGCCGACCACCGCGGTAAGCCCGACGCTGCGGCGCTTCGGAATGATAACACCGTGTGCGCCGGCGCATTCCGCTGTGCGGATGATCGCGCCGAGATTGTGCGGATCGGAAAGCTCGTCGCAGATCACGATCAGCGGCGCTTCGCCGCGCTGCTCCGCGAGGGAGAGAATGTCGTCTAATGTCGCGTATTCGTGCGCAGCGACCGAGGCGATGATACCCTGGTGCGCGCCCGTGGGGCTCATATCGTCCAGCTTGCGGCGGTCGATGCGGACGACGACCGCGCCCGCGTCTTTTGCCATGGCGGCAAGCCTGCCGAGAGTTTTATCAGTATCGCCGTCGGCGAGGAAGACCTTGTTGATGGCGCGGCCGCTCTTCAGCGCCTCCGTCACGGCATTCCTGCCTTCGATCAAGCCCTCGGAGCGTTCATCCGGAATATCGTGAATCATATCTTTTTTCATAAGTACTCCCAGTTATAGAAATCTGCTGTCTATTATAGCAAAAAAGCTGTCGTGAAACAATAAAAAATGTGAATTCACAGAAAATTTACGTGTAGGTTGTACAATGATATGTGACAGCGAATAGGAAAAAGAATAGCGAATGGG
>CAMUZA010000082.1 GCA_947165085.1 uncultured Clostridia bacterium | reverse complement strand
AGCATTCCGCGCGAGACGTATGTTTCGGGCAATTTCAAGTATCCGGCGGTCTTCAACGTCTATAAAGAATCCGAAGGCGGCGATTTCGGCATTCAGGCGGTCGTGGAAAAAGTCAAGGAAATGATCGGCTATCAGCCGGATTATTATTTCGTCTTCAACACCGAGTCGCTGAACGGACTTCTCGGTCTGACCGGCAGCATTGAGTTTGATGTTCCGGAAGAACCGGCGTACAGCAGCCTTGCTGCAGGGAAACAGTCGATCGACGGCGCGAAGGCGATCAAGCTGCTCAACTACAGAAACGATTATTACGAGAGCTCGACGGAGCCTGCCAGAATCCAGCGAATGTTCCTGCAGGCGCTGCTGACCAGGCTGCTGCAGGACGGCGAGCATATTGACGAAAACGCGCGCGCGATCGCCGCCTTTGCCGATACGGACTTGACCTGCAACGATCTTGCTTTCCTCGGACATCTGTTCCAGGGAATGGATATGAACGGAATTTACAGCCGCGCTCTGCCGGGCGAGGCGGTGGAAGTCGGCGGCGGATACTTTTTCCAGGTCGATCCGAACGAGGCTGTTGCCATGATCAACGAGTACTTCAGCCCGTTGCTTGAGGAACTGACGGTTTACGATCTGAACTTCCGCCAGGTCACCGGCGCGAGCGGAGAAGGCGAGTATGCCGCATACGGCTTCGGAAACGGTAAGAATAACACCGTCGGCAGCGATGACGACGATACGGACGAAACGGAATCGACGGATACGACGGACGATACGGAGGAAACGGAACCCACGGAGGCGCAGCCGACCGAAGAGAATAACGGAGAGGACACAGGCAACCCTGAAACGCCGTAACGAAAAGGAGAGAGAATCATGTTTACACCGAAAGAAATCGCAACACGCGCAGCGCAGGTGCTTGACGACAGAAAGGGACTCGGCATCAAGCTGCTCGAAGTCACGGACGTCACCAGTATCGCGGACTATTTTCTGATCTGCACCGGCACCTCCAGCACGCACGTCAAGACGCTCTGCGACAGCGCGGAAGCAGCCGTCGCTGACGAAATGGGCGAAGCGCTCCTGCACAGAGAGGGTCACCGCGGCGGCACCTGGGTGCTGCTCGATTTCGGCTGCCTCGTCGTGCATGTCTTCACCAAAGAAGCCCGCGAATTCTATGATCTCGAGCGTCTTTGGAACGACGCGAAGGAGATCCCCCTGACTTTTGATAAAGACGAGGCTTAACTTATGAAATACGATTTTACTGCAATCGAAAAGAAATGGCAGAAAATATGGGAAGAGAAAGACCTCTATAAAGCGGTCAACGGCGCGGATCAAAAGAAATTCTACGCCCTGATCGAATTCCCATATCCGTCCGGCGTCGGTCTGCACGTCGGTCATGCCCGTCCGTATACCGCAATGGACGTGATTGCCAGAAAACATCGCATGCAGGGCGAGAACGTCCTGTTCCCGATGGGCTACGACGCCTTCGGACTCCCGACGGAGAACTATGCGATCAAGAATCATATCCATCCCGCCATCGTGACGAAGCGCAATATTGAGACCTTCCGCAGCCAGCTCAAGGCGCTCGGCTACAGCTTCGACTGGAATCGCGAGATCAACACGACCGATCCGTCCTATTTCAAGTGGACGCAGTGGATCTTCCTGCAGATGTTTAAGAACGGTCTGGCATACAAGTCGAAGATGCCGGTCAATTGGTGTACCTCCTGCAAGTGCGTACTTGCGAACGAAGAGGTCGTTGACAACGTTTGTGAACGCTGCGGCAGTCCTGTCATTCGTAAGGAGCAGAGCCAATGGATGCTTCGCATCACGAAGTACGCCCAGCGGCTGCTCGATGATCTGGATGATCTGGACTTTATCGACCGCGTCAAGCTGCAGCAGAAAAACTGGATCGGCCGCTCCACCGGCGCGGAGGTCAGATTCGCCTCCACGCTCGGCGATGAAATCCTGATCTATACAACGCGCCCGGATACGCTTTTCGGCGCGACCTACATGGTACTCTCTCCGGAGCATGCGCTCCTCGAAAAGTGGATGGATCGGCTGGAAAATGCAGACGAGGTCAAAGCCTATCAGGCGGAGGCAGCCGCAAAATCCGACTTTGAGCGCACGGAGCTTGCCAAGGATAAGACCGGCGTGATGCTGCAGGGCGTCAAGGGAATCAACCCCGTCAACGGAAAAGAGATCCCGATCTTCATTTCCGACTACGTCCTGTCCACCTACGGCACCGGCGCGATCATGGCGGTTCCCGGTCACGACGACCGCGACTGGGCATTCGCCAAAAAGTTCGGCTGCGAGATCATCGAGGTCGTCAAGGGCGGCAATATCGAGGAAGCGGCGTTTACCGACTGCGCGACGGGCGAGATGGTCAACTCCGGATTCCTTGACGGCATGAGCGTCGAGGAGGCGAAAAAGGCGATCATCGACTGGCTGACCGAGAAGGGGATCGGTGAGGCAAAGGTCAATTTCAAGCTGCGCGACTGGGTCTTTTCCCGTCAGCGCTACTGGGGCGAGCCGATCCCGATCATCCACTGCGCGAAGTGCGGCGCCGTTCCGATGGACGAAAAGGATCTGCCGCTGCTGCTCCCCGAGGTCGACAGCTACGAGCCGACCGACGACGGTCATTCTCCGCTTGCCGGCATGACCGACTGGGTCAATACGACCTGTCCGCGCTGCGGCGGTCCCGCCGAGCGTGAGACCGACACCATGCCGCAATGGGCAGGCTCCTCGTGGTACTTCCTGCGCTATATGGATCCGCACAACGACAAAGAGCTTGCCTCCAAGGAAGCGCTTGCCTACTGGAGTCCGGTCGACTGGTATAACGGCGGCATGGAGCATACGACGCTCCACCTGCTCTACAGCCGCTTCTGGCATAAGTTCCTCTACGACATCGGCGTGGTGCCGACCAAAGAGCCTTATGCGAAGCGAACGAGCCACGGCATGATCCTCGGCGAAGGCGGCATCAAGATGTCCAAGTCCCGCGGCAACGTCATCAATCCGACCGACGTGATCGCGGAATACGGCGCAGATACGATGCGTACCTATATTATCTTTATCGGCGACTTTGAGAAACCCGCATCCTGGGCGACAAATTCCGTCAAGGGCTGCAAACGCTTCCTCGACAAGGTCTGGAATCTCGCCGAGACAGTCAGTGACAGCGAGACACAGTATACGGCAAAGAACGAAGCGATCCTGCACAAGTCGATCAAAAAGGTGACCTCCGATATTGACGCGCTCAAGGGCAATACCGCACTGGCACAGCTCATGACCCTGACCACGGCGCTGTCCGACAACGGCTGCAATGCCGCTGAGCTCAAGACGCTCCTTCAGCTTCTGAGCCCGTTCGCGCCGCATATCTGCGATGAGATCTGGCAGCAGCATGGCTTCGAGGGCATCTGCTCCGTCTCTGCATGGCCTTCCTACGACGAGGCGAAGTGTAAGGACAGCGAGATCGACATGGCAGTGCAGGTCAACGGCAAGCTGCGCGGCACGATCCACGTTCCCGCCGATCTGGACAACGACAGCGTCGTCAAAACTGCGGTCGAGGACGAGAAGATCGCCCGCTTTATCGAGAAACTGGGCGGCAGCATCATCAAGACGATCGTCGTTAAGAACAAGCTCGTCAACCTGATCGTGAAATAATGCGGGATCCGATCGCTTTTTCGCAAAAAAGCAAAAAATATTGAAGAAATTGCTTGACAACCGGCAGATCGGAATATATAATCATTGTTGCCGTAAAAACGGCCCTGAAAGCATCCTGGATTCAGCCGGATGCGTCGGAGGGAGGGAAATCAATGTCTGAAATCCGTGTCAAAGAGAACGAGTCTTTGGAGAGTGCTCTGAAGCGCTTCAAGAGAAGCTGCCAGAAGGACGGCGTTATCGCCGAAGTCAAGAAGAGAGAGCATTACGTCAGCCCGAGTCTCAAGCGGAAGCAGAAGTCTGAAGCTGCTCGTAAGAACAAGAGAAGAGGTTATTGATTTCCGTTTTCTTGATTACAAAAGCTCCTTGCATTCATGCAAGGAGCTTTTTCTGCAACAGGAGTGAAAACTATGCTGAAACTAACGAACGAAGTTATCGCCGCAGTCGAAAATGGAGAGCATGTCGTGCTCTGCACGATACTTGCAAGCTCCGGCTCGTCGCCGCGCGGCGCGGGAACGAGAATGGCGGTCTTTGAAGACGGCAGAACCATTGGCACAGTCGGCGGCGGCAAGGTCGAGCCCGCACCGAAGCAGAAATACCTCGTGGACTTCGAGGTCGGCGATACGATCGTTGTCTTCGCCGGCGCATGGGAAGGCACGACAGGAATGGTCACCGCTGTCAATGCTCAGAAACAGACC
>CAMUZA010000081.1 GCA_947165085.1 uncultured Clostridia bacterium | reverse complement strand
GCCGTTGAGCTGACCGGAAACGGTCAGGTTGGTGGGCTTGTTGAAGAAGTCCTTGCTGAAATCGACCTTGCCGTCTTCCGTGCGCGGGGGATTTGCGATGTCAAGCGTCGTGACCTGGAACATCTCGCCTGCGCCTTCGCAGTCAGAGCCGGTGATCAGTGGCGTGTGGACGTAGACAAAGCCGCGCTCCTGGAAGAATTTGTGGATCGCGAACGCCGCGAGCGAGCGGACGCGGAAGACCGCCTGGAAGGTGTTGGTGCGCGGGCGCAGGTGGGTCAGCGTGCGCAGGAATTCCAGCGTGTGGCGCTTCGGCTGAATGGGGAAGTCGGGCGTGGAAGGACCTTCCACGGCGACGCTCGCCGCCTGAATCTCAAACGGCTGCTTCGCATCCGGCGTTTCCTCCAGTGTGCCGGTGATGATCAGCGCGGCGCCGATGTTGATCTTTGTCAGTTCGGCAAAGTTTTCAAGCTGATCCGTGATAACGACCTGCACCTGCTGAAAGCACGTGCCGTCGGACATCATCAGAAAGCCGAAGTTTTTCGACGCGCGGCGGTTGCGTACCCAGCCGCCGACGGTAACTGTCTTTCCGACGTAGTCTTTCGTATGCTGATAGAGTTCTCTCAATTCTGTGAGTTCCATAGTATTACCTCTCTAAATCAAAGCAGCATGATGCCCGCGGCTTTGCAGGCGGCTGCGGTTTCCTGATCCCAGACGCTCGACTGCACCTCGCCGATGTGACAGCAGCCCATGAGCAGCATGCACAGACGCGATTGCCCGATGCCGCCGCCGATCGTCAGCGGCAGTTCGCCGCGAAGCAGTGCGCGGTGGAAGGGGAGACTGCGGCGATCGTCACAGCCCGCAAGCGTGAGCTGCCGGTCGAGCGATTCCGGACTGACGCGGATGCCCATGGAGGAGACCTCAAAGGAGCGATCCAGCACGTCGTTCCAGAACAGAATATCGCCGTTCAGATCCCAGTCGTCATAGTCCGGCGCGCGGCCGTCGTGCGGTCTGCCGGAGCGGAGCTTGCCGCCGATCTTCATCAGGAAGACCGCCTTGTCCTTATGCAGACGGTGGAACGCGGTCTCCTTATCGGACGGCGCGGTCAGAGAGGGGAACATGTCCTCCAGCTCCTGCGTTGTGACGAAGATCACTTCGCGCGGCACATGGGTCGTGATCTGCGGGTACTCGATTTTCAGCGTTTCGCCGGTTACGTAGATTGCGTTGACGATCCGCTGAACGGTCGTTTTGAGATAGTCCTCATTACGCATGTCGTCCGTCAGAACGGATTCCCAGTCCCACTGATCGACATAGACGGAGTGCAGATTGTCGACCTCTTCATCGCGGCGGATCGCGTTCATATCGGTTACCAGACCCTTGCCCGGACGGATGCCGTAGCGCGAGAGCGCATAGCGCTTCCATTTTGCAAGGGAGTGGACGACTTCGGCTTCCAGACCGACATCGGGGACATCGAATGAGACGGGGCGTTCGTAGCCGTTCAAATTATCGTTCAGACCGGATGCTTCTTCCACAAACAGCGGCGCGGAAACGCGCATCAAATTGAGCGCATGGCACAGATTCTTCTGAAAATTGTGCTTGATGAACTCGATGGCGCACTGCGTCTCATAGACGGAGAGCGGGTTTTTGTATCCGGCAGGGATAATGCATTTGCTCATGTGATGTCCTCCTTTTTTGCTGATTTCAATATATTATACAACAGTCGTTCCGGTATTACAAGCAGAAAATCAAAAAACGAGAGCGAAGATGCAAAGCACCTTCGCTCCCGCGTGGTTTAGTCGATTCCTATTTGCCGGCAGACGCCGTTTTGCCGGCGTTGTGCTTTTTGATGAGAAAGTACGCGATCGTGCCGATCACGCCGTTGAGCAGGGCGTGCACCTGAAGCTGCGAGATATACAGCGTCGGCGCGTCAAAAAGGAAATTCGACTTGCTGATGTAGAACAGCACCTCGTTGCCGGGCAGCGGCGCGCGGAAGAACTCCAGGAAGAATCTCGAATAGCCGAAGAGCATCAGCATGATCGGGAAGGACAGACCGTCAATCCCTTTCCCGTAGCCCTTTTTCCGCTCCCGCAGCCAGATATAGACGGCGATCCCGAGGGCGACAACCGCCTCGATGATCTGCGTCGGGAAACAAACGGTTTCCGCAATATTGCTGTACGAGCCGAAGGAGCACGCATAGCCATGGCAGCAGCCCTTGAACAGGCAGCCGAAATGCGCCAGACCGTGATTGATGCACAGACAGGGGGCGACAAAGTCAAGACACTTGAAGTAGTCCTCCTTCAGCAGCAGGGAAACGGGGAAAACAAACACGCCCAGCCACCAGAAAACGCGGACAATATTGTTCCCGCCGAAGAAGCCGGTATCCATCCAGTAGAGGACGAACATCCAGGCGAACGAGGCGCCGTATACCAGAATGGTAAAGACGACCGTTTTCCACTTCGGGATGTCATATTTTTTCGACACCGCCAGCAGATAGGAAAACACGCCGATAAATCCAATCACAAAGAACAGATCGTAGAATTTGAAGGTCATTCCAAATAAGCTAAATGTTTCCTGAACCAAGGATCATGCGCCTCTCTTTCACTTTTCGAGCAAAATGTAACGTTATTTTGCCCGCATTTGATTATCCCAGATTTCGATCGCATTGTCAAGCACTTTTCACGCAAATGGCGAGCCGTTCTGACGAACGGCTCACTGTCTTATTTTCGATATTCCAGCAGGTCGCCGGGCTGGCAATCCAGCGTCTCGCAGAGCTTTGCCAGCGTTGTGACCTTCAGCGCCTTCGCTTTGCCGGTTTTCAAAATGGAGACGTTGGCGATCGTGATGCCGAGCCGCTCCGCAAGCTCCGTCACACTCATTTTCCGCTTGGCGAGCATGACGTCGATGTTGAAGATGATTTCGCCTTCCATGCCTGCCTCCTAAATCGTCCAGTCGCTCTGCTCCTGCAATGCCGCCGCCTTTTTGATAAAATAGGACAGGGCGGCGGCCGCGATGGAGATGGCGATGCACGCGATCACGATCACCAGCGACAGAAGAGCGACGCCGGGATGACTCATGCCGAGAAGCAAAAAGACGACATTGCCGATGAAGAAATAGAAACCGTCTGCTGCAATGAACAGCGCGATATATTTCATCCATTTTGCGTTTTGGATCGTAAACGCGCGGTCCTGTCCGATGTTCACGGAGAGCTTCCACGCAAGGAACAGCGCGGCAAAGCAGGGAAGCGCGGTAAGACTGATAAAGATGAGCCACGGCAGATAGCAGTAAGCAAATTCCGGCTCGGTTTCTGCAATGGATTGGCCGAACGAGGGAATGATCAGTGCGCACAGAAAAACGCCGATGATAAGACCCTTCAGCCAGCCGGCGATTGATTTTTGCGTCATGAGATTGACCTCCTTTAGTTTCTGCAACCAATATACCGCGGTATTTTCCGCATGTCAAGCATTTTTTATCGTAATACGATAAAACTTTGCTCAAAAAGGGAGAGACCTAAGTCTCTCCCCCTCGATTTAATCAAGATAGAACACTTTCATGCCCTTGTAGGTCATATAGGTATCCAGCTTGGAGACCAGCTCCATCGGCGCGTGCATGGAAAGAACGGGAACGCCCGCGTCGACAGTCTCGATATTGCGGTTTGCCATATAGCAGGCGACCGTACCGCCGCCGCCCTGATCGACCTTGCCGAGCTCGCCGGTCTGCCAGATCACGTCGTTGTCGGAGAACAGCTTGCGCACGTACGCCATGACCTCCGCCGCCGCATCGGACGAGCCGGACTTGCCGCGCGCGCCCGTGTACTTGAAGATGCCGGTGCCGTAGTTGATCTTCGTGTTGTTGCCCTTGTCGCAGGTCTCCGCGTACAGGGGATCAAAGGCGTTGCTGACGTCCGCGCTGAGGCAGAAGGAGTTTTCGAAGCAGCGGAGCTTGCAGGCGTCTGCCGCCGCGCACAGATCGTGCATAAAGGTCTCAAAATACTGGCTCTGCATGCCGCTGATGCCGACCGAGCCGATTTCTTCCTTGTCCGCAAGGACGCAGACGGCGGTCTTTTTCGGCGTGCCGATTTCCAGCAGCGGCTTGAACGCGGCATAGGCGCAGACGCGGTCGTCGTGACCGTACGCGGCGATCAGGCTGCGGTCAAAGCCGACGTCTCTTGCAGGACCCGCCGGAACCATCGTCAGCTCCGCGGAGAGGAAATCGTCTTCCGTGATGCCGTACTTTTCGTTGAGCAGGCACAGGACGGCAAACTTGATCCGGTCGCTGCCCTCGTCGTCCTTCAAGGGTCTGCTGCCGAGCAGGACGCGCAGGTTTTCGCCGGTCACGCCCTCCGCCATTGTCTTCTTCATCTGATCGGCGGAAAGATGGATCAGAAGATCGGTGACGCAGAAGATGGGATCGGCGGGGTCTTCGCCGACCGTGACATTGATCACGCTGCCGTCCTTTTTTGCGATCACGCCGTGCAGGGCGAGCGGGGTCGTCGTCCACTGGTATTTTTTAATGCCGCCGTAGTAATGCGTCTTGAAGTACGCAAGCTCGCTGTCCTCATACAGAGGATTGGGCTTGAGGTCGAGGCGCGGTGAGTCGATGTGCGCGGCGCAGATATGCGTGCCCTTGTCCAGCGGCTCCGTGCCGACGACGGCGAAGATCACGCTCTTGCCGTGGTCGTTGCCGTAGACCTTGTCGCCGGGCTGCAGCTTCATGCCGGGAACGAGCGGCTTGAAGCCGCGCTT
>CAMUZA010000080.1 GCA_947165085.1 uncultured Clostridia bacterium | reverse complement strand
AAAGCCTCCTGACGCCGTTCGTGGACTCCAAGGGCAACTTCGGCAAGATCTACTCCCGCGACACGGCTTACGCCGCCTCGCGATACACGGAAGCGAAGCTGGATCCCATCTGTGAGGAGATCTTCCGCGACATCGACTGCGAGACCGTGGATTTCGTCGACAACTACGACAACTCCACGCAGGAGCCGACGCTCCTGCCCACCGCCTTCCCGAACGTGCTGGTGAGCGCGAACATGGGCATCGCCGTCGGCATGGCAAGCAATATCTGCGGCTTTAACCTCCGCGAAACCTGCAAGGCGACCGCCGCGTGGATCAAAAATCCCGACTGCGATCTGATGGCGTATATGCCCGCGCCGGATTTTTCCACCGGCGGCGAGATCCTCTGCAATCCGGAGGAAATGGCGGAGATCTACCGCACCGGCAGAGGCAGCGTGAAGATCCGCGCCCGCTGGCGCTACGTCAAGGAAGACAATCTCATTGAGATTTATGAGATCCCCTATACCACGACCGTCGAAGCGATCATCGACAAGGTCTCGGAGCTGAACAAGGCGGGCAAGATCCGTGAGATCTCCGACATCCGCGACGAATCCGATCTGTCCGGTCTGAAGCTGACGATCGACCTCAAGCGCGGCGTCGATCCGGACAAGCTCATGCAGAAGCTGTTCCGCACCACGCCCCTGCTCGACTCCTTCGGCTGCAACTTCAATATCCTGATCGCCGGCATGCCGCAGGTCCTCGGCGTGCGGAGTATTATTGAGGAATGGACGGCATGGCGCGCCGAATGCGTCCGCCGCCGCGTCTACTTCCAGAAGCAGAAAAAGGCGGAAAAGCTGCATCTGCTGAAGGGCCTGAAGCGCATCCTGCTCGACATTGACAAGGCCATCCGCATCATCCGCGAGACCGAGGCCGAGGCAGAGGTCGTCCCCAATTTGATGATCGGCTTCGGCATCGACAAGGTGCAGGCGGAGTTCGTCGCGGAGATCAAGCTGCGCAACATCAATAAAGAGTATATCCTCAAGCGCACGCAGGAGGTCGACGACCTTGAAGCGGAGATCGCGGAGTTGGAAGACCTCTTGAAGAGCGAACGCAAGATTCGCGGCGTCATCGTCAAGGAGCTGGACGCGATCGCGGACAAGTACGGCGTCGACCGTAAAACCGGCATCGTCTACGACCACGAGATCGAAGCGGATACGGAAGAGGACGACGCGCCGAACTATCCCGTTACCGTCTTTGTCTCCAAAGAGGGTTATTTCAAGAAGATCACGCCCCAGTCGCTGCGGATGTCCGGCGAACAGAAGTTCAAAGAAGGCGACAGTCTGCGCTTCTCTCTGGAAACGACCAACCGCGCCGAATTCCTCGTCTTCACCGACAAATATCAGGTCTATAAGACCCGCTGCGCCGATTTTGAGGACTGCAAGGCCTCCTTGCTCGGCAGCTACCTGCCCGGCAAGCTCGGCTTCGACGAGGGCGAGAACGTCCTGTCAGTCTGCTTTCCCGGCGACTACGCGGGCAGCGTGATTTTCGTCTATGAAAACGGCAAGGTCGCCAAGGTGGAGCTCTCCGCCTACGCGACCAAGTCCAACCGCCGCAAGCTGACCGGCGCTTACTGCGATAAGAGTCCCTTAAAATCCGTGCTTCTGCTCAAGGAGGACAAGCAGCTCGTGCTCTACTCCTCCGAAGGACGCGCTCTGATCTTCTCCACGGCGCAGCTTGCGCCGAAAACTACCCGCACGACGCAGGGCGTCAGCGTTCTGGCCCTCAAGCGCAAGGCGACCCTGCTGCGCGCCGTCGTGCTGGAGGACAGCGGCATCGTCAACGCCTCCCGCTACCGCACCCGCACCATCCCCGCCGCGGGCGCGCTGCTCAAGGAGGAAGACACGGAAGAAAAACAGATCGAGATGGAGCTGTGACGCCATGAAACAAACTATCGGCAAGATCCTGATGATCGTGATCGGCAGCGCCGTGTTCTCGCTCGGCTTTGACCTGTTCCTCGTTCCCAACGGCATCAACTGCGGCGGCGCGTCCGGCGTTGCCATGCTGATCTCCTACGTTGCGAACGTAAAATGGCTCAGCGTCGGCGTTCTTACCGTGATGATCAACGTTCCTCTGTTTATTCTCGGCTACCGGACGATCGGCAAATACTTCTTCTTCAGTTCGCTTCTGGGCATGGCGACCACCTCCGTCTGCTTCGACCTCTTCGAAGCGATCCTGCCTGTCCCGGAGAACGTCGATCCGTTCGTTGCGGCGATCTTCGGCGGCGTCATTATCGGCGCGGGCATCGGCGTCGTCTTCCTGAGCGGCGCATCCACCGGCGGCGGCGATATCGTGGCGCGCGTGCTGAAGCTGCGCCTGCGCAATCTGCCGATCGGCAGGCTTCTGCTCTGCCTCGACGTCAGCATCGCCGTTGTGACCGGCATCGTCTATAAGGATTTCAACAACACGCTTTACAGTATCGTCACGCTCGTCGTCTCCTGCACCGTGCTGGACAAGGTCGTCTACGGCTTCGACTACGCCAAGGTCGCCCTGATCGTCTCGGACAAGCACGAGGCGGTCGCAGGCGCCATCGCTGAAAAACTTGACCGCGGCGTGACCCTGCTCGACGGCGCGGGCTACTACTCCCGCACGGAAAAGACCGTGCTGCTGACCGCGATCAAGAGAAAGCAGCTCGCCCAGCTGAAGGAGATCGTCATGACCGTCGACCCCGGCGCCTTTCTGATCCTGCAGGACGCGCAGCAGGTGCTCGGCGACGGTTTCAAAGCCTACGACCGCTACGAATTGTAACTTAGGAAAGGGGGACGCCCCGTGAAAAGAGCCATCGCTTATCTGCTGATCCTGTCTGTTCTGCTGAGCGGGCTGGCTGCCTGCGGCATCTGGGTCGGAAACGAATACCGCTCCGTCACGCCGCACAGTGAAGAGCCCTATTCCGAACCGGATCCGTCAGAGGAAACGCCGCCGCCTACCGTGCATAACGAAGAGGAGCTGCGCGGCGCCGTGCTTTCCATGATCAACGACTGGACGGAACACGGCATCATCCTCGTTGAGGCTTACTCCGGCAATATCGCGGACGACCTTGCGAAAACCGTCCAGTACGCGACCAAGGAGGATCCCGTCGGCGCCTACGCCGTAGACTTCGCCGACACGGAGCTGACCGGCGATGCGTCGGAAGGCAGCATCGCGCTGAACATCGTGTTCCGCCGCAGCGCGGCGGAGATTGATTCCATCGTCAAGGTCAAAGACGACGAAGCCGCCTGCAACAAGATCGTCGACGTGCTGACGAGCTATTCCCCCGCCCTGACCCTCCGCATTCAAACCTACGGGGAGACCGATTTTGTCTCTTTCATCCGCACCTACTGCCTCGAACATCCCGAGCAGGTGCTTGCGCTGCCGGAGCTTGTCGCGCAGGTCTATCCGGAAGCGGGTGAAACGCGGATCGTGGAGCTGCATTTCCCTTATCCCGATTCCCGCGAAGAAATGCGCGTCAAGCAGGACGCCCTCCTCACCACGCTCGACTCCGCGTCCAACTACGTCTGCAATATCACAGGCAGCGTCGAGCGCGTCGACCGGCTCTGCCGTTTCCTGACGACCCGCTTCTCCTATACGTTCTGCGAAGAAGAGCCCGTCATGCCCGCCTACAGCCTCCTCTGTGAGGGCAAGGCGCACAGCTTGTCCTTCGCCTCCGTCTTCTTCGCGGAATGCCGCGAGGCGGAGATCGATTGCCGGATCATTCAGGGCCAGCGCGGCGAGAATGCGCATTACTGGAACATGATCTGCCTGGACGACCAGTATTACTATATCGATCTGATGCGTTCGATCGAGCAGGGATCGTACGAAATGACACTACTGACCACGCAGGAACTGGAAGCGGAAGGCTATGTCTGGGATCGCGTCGATCTGCCGGATACGCCGCAGCCGGAAGAACCGCCGGAGCCGTTCAGGCCAACGGAGCCGACCGAGCCGGCAGGAGAACACACCGGGCCAACCGACAGCCATACCGACGAGCCGACCGAGCCGACCGAACCAATTGAGCCGACGGAGCCGACCGAATCCACTGTACCGCCGGAAACGCCATAAAGCGGACGAAAAACTGAAAAAACCGAAAAAAGCCCTTGACAAACCGGAAACGAGCCGCTATAATAACACCTGCACGTGCGGGTGTAGCTCATCTGGTAGAGCGCCACCTTGCCAAGGTGGAGGTAGCGAGTTCGAGCCTCGTCACCCGCTCCAAAAAGAAGAAGTCATCCTCTGGATGGCTTCTTCTTTTTCGTTCCGGCGAAGAACTCGCTGCCTCCACCTATAAATGCGGCGCCGCCGCATTTTTTCAAATCCGAGGTCCTTAGGGCTCCCGCGGAACCTGCTTCCGCGGGACCCGGAAGCGAGTTTGAGCCTCGTCACCCGCGCGTCAGAAGAACGCAGCGTCGTTCCGTTTCCGCGGTTTGCGTAAGAGCCGCGAAAACTGCACATAAGCTGCGTCCTTCTTCCTTTTCCAAATCGAACCCGCTTCGCTGGGCTCCGATTTGGTTGCTTGACTGAGAAGTCATCCTTGGGGCACCCTCCGTAAGGAAGGTGCCCCAAGGCGGCTCTTGTATCTGAATTGAATATTGTTTGATGTGGTATCGGCGTGGCCTTATGGCTACGCCGGTATTTCTTTGCCCGGCGTTTCCTTGGCAAGGCGTTTCTGGAACGCTTCTTCCATTTCCTCGGGGCTGAGCTCCAGGAGAATGGCGACGCCGCTGTAGTAGACGTCCACCGCCTGGTATCGCTTCCCGTTAAGGTACTTTGGAGCATAGACTACGATCCTGTCAATGAATTCGTGGATCAGCTCCGGCGTCAGCTCTTTGTTCTCGGTGAGCTGCTTCAGCTTTTCGATGAACCGCTGCAGATTCTCCGTCTTGTCCGTCTCAGTCTCCAGATAGGTCTGCATTTCGGGGAGGGCGGCTTTCAGCTTCTTTGCTTCAGATATTCTTGTAGAGCTCGTAGCAATCGTGGCCTTTCGGCACGTC
>CAMUZA010000079.1 GCA_947165085.1 uncultured Clostridia bacterium | reverse complement strand
TCCTACATAGGGGGGTGTTTTGTCTATTGTCTGTTTTTACTGGTTCTGTTCAAAGGCAAGTGCTTTTTCATATCTCCCTATATTTCTCTATCCCTCAAACGCAAGCAGCTTGCCGAGCTGGATGGTAAAGCCGAGCGACTGATACATTGCAAGATCGCAGTCCGCGCAGCCGACAGTGAGCGACGAAACGCCGCTTTCGCGGCGGGCAAACCGCACGAGCTCCCGCGCGATCCCCTTGTGACGGTATGCGGGTCGGAGATAAAAGTCCTCGAAGACGCCGCTCGGCTGATAGTCAAACGTTGAAAAGCCGGCGGTCACCGAGCAGCAGCCGATCAGCGCGTCGCCGTCCCACGCGCCGAAAAAGCAGATTCTTTCCTCTTCGACCGCCTTTGCCAGGCGGTCTTTCGCTTCGCAGTCCGGCGCGTCCTCCCCGATCTCCGCCTTGTATAGCCTTTGCAGCTCCCACAGGGCGTCGATCTGCATTGGTTCAATTCTCCGGTATTCCATCGTATTCTCCCTCGATTTCGCGTTGCAGCCGCAAGATCGTTTGTTCGTAGTCGCCCTCGATCAGCGCGACCGGTTCTCCGGCGTTCCGGAAGCCCGCGATCACGCGCGCGTTGTCTGCTTTCAGCCCGTCGATCGTGCAGCCGGTGGGAACGAGCCGCTTTTCGATCTCCGACTCTTGCCCGACGATTTCAGCAAAATGAGTTTCAATATATGCCTCTGTCATGGCAAGGCAGACAAATCGGATCTCCCACAGATAGCGCCCGTCGAAGTCCTGCCGCCACGCGAACGGGATATAGCAGCCCTCCACGATCAGATTCTGCCGGTTTTCGATCGCGGTCTTGACGATCTCCCGCACGATCGGCCAGAGATACGCCGTCAGCGCGTCGTCGTCCTCCGGCGTGAGGGCGGTATTCCCGCTGCGGATGAGTCCCATTTTCAGGTGGTCGATCGAGAGATACGGAACGTGAAGCGTTTCCAGCAATCTCTGCGCAAGGAGCGTCTTTCCGGTGTGGGAAGCGCCGGTGATCAGAAGAATCATAGCCGTTCGCGCAGCTCCTTTCTGACCTTTTCAAGATCGCCGCAGGTCAGCAGCGGAATCAGCGCATTGATCTCGTCCACGCTCCTGTCCCACCATCGGAATTCGAGCAGGAGCGCGATCAGCTCGTCGTCGAAACGCTTACGCAAGGGTCTCGCGGGATTTCCTGCGACGATCATATAGGGCGCGACGTCGCTGCCGACCACGCTGCTTGCGCCGATGATCGCGCCGTCGCCGATCCGGACGCCCGGCAGGATCACCGCGTTCTGCCCGATCCACACGTCGTTCCCGATCACCGTGTCGCCCTTATGGGGCAGATCGTCCGGCGCGGGCGGCTGCATATTCCAGCCCTCCAGCGTGTAGAATGGGAAGGTCGACACCGCGTTCATCTGATGATTCGCGCCGTTCATCACAAACTCCACGCCCGCCGCGATCTGGCAGAATTTCCCGATCAGCAGCTTGTCGCCGTTCCACGGATAGTGGTGCGTCACATGGCGCTCGAAGTCGGAATCCGCGATGTAAGTAAAGTCGCCGACAAGGATATTTGGATTTTTGACTGTCGGTTTTACGTAGATTTCTTTGTCATACCCCGCGATCGGATGGATCACGTTCGGATCGGGTCGCTTTCCGTCTCCCATCTCGTTACGATACGCGGACGGCGCGGCCGGAGGTGCGCAGGGCGGCCTCGTCAAGCTCGTTGTTGTCCACAACGAGTCTGCCGTTGACAAAGACCTTTTCGATGCCGAAGGACTGCTCCCGATCGGGCACGCCGTTTTTCAGCGCGTCCTCGTCGAAAACGGTCAGATCGGCGAAGTATCCCGCGCGGAGATAGCCCCGCTCTTTGATCCGGAAGCGGTCGGCGGTCGCGCCGGTCATGCGGCGGACGGTATTGGGCAGGGTATCGCCCGTGCCGCGTAAGGCGTCGCGCAGGAACTTCGGGAAGCAATCGTAGATCGCGGGATTCTGCACGCCGTGCTCCTCGACCCAGGCGTCGGTCATATAGAGGCAACGCTCGTTGTGCTCGAAGTCGCGTATGATCTCCGGCGTGGAGTAGGGTCCCATATTGACGCGGCCCTTGAAATTGCTGATCTCGCAGAGCTTCAGATACGCCTTCAGATCGCTCATGCCTTCTTCCTTCGCGATTTGATGAACGGTCTTGCCCTCGTAGTGCTCATAGCCCTCGCCGAGGTAGGCGACCACGATGTCGTTAAAGTTGAAGCCGAGCAGAATATTGCTCAGTTTCAGAATGTTGAGGCGGAAGCGCGCCATCGGCTTTTTACGTTCCTCGGCGCTCAGTCCCATGTACCACGCGGGCAGGAAGACCGTCAGCACCGAAACGCCGAGGCACTCATTGTAGATATCGAACATCACGTCTACGCCCTCGGCGCGAAGCCGGTCCATCATCTGCAGCAGCTCTTCCTTGTCGCCGAAGGAACGGCGGCCGACGAAGATCGCGTGGGAATACTGCAGCTTCAGCGGCGTACCCTTCGCAACCTCCGCGAGCTCGTCGAAGGCGCGCAGCAGATGCGACCTGCCGAGCAGCGGCGTATAGGACAGCGAAACCTTGGACTCCGCGCGCGGATGGACTGTCAGCGGGCGGTCGTACTTGACGCAGAGCGCGGCGACCTTTTTAAGCTCCTCCACGTCCGCGAACAGACCCGGCTCGTACATCAATCCGAGAGAAATGCCCGCCGCGCCCTGCTGCAGCGCTTTTTCCAGAATGGCGAGCATGGCGGTCTCTTCCTCCGGCGTCAGCTTGCGGTTCTCATTGCCGCCGACGGCGGCGCGGGCGGAGCAATGTCCGACCAGTTCGACCATGTTGCAGGGCATATTGCCGTCGATCGCGGCGAAATACTCCTCCAGCGTGCCGTATTTGCCGGTCGTGCCGGCAAAGCCGAACAGACCGCCGCCGACCTTATCCACGGTCTTGCAGTCCGGCTCAAAGCCGATCGTGGAAAGACCGCAGTTTCCTGCCACGAAGGTCGTGATGCCCTGCCGCAGGAAGGGCGCGAAATACGGCAGCGGATTCTTCTTGATCGCAAACCAGTCGTTATGGGAATGGCAGTCGATAAAGCCGGGCGCGACGGACTTGCCGCCGAGGTCGATCACCCGGTCTGCCTGCGCGGCAAGGTCTGCGCCGACGGCTTCGATGCGGTCGTCCGCAAGCAGAAGCTCGCCCATAAAGCCGTCGCTGCCGCTGCCATCGTAGATCTTAGCGTTTTTGATCAGAGTTCTCATCTGTCTGTCCTCCGTTTCGTTCTTCCTCAAAGCGATTCGATCCAGGCGCGAAGTCCCGCTTCGTCGTCGCGGCGGGTCAGGCGTTTGCCCTCCGTAACCTTTGCGCCGGGCGCAAGGCGGCGGAAATTGTCCGCCGTTTCGCCGAGACCGCTGCCACCGGAGGTGCAGAACGGAATCAGCGTCTTGCCGGAAAAGTCATATTGCTCCAGAAACGTGTCGATGATCGACGGCTCGCGGTACCACCACACGGGAAATCCCACGAACACACGCTCATACTGCGCCATATCCGCGACCTTGGAGGCGATCGCCGGACGGCAGGCGCGGTCCTTCATCTCGACCGTGGAACGGCTTCTTTTGTTCAGCCAGTTCAGGTCAGCTTTCGTGTAGGGCGTTTCGGGGACGATCTCGAACAGATCGGCGTCCGCCGCCTGCGCAAGCAGCTTCGCAGCCTTCGCTGTCACGCCGCTTGCCGAGAAATATGCAACCAATGTTTTCATCGTACTTCCTCCTGATTTCCTATTTGTCCTGCAGCCGCGCGTGCTGCAAAAGATACATTTGTTTCTGCCGCGCGTCCTCCGCCTCCAGCGTATCCACGCCGTGCAGCCCGCCCCGTCCTTCGATATGGTGACGGAATTCATGGCGCAGTACCCCGCGCAGGATGCTCCTCGCTTCCGGGATGTCCGCATACGGGTAAGCGCGGTCGAATGAGCCCTTGAACATCACGATCTGCCGCACGCCGGCATAGACCTGATACTGTCCCATGACGTAAAGATCGTCGCCTTTGGCGTAATCCGCCGACTTTGCCTCTTCCGACACGATCACACCGCCGGTCAGTTTATCGTAAAACGCCGGCGGCAGTTCGTCCATCAGTTCAGAAACGATCTGTCTGTATTCCTTCATGCTGATCATGACGCTTCCTCCCGCCGCGGCACGCCGCGTTCCTTTGTCAACAATATTATCACAAAACCATAGAAATAGCAACGAAATCCCGACGCTTGCGTGAGAAAAACGCCCGCACGTCCGTGCAGGCGTCTTTCCGATGGTTTCGATTCTTCAGACCAGCCGCTTTGCACTGGACGACCGCAGAGCGGGCAGATCCGATGTATGAATAACGCCTCGTATCCCAGCAGGGATACGAGGCTCATGCTTATTCGCTCCATTCGATGCGGAACGTGACGCTTACGCCGCCGCTTCCGAACGCCTCCTGCAGCTCCGCGCCTGTCACGCCGCCGATGCTTGCCAGCTTTGTGAAGCTCCAGGTGTTTTCGCCGTAATAGACCGTGATCTGGCTGCCCTGATAAAGGATCACGTCGCCCGGCTTTGTCGTGATCTGCGCATCGTTCCGCGGAAGCTCCCACGGAAGCGGTCCGACCTTCTCAAAGCCGCCGTAATCCTGCATGTCAACGGTAATCGGCTCCGCGCTGAGCCGTTCGGTCAGCGCCTGGGCCGAGGAATTGTCCTCCAGCGCGGCATAGAACGTCCTGCCGCCCGCTTCAATGACCAGAACGGGAACCGGCGCGATCGGATCCGTCACGGGCGTATCGCACGGCAGGAAGCGATCTCCGTCTTCTACCGTGACGTACAGGAATTCGCTCGATCCTTCCGCAACGAAAATCAGTGCGCCGTCCTCTATGGAAAAATGAAAGATGCTGTCATATCTGCTGGCTTCCTTCAGCGTCAGGATTCCGTCTTCCACTGTCCAGGTGCCGATTCCGATATAGCTGCTGTAATGCCCCTCGTAGTACTGATAGGTGCCGTCTTCGTTCAGCGTTATGGTGAAGTCGCCTCCGGCGCCTTCTTTTTCCCAGACGAACTTCTCGCCGCCGGGATCGATCCTATCCGTCGCCTCTTCTGTAACAATATTTATCCCCGTCGCAACCGTCGTCGTATCCGGAAAGGTCTGTGCCGTTCCGTCGCACGCGCCGAGGCATAGGATCAGCGCGATCAGCAGTATAGATACCGGTCGTTTCATAATTACATTCCTCCAGTATTGGAATGCCCCGTTTTCCGCAGGATGAGGTACAATAAATAGCGCAAATTCGAAAAAAGATAGAAATAGACATAGTTTGCAGACTCTGGTAGAATG
>CAMUZA010000078.1 GCA_947165085.1 uncultured Clostridia bacterium | reverse complement strand
GTCGTTGTAGAACATGTCTTTGTAGGGGAGGATTTCGCCGTGGGTGCAGATGCAGTAGACTGCCATGCCGCAGAAGAAGATCGGGAAGATCAGAGCGGCGGAGGTGATGGGAAGACCCGAGTAGCTCTTTCGGACCTCGTCGGTCTCCTGCGTCCGGAGCTCCTCGGTGACGTTGTAATAGCCGAGGCGGATCAGACCTGCCAGCACGTACAGCGGCGCGATCGCATAGGCGTACCAGCAGCCGGGGCAGAGCGTCAGCACGATGACGGCGGGCAGAACGCCGAAGGCGACGATGTCGCTGAGGGAGTCGATCTGAATGCCGTACGCTTTTTCCTCTGCGGTACGGTTTTTCTTTGTGCGGGCGACCATGCCGTCAAACATGTCGCACAGCCCGCAGAACAGCAGGCACATCGTTGCCCAGATGGGGTGTCCGGTCATGGCAAGCGTCATGCCGCCGACGGCGGACAGCGGACTCAGATAGGTCAGAATGACCGTGTAATCGTAATAACCAATCATGTTTATCTCCAATGCAGCGGACGAAGCCGAAACTATCTATTATAAATCTATACTATTATCCCTCATTTTTCGGATTTCGTCAAGGGGCAGGAAGAAAAACTGCGGAAAAAAGACGAAGAAAACAATCAAAACTCTCCTGCGGCGTACATGAGCGCGGACAGCGCGCACAGCGGAGCGGTCTCGCAGCGCAGGATCCGTCTGCCGAGCGTGCAGATCCTCAGACCTGCCGCGGCTGCCTGACGGACCTCATTTTCTTCAAAGCCGCCCTCCGGACCGGTCAGGATCGCGGCGGTACGGAACGGCCTTTCCTCGATCGCTGCGCGGAAGGTCAGGCGCTCCTCGTTTTCATAGAAGCAGACGGCAAGCTCCGCCTGCGCGGCGCGCGCAAGCGCATCGGCATAGGATGTTAGCGCGATGACCTGCGGGATCCTGCCGCGGCGTGACTGTTCGGCGGCGGAGGCGGCGATCTTCTGCCAGCGCTCGAGTTTGTTTTTCAGGGATTTCGCGTCCGGACGGGATACGCACCGCGCAGAGGGAAAACAGACCAGCTCGCTTGCGCCGAGCTCGGTGGCTTTCTGGATCACGTGCTCGAATTTGTCCGACTTCGCGAACGCCATATACACCGCGCAGGAAACCTCTGCCTCGCTCTCTGCGGGAGAGCTTGCGTGGACGACCAGACTGATCCGACCGTTCGCCACGTCTGACACCGTGCAGCGGTAGTCCGTACCCTCTGCGTCGCAGACGGTGACCTCGTCGCCGTTTTTCAGGCGGAGCACCTTTGCGTGCGCCGCGTTCTCGCCGGTCAATGTCATGAAGCTTGCGCCGATCTCTTCTTTCGGAACAAAGAATCTGGGCATTTTCATCCCTCCTGTCGGATATATTGTAACAGACAACGAAAAAAACCGCAAGTGGTGAAAAAAGGGCTTGACAAACACGGCAATTCGCTATACAATAGCAAAGCAAATTGGATATGCGAGTGTGCTGGAATAGGTAGACAGGCACGTTTGAGGGGCGTGTGACAACCGTCGTGTGCGTTCAAGTCGCATCACTCGCACCAGGAAAGGCATCCGCAAGGGTGCCTTTTCCTTATCCGGAGGGGTATTATGACGCTATTCGATCTGATCGTGACCGCTATCGCGCTGTCCATGGACGCTTTTGCGGTGTCTGTCGGCAAAGGCCTGTCCACGCGGAACGTCCGTCTGAAGCACGAATTGATCTGCGGCGCGTACTTCGGCAGCTTTCAGGCGCTGATGCCGCTGCTCGGCTTTCTGCTCGCAAGCTCCCTTGCCGATCATATCAGGGCCTACGACCACTGGATCGCCTTCGCGCTGCTGGCGGTCATCGGCGCGAATATGATCCGCGAGTCGTTTTCCAAAGAGGAAGAGAAGGTCGACGGCTCCTTTTCCGTCAAGACCATGCTGCTGCTTGCCGTCGCTACGAGCATCGACGCGCTGGCGACCGGCGTTTCCTTTGCGGTCACGGACACGAATATCTGGCTTGCGATCTTGCTGATCGGCGCGACGACCTTCGTTTTCTCAGCGGCGGGCGTGAAGATCGGCAGCATATTCGGCAGCAAGTACCAGTCAAAGGCGGAATTCATCGGCGGCGTGATTCTGGTGCTGATGGGCGTCAAGATTCTGCTGGAGCACCTGACCGGCGCAGCATAGGAGTAAGGCATGGAACTTTGGGACGTATACGATGAAAACCGGAAGCCGCTTGGCAGAACGATGCGACGCGGCTGCCGGATGAAAAAAGGCGAGTATCATCTCGTCGTTTTCGTCTGGGTATTCAACAGCCGCGGGCAGCTGCTGCTGACGAAGCGTTCGCCCGAGAAGCGGAGCTTCCCGAACAAGTGGGATCCGACCGGCGGCGCGGTGCAGGCGGGAGAGGACTCCCTGCAGGCGGTACGGCGGGAACTGTTCGAGGAAACGGGCATCCGTGCCGAACCGTCGGAATTCAAACTGATCGACACCTACCGGCGCGCGGGCAAGAACGATATCTGCGACGTGTATTTTCTGCGAAAGGACGTCGAACTGGACGAGCTCGTCATGCAGGAGGGCGAGACCTGCGGCGCGATGTGGGTGTCGCGGCAGGAGCTTGAGCGCATGATCGCGCAGGATATGGTCGCCAAGCCGGACGCTTCGCGGTACAGATTGTTTGGCGAAAAGCTCGACGGATACCTCAAATAGCAAAATAAATAAGCCGAAATCGGAAAATCACTCCGATTTCGGCATTTTTTCTTGATTTCTCATATTGACTATCTAAAAAAAGTGTGGTAGAATTGTACCCTATACTGCGGAAAAATCGCATGGCACAAAATTCCACCCACTATCAGCATTATACCACCGACCTCCGCAGTGCGCAAGAGGGCAGAGCAACAAACAGACAACTGCCCCGGGCGTATCGCACTACATGAACAACACACCCAATGCTACAGAAAGGCTGTGATGACCCATATGCAAACCAAGGACGTGAAGTTCGGAAAGACAGAGCGCAAGAGCTACGCCAAGTACCAGGAGATCCTGAAGATGCCGAATCTGCTGAAGATTCAGAAGGATTCCTACAACTGGTTCCTGAACGAAGGTCTGCGCGAAGTGTTTCACGACGTCGCGGCAATCACCGACTACACCGGCAACCTCGAGCTGTCCTTCCTTGACTACTCCCTCGACGAAAAGCCCAAGTACACCGTCGAAGAGTGCAAGGAGCGCGACGCGACCTACGCAAAGCCCATTAAGGTCCGTGTTCGCCTTCTGAACAAGCAGACCGGCGAGATCAAGGATCAGGAGATCTTCATGGGCGATTTCCCGCTCATGACCAACGGCGGCACTTTTGTGATCAACGGCGCGGAGCGCGTCATTGTTTCACAGATCGTGAGAAGCCCCGGCATGTACTACGGCGATGTCGTGGACAAGGCCGACCAGCATACCTACACCGCTACGGTCATTCCGTACCGCGGCGCGTGGCTGGAGTATGAGACCGACCTGCAGAACGGCTTCTTTGTCCGCATCGACAAGAACCGCAAGCTCCCGATCACCTGCCTGATCCGCGCCCTCGGCGTGGAGACCGACGCGCAGATCGTCGATCTGTTCGGCGAAGATACGTTCATCAAGGCGACGATGGAGCGGGATACCTGCAAGAACCGCGAAGACAGCCTTTTGGAGATCTACCGCCGCCTGCGCCCGGGCGAGCCGCCCACAGTGGACAGCGCGCTTGCGTATCTGGACGCCCTGTTCTTCGACCCGCGCCGCTACGACGTGTCGAAGGTCGGCCGTTATAAGTTCAATAAAAAGATGGACATCTGGAGCCGCCTGAACGGTCAGGAGCTCGCGCAGCCCGTCGCCGATCCGCGCACCGGCGAGATCCTCGCCATGCCCGGCGAGGTCATCAGCCGCGCCAAGGCGAAGGAGCTTTCCGCGCGCGGCGTCTGCGACGCGGTCATCACGGTCAACGAGCACGAGCACAAGATCTTCTCCAACTTCATGGTCGACATGAAGAACTTCGTCGATTTCGACCCCGAGGAGTACGGCGTCCATGAAAAGGTCTGCCGCAAGGTGCTCTTCGAGATGCTTGACACCGTTCCCGCCGACGGCTGGAAAGAAGCCATCGAGGATCGCATCGACGATCTGATCCCGAAGCACATCACGCCGGACGACATTCTGGCGTCGATCAACTATCTGACCAGCGTGACCGTCGGCGTCGGTGTGACCGACGATATCGACCACCTCGGCAACCGCCGCCTGCGCTGTGTCGGCGAGCTGCTGCAAAACCAGTTCCGCGTCGGCTTCACCCGTCTCGAGCGCGTCATCCGCGAGCGCATGACGGTGCAGGACATGGACACGGTCACCCCGCAGAGCTTGATCAACATCCGCCCCGTGACTGCGGTCATTAAGGAGTTCTTCGGCTCCTCTCCGCTGTCGCAGTTCATGGATCAGAACAACCCGCTGGCAGAGCTGACGCATAAGCGCCGTCTGTCCGCTCTCGGTCCCGGCGGTCTGTCGAGAGAGCGCGCCTCTTTCGACGTTCGAGACGTTCACTACAGCCACTACGGCCGCATGTGCCCGATCGAGACGCCTGAAGGTCCGAACATCGGTCTGATCAACTATCTGGCGAGCTTTGCGAAGATCAACGAGTACGGCTTCGTCGAAGCGCCCTACCGCAAGGTCGAGAAGGAATACGACGAGAACGGCAAGTACGTTGCTTCCCGTGTGACGGACGAGGTCGAGTACATGCCCGCTGACGTCGAGGACGACTACTGCGTCGCCCAGGCAAAGGAGCCGGTCGATGAAAACGGCTACCTTCTCAACACCCGCATCACCTGCCGTCACCGCGACGAGATCATCGCCGTCGACCGCGAGATGATCGACTATCTCGACGTCTCCCCGAAGATGATGACCTCCATCGCGACCGCGTTTATCCCGTTCCTGCAGAACGACGACGCGAACCGTGCGCTGATGGGCGCGAACATGCAGAGACAGGCCGTTCCGCTGATGGTCACCGAAGCGCCGATCGTTGC
The DNA here is from genome assembly GCA_947165085.1 of uncultured Clostridia bacterium. Lineage (GTDB taxonomy): Bacteria > Bacillota > Clostridia > Oscillospirales > Oscillospiraceae > JAZOXB01. The sequence goes on along the minus strand of CAMUZA010000078.1, from coordinate 371 downwards.
GACCGGCATCGAGCAGAAGTGCGCCGTGGACTCCGAGGTCTGCCTCAAGGCGGAGGGTGACGGCGTCGTGACCCGCGTTTCCGCCAACGTGATCACCGTCCGCTACGACGACGGCGAAATCAAGGACTATATGCTGACCAAGTTCGCCCGCTCCAATCAGGGCACCTGCATCAACCAGCGCCCGATTGTCGAGGTCGGCGAGCGCGTGACGGACGAGCAGATCATCGCCGACGGTCCCGCCTGCGCGCAGGGCGAGATCGCGCTGGGCAAGAACGTGCTGATCGGCTTTGTCACCTGGGAAGGCTACAACTACGAGGACGCGATCCTGCTCAACGAGCGTCTGGTCAAGGAAGACGTCTTCACCTCCATCC
>CAMUZA010000077.1 GCA_947165085.1 uncultured Clostridia bacterium | reverse complement strand
GTAGGGGCTGCGGCCGGTCAGTGTGCCGTGATAGGTGCAGTCCGATACGATGCCGCCGCCTAAGGCGTCGGCGCCCGGGTCGTTCAGCGCTTCGTTGTGGCTGCCCGCGCCTGCGATATTGTTCGCCCAGCCGACCACGCCGCCGCAGCCGGTGCCGACGCTGGTGATCTCCGCATTGACGTCGCAGTTTGCGACGACCGCGTCCTTGCCGGAGCAGCCCGCGATGCCGCCGACATAGTCGCCGCCCGAGACCGTGCCCGAGAAGGTACAGCTCTCGATCGAGCCGTAGTTGCAGCCCGCGATGCCGCCGACGTAGTCGTTGCCGCTGATCGCGGCGCCGGAAACGTACAGGGCGTTGATCGTGCCGGTCACGCAGCCGAACAGGCCGACGTAGTCTCCTTCGCTTGTAACGGTAAGCCCGGAGATGGTATGCTCAAAGCCCCGGAACGTTCCTGCAAACGTGATGTCCCAGGCGCAGCCGATCGGCGTCCAGTTCTCGGCGGTCAGCGTGATATCATCCGTCAGTTTGAAATACTGGTCGGAGAAGGAGTTGCCCGCGTTGACCATCGCGGCGAGCCCCGCCAGATCTTCTTCGGAACTGATCAGCCACGGATCGGCCTTCGTGCCGCTGCCGCTGAACGTGTAGGTGCTGCGGACGAGGCGCCGTCTGGCAGACGGAACGGGTTCCCCGTCCGGCTCGCGCTCCGAGACGATCTCAAAATCGCCGCAGACGTCCTCGTCCTCCTGCAGTCCCGAAAGGTCGGCGACGAAATCGTCGTCGATTTCAACGACGTTCCGCTCCGCGTCGGTATCGATCGGATTATCCTCGTCCTGCAACAAAGGCGTCGTAATCACAATCCGTTCCGGCGCTTCCGGTAATTCCTTCGGCTCTCTCGTCACCGTGAGCGCGGGGAAGGTCGTTTCCTCCGTTTCTTCGGTCGCCCAACCTGCCGTCGGCAGCAGCGTCAGCAGCATGACGAGCGCCAGCAAAAGGGCGAACAAGCGTTTTGCTTTCATGTCGTTTCCTCCTTGTATCTCTCGTATCTCAAACCTTTTCCAGTATATATCCTTCGCCGCGGTGGTAGTTCACGCGGTTTCCCGTGCCGTCCAGCTTTTTGTTCAGGCGGGAGACGGTGGTATACAGCGCGCTGTGATCGCCTCCCGGCGGTACGCCCCAGACCGTTTGGTACAGCTCGTCCTTGCCGATCATCCGATCGCCGCTTTGCAGCAGCGTCAGAAGCAGAAGATATTCCTTCTGCGTCAGCAGCAGGTCACGCCCGTCGGCGTAGGCGAGCATGGAAACCGTGTCCAGCCGCAGTCCGTATTGCGTCACGAAGCGTTTCTTGCGCTGCGCCGCGCGCAGCCGCGCCGCGACCCGCGCCACCAGCACGCCGATGTCGTAGGGCTTTGGCAGATAGTCGTCGCCGCCTGCGCGCAGTCCCTCAATGATCTGAGCGTTCTCTCCCAGGGCGGAGAGGAACAGGATCGGTATATCATACCGCGCCTTGATCTCTCCGCACAGCGCAAGGCCGTCGGCGTCCGGCAGCATAATATCCAGCACGATCAAATCTACGTCGTTTTTTTCCAGCAGCGATCTGCAAGTCTTGCCGTCGGCTGCCTGCAGAACCCGATAACCCTCGCCAGCGAGCACCTCGCGGTTGATCTCCATAATGTGGGGGTTGTCCTCCACCAGCAGGATCGTCTCTTTCATTCGTCGACCTCCTTCGGCACGGTAAAGCGGAAACAACTGCCCTCCGGCCCCGTGCAGGCCAGTTCCAGCGTTCCGCTGTGCAGCTCCACGGTCTCCTTGCAGATCGCAAGACCGAGACCCTTGCCTTCCGTCGTCGTATAACCCTTTTCAAAAATGTGCGGCACGGCCTCCGGCGCGACGCCGCTGCCCGTGTCGGTCACGGAGAACGCGGCGAAGTCGCCCGCGTCCTCACTTTTCAGGGTGATGACGCCCTCCTCCGTGTGACGCGTGGCGTTGACGATCAGATTGATAAGCACCTGCAAAAGAAGCTCCAGATTGCCGTGCAGTTTTCCGTGGAAGCCGCTTTCCAGCCGCAGTTCGTTTTTTCTCTTGGCGCAGACCGGCCGCATCACTGCCGCCGCGCCTCTCAACAGCTCGTCCGCGTCCACCGCGCTCAAATCGGTGTCGGCCGCCTTGTCATAGGTGTAGTCCATCAGCCGCGACACGATCTCGCTGAGCCGGTCTGCCTCGTTGCGGATGGTTTTCAGCCGTTCGGACGCCTGCTCGGGGGGCTGCTGCCGCTCGATCTGTCGGTCTAACAGCTGCGCGTAACCGGAAATGACGGTGAGCGGCGTTTTCAGTTCGTGCGCCACCATACGCAGAAAGTCCTTGTTCATCGCGTTGACCTGGCCGAGCATCTCGTTTCTCGCCTCTGCCTGCCGCAGCAGCGCGGTCTGCCGCTGGATCCTGCCGTTGATGACGACCGCGAGCAGCAGCGTGCAGATCACCATCGCCAGTGGCGTCACGCCGAAATGGTTGACTGCGGAATTGCTGCCGGTGTTCAGGCCTTCCCAGATCAGCGTCACGCAGAGCAGGCCGATCGCGCCGAGCGTCAGCCAGTCCAGCGCGTCCGGCTTCCGCTCTTTTCGGAAATAGCGCGCAAGCCGGTAAATAAGCCACAGCAGGAAGGGCGCACAGACGTAATAGCAGATATGGCACAGCAGCACGAGCTGCCGAATCGGTACGATAAAATGCAGCGCCGTGAGGATCAACAGCGCGCCGCCCAGCAGCCAAAGCGTCGTTTTGCCGGCGCTCTTCGGGTAGAAGGTTGCGATCAGCGCCAGCGCAGACGCCGGGATCCACGACACGTCCAGCACGAGCACGCGGTACTCCAGGAAGAAATCATAATCCGCCCAAAGCATATGCTCGCCAAAGAACATCTGATTGCGCAGGGCGATCACCAGGCAGCACAGCCCAAGCGCCGCATACTCCCAACGCTTCTGGATCGCTGCGCAGAGCAGGAAATAAAACATCAAAAACAGCAGACCGCTGCTGATCAGCAGGGAGTAAAAGATCAGCCCGCGCTGGTATTCGTCGATATTCTCCGGCGTCGAGAGCACGGTGCTTTGAATGAAGCTGTCGTCGTTATGCCAGTAGTTCGAGAATTGATAGACCAGTTCGATCTGCCCGCTTTCGCCGGTATAGAGCGGCAGCGTCAGGTAGCGCACCTTCGGCACTGCCTCGTCGGGATCGTCCGAAACGAAGCCGATGTTGCGCATTTCTTTCCCGTTCACAAAAATGCGGGTACTGAAATCGACGGAAAAGTGGCACAGAGTCAGATAGGTATCGGGCTCCGCCAGGATCACCAGCCGCCAGGTGCCTTTCTCCGCACCTTCCGTATTCTCCTGATCGGGACGCGGCGCAGTAACGGGATCTGCGAAATCTGCGGGCGTATACAGCGTGCCGGGATAGAAGTCCCAGTCGTTGATCACGTGATAGACCTCGTCGGCAAAATTCGCCTCCCGCGCGTCCACGACGCCGTCCGCCGGCTGCAGGACCGGGTATTCCGTCTGCACCCGCGCTCTGCAAAGCAGGAGCACCGCGCCGATAAAAATCAGCACCAGTACCGGCAGCGCATAACGCCGCAGTGTTTTCAACCGTTTCTCTTTCCGCACAAAGCATCCCTCGCTCTCGTTGAAACGCTCTTTTTTTACACATTTATTATAACAGATATTTCCTGTTTTTGGACTTTCTTACAAAAATGTAAACGAATCATCCGGTTTCTTCAACGGCAGGTTTTCATCCTCCTGGACAAATAACGACCTCCTTGAAAATGCAGTATTTTCAAGAGGTTGCGGGTGGAGGGCATCCTTGCACCCGTCTCCAAAGAGGATGCCGTCGGAGGAGGAAAAGCGCCCTTTGTCCATCCATTATTTTGGATATACATCTTTACCCGCGCAGGCCGCAAAATGGTAAATTATAAATTCTTTTTTATTCTTTTCATCATTCTTTGATACTGCGGGCGAGCGAAATCCTTGCCAGACTGTTTATCAATGTAGATACGTTCAGCGCCCGCATCCCGAAAAGCAATAATCTGCCGTTCTTCGTTTTGTTCCTTCGTTGATACTCTTGCATAACCGTAAATCATAGAAAAACCTCCTTTGCCTTTCTGTATTCATTGTAGCAAAGCAACGGATAGTTAAGCTTGAAATTGTTACAATTGCATGAATTGCTCGACGTGCTGAACATTAAGCGTTATGCTTGGATTTTCCGTAAATCCTCCCTTAAACGTCCTCAGAAAACAACATTTTGAAAATAATTATTGCAAACGTATGTTCCATATGATATACTGTTTTCAGAGGAACTCCGTCAGGTCGAAATGCCTCCAAAATGCTCGATCCTTCGCGTTACATCAAATAACGGAGGCAGTATGATGAAGAAAGAAACAACCTCCAAACGAGGTGAGGCGAAACCGACACCTTAGACCGGAGCAAATCTGAAAACGCCGAGATTCCGCAGCACGTGGTCGATTCGATCGCGCGGATGCTGCTGCCGGAACTGATCGCTTTCTACGAAAGCGAGGAAGGGCGGCGGAAGTATGCGGAATGGAAGCTGGCGCAAAGCCGTCAAGACGGCTGAGCGCAAAAGTGGTGGGGTATGTGGACCATACCCCGCCCGATTTTTCCCGTTTTAATCCATCAATCGGTGTTCGTGATTGCCCTTCAGGTAGTCGCGGACGCTGCCGCTGAGCACGTGGTAGGCATACTCCAGCGGGTTGTTGTAGATGAGCCAGTCCAGTTCGGAGCGTTCAAATACGCCGATGTCGTATACGTCCTCGACGGCTTCACAGTCAACGGCGAGCATACTGCCGTCTGAGAACTTGACCTCCACACAGACGGTGTCCATATTGTACTCGCAGCTTTTGATCTTCCGTTCCATTTGCTTTACCTCCTTGTCTGTTGTGACCTGTTTGGGGTTGTTTTCCTTGTTTTTCGAGTCCGTATCGTGTGTCGCTGCCTGCGGTATTCTTTGTCGTAGTCGAAATAGAAAAATAATCCGAACCCGTTTCGCAATGGAAACAAGTTCGGATTATTTTCGCGTGGTGACCCGCTGGAGATTCGAACTCCAGACCCATTGCTTAAAAGGCAATTGCTCTGCCTGCTGAGCTAGCGGGTCAAAAAAATCGGAGCAAAGCACTTCTTTGCTCCGACATGGCTGGGATGGCAGGACTCGAACCTACGAATGCCAGAGTCAAAGTCTGGTGCCTTACCACTTGGCGACATCCCAATATGGTCCGTGCCAAGGCAGGGAGGGAAATGGGGTGAGTGATGGGACTCGAACCCACGGTCTTCAGAGCCACAATCTGACGCGTTAACCAACTACGCTACACCCACCATATTTCTTCCCTTGCGAAAATGCCGTTGTGGCGCATTTTCGCGTTTTGCAGTTTTTTACGAGGTCTGCACTCCCCGTTGCTGATACATTCAGCTGGTACGCCAGAAG
>CAMUZA010000076.1 GCA_947165085.1 uncultured Clostridia bacterium | reverse complement strand
GCCGCTCCCGCGCAGGCGTTCGTGCCGGTTTCACAGCAGACAGCCGCCGCGCCCGCAACACCGGCTCCGCCCGTGTACGCAGCGCCCGCCTATCCGCCCCGCGTCGAACCGACCGCTCCCAAAGGCAAGCCGAAGAAGAGCAGAGCAGGTCTGATCATCGGTCTGTCCGTCGGCGTCCTGCTGCTTGCCGCCGCTGCGCTGATGTACTTCGTATTTATGCCCTTCTCCATTGATATTTCGAAGACCAGTCTGAAGATCGCCTGCGGCGAAGAGGTCAAGCTGACGGCGGAGGTATTTCCCGACTTCGGCTTTAATTCCGAGATCAAATGGTCGTCCAGCGACTCGGATATCGCGGAGGTCTCCAAGAACGGCACCGTGACCGGCGTGAAGACCGGCTCCTGCGAGATCACCGCCTCCACCGGCAACGGCAGGGAAGCGACCTGCACCGTCAAGGTGAAGATCGCTCCCGAGACCTTGCGTCTGTCCGAGAGCATGATCAAGCTGCAGGTGGACAATACGCACACCCTCACGGTAACGATCACGCCCGATGAAGCAAAGGACGCGGAGATCGAATGGTCCTCCAGCGATCCTGCCGTCGCGACCGTCGACGGCGGAACCGTGACCGCAGTCGGCAACGGCACCTGCGTGATCACCGCATCCGCCGCCAACGGTAAGAGCGACTCCTGCGCCGTCAGCGTCGCGGATTACACGCTTGCCCTGCCCGAAGACCGGCTTGAGCTCGGCGTCGGCGAGCGGTTCAGGCTGGTTCCCTCCTTCGACCCGGAGGACGCGGAGGTCCCGTCTCTCGAGTGGTCCTCGAGCGATCCTGCCGTTGCCGACGTCGATAACGGCATGATCAACGGCATCCGCGAAGGCACCTGTGTGATCACTGTCACCGCCCCGAACGGCAGCACCGACTCCTGCGCCCTTACCGTCGTCAAAACGACGGTGGACGTTGAATTCATCTCCCTGTCAAACTACTGGGTGGAAGGCATTGAGGTCGGCGACAAGTTCACCCTGACGGTGGATTTCTATCCGAGCGACGCGACGAACAAGGCGATCGCATGGAGCTCAAGCGACCCCTCCGTCGCGACAGTCAATAACGGAACCGTGAGCGCGGTCGGTCCCGGCTCCTGCGAGATCACCGCAACCGCCTCGAACGGCAAGACCGCGTCCTGCTACGTGGAAGTGACCGTCTCTGCCAAGCCGATCACCTCGCCGCAGATCAATATCGGCGATTATGTGATCTTCGGCTCTTACGAGCAGGACAACTACTCCTACAACGGACAGGAGGACATCGAATGGCTGGTGCTGGACAAGCAGGGAAACAACGTGCTTCTCATCAGCCGCTATGCGCTCGACTGCCAGCTCTTCAACGGCTCGATGACAAACGCGACGTGGGACATGTCCTCCCTGCGGTCGTGGCTGAACGACTCGTTCTACTACAGCGCCTTCAGCGCAGACGAGCGCAGCCGGATCGTGAGCGCGACGGTCGCCGCGAGCGGGAATCCCACGTTCAGCACGAATCCGGGCAGCGATACGTATGACAGAGTCTTCCTGCTGAGCATTTCGGAGGCGACCTGGTATCTCGGCTCCGACGCGCTGCGCCAGTGCAAGGGAACCGCGTACTGCACCGCCCGCGGCGCATACGTCGGCACCGGCGGCAATTGCTGGTGGTGGCTGCGCACGCCCGGCAACCGGGACGGCAGCGCGGCGAACGTCAGCAGCAGCGGCGTCATCCATTACGACGGCAACGACGCCGACAGCGCTGCCGGCGCGGTCCGCCCCGCGATGTGGATCACGGTCGGATAGTCATTTGCATAGAAAAAGCGCCTGCATGAAGCAGGCGCTTTTTTCGTTCTTCACTTCAGCCGGCGAGGATCTCCGCCTTCAGAACGCCCTCCATCTGGGACAGCCTCCGCAGCAGCTCCTCCGCGCCCTGCTCGACCGCCATCGTTTCGGCGGAGATCGTCACCGCCGCGCAGCCGTTGGTCGGGATCGTCTGGTGGATCGTGAGTATATTTGCGCCGAATTGGGCAAAAATGGACAGTATGGAAGACAGCAGACCCGTCACGTCCCGCAGGATGAAGTGGAAGGTCAGAATGCGCCCCGCCATCAGGTTCTGGAACGGAGAGATCGCGTCGCGGTACTTGTAAAACGCGCTGCGGCTGATCCCCGTCGCTTTTGCGGCCTCATTGACCGTGCTGACCTCTCCCGTCTCCAGAAGCCATTTCGCCTGCGCGACCTTCAGAAACACCTCGGGAAGGGCGCTCGCCTCCACGATGTAATACTTCGGCAGTTGGATCATATTGTCTTCCTCCTGTGCGCAATAAAAATTCATTTGTTCTTCTCTCACGAACATATTACCATATCCCCGCAAAAAATGCAAGCGTCGAAAGGAGGATTCGCATGAAACAGCCGTGGAAGCTGCTCGTCTGTGCCGCCGCCGGGATCATCGGAATCTGGCTGACCGCGAAGCTGCTGCTGCCGATCGGTCTGCCGTTTCTGTTCGGCTATCTTCTCTCCTGCGCGGCGTATCCTCTGGCGGCGCGGCTGCAAGCCCGCGCGCGCTTCCCCGCGTGGCTCGCCTCGTTTCTGACGGTCACGCTCGTCTGCCTTGCCGTCGTTGCGGGACTGTTTCTGCTCGGCAAGTTCGCCGTCGCGGAGCTGGAGCGGCTTGCAAAGAAGCTCCCGGCGCTGCTTTCCTCTCTGGAGCAGCCGCTCGGCGAGCTGCACGGAAAGCTGCTGCGTTTGACCGCCAACCTGCCCGCCTCCGCCGCTTCGATTGCGACGCAGTGGGTCAACCGCCTGTTTGAGGGCGGGAGCGTGATCGCGGGCACGGTATCCGACCGTCTGCTGCGCATGGCGGGCGATCTGATCTCCTTCCTGCCGGACTGCCTGCTGTTCCTGCTGACGACCCTGCTTTCCGCCTATTTCTTTTCCTCCCAGCGCAATCAGCTCCGTGACGCCGTGCGCCGCCGCGTTCCGGAAAGCTGGATTGAACGCTTTCACACCGTTCGTCGCCGGCTGAAGGCCGCGCTCGGCGGCTACTGCAGGACACAGCTCTGGCTGACCGGCGTGACCTTCGCCATTTTGACGGTCGGTCTGCTGCTCCTGCGCGTTCCGAATGCACCGCTGACCGCCCTGATCATCGCGTTCATTGACGCGCTGCCGGTCTTCGGCTCCGGCACGGTGCTGATCCCGTGGAGTATCATAACGTTTTTGCGCGGCAATACCGCGCTCGCGCTCGGACTGCTGCTCCTGTACGCCGTTGCCGCCGTTTCCCGCACCGTTCTGGAGCCGCGCTTCCTCGGCAGGCAGATCGGTATGCACCCCCTGCTGACGCTGTTTTCCCTCTACGCGGGCTTTCGCCTGTTCGGCGTGATGGGCATGATCCTCCTGCCGATCGGCGCGATCCTGCTCAAGCAGCTCTATGATCTGGTCGAAGCCGCAGAATAAGGGTTGCTATTCCGATTTCTTTGCTGTATAATCGTGCCAGATAAGAAAAAGGGAGAAATCGCATGAACAAGCTGACCCTGCGCCGTCTGATACAGGCTGCGCTTTTTGCCGCGCTGACCTGTGCCGCAACAGCGCTGCTTCAGATCCCGTCGCCGATCGGCGGCTACTTCAATTTGGGCGACGCCGTCATTCTGCTCGGCGCGTTCCTGCTTGCTCCCGCATGGGCAGCCGCCGCGGGCGCCGTCGGCGCGGCGCTGGCGGACGTTCTGCTCGGCTTCGTCCTGTACGCGCCGGCAACGGCCGTCATAAAATTCCTGACCGCGCTGACCGCCGCTGTGCTGCTGCGCAGTCAGAAATCACGCCGGATCCGCGGCGCGGTACTCGGCGCGATCGCGGGCGAGCTTGTCATGGCGGCGGGCTACTTCTTCTATGAATGGGCGCTCTACGGTCTTGCAGGCGGTACGGAAGCCTTGCTGACGACCAATCTGCCACAGGCGGCAGTCAGCGCCGCAGCCGCGATCCTGCTCTTCTTCGCGCTGGACCGCGCGCACATAATGGACCGATTTGGAGGTGTTTCTTCTCATGAACGATGAAATCAGACAGCAGGCGGCGCTTGCCGCGCAGACGCTGTGTGAAAAAGCGAAGCTCCGCAAAGGCGATATCGTCATCGTCGGCTGCTCGACCAGCGAGATCTGCGGCAGCCGGATCGGCACGGACTCCCAGCCAGAGGTCGCGCAGGTCGTGTTCGACGCGATTTACGGCGTTCTGTCGGAAAAAGGCGTTTATTTAGCGGCGCAGTGCTGCGAGCATCTGAACCGCGCCGTTATCATTGAACGCGAAGCGGCAGGCGCCGCCGACCCCGTCAACGTCGTGCCTCAGCCCAAGGCGGGCGGCTCCTTTGCCACAGCCGCCTACCGCTCCTTCCGCGATCCGGTCGCGCTGGAGCATATCCGCGCCGACGCGGGCCTCGACATCGGCGGCACGCTGATCGGCATGCACCTGAAGGAGGTCGCCGTGCCGTGCCGTCTCGGGATCGACCGGATCGGCAGCGCGATCCTGCTCGCCGCCCGCGTCCGTCCGAAGTTCATCGGCGGCAGCCGCGCCGTTTATGATGAAAACCTGCTCTAAATACTTGCAATCCTGTATAAATATGGTATAATACTTCCGCAATCAATACACAAAAGGAGTGTTTTCACTATGCCTCTGGTAACTACTACCGAAATGTTCCGAAAGGCCTATGACGGCGGCTACGCCATCGGCGCTTTCAACGTCAACAACATGGAAATCGTTCAGGGCATCACCGAAGCCTGCGCGGAGACCCGTTCTCCGGTCATTCTGCAGGTTTCCAAGGGCGCGCGCGCTTACGCAAACCATACGTACCTGATGAAGCTGGTCGAAGCCGCGGTCATCGAAAATCCGGACATCCCCATCGCCCTGCACCTCGACCACGGCCCTGACTTTGAGACCTGCAAGAGCTGCATCGACGGCGGCTTCACCTCCGTCATGATCGACGCCTCCTCCAAGCCCTTCGCGGAGAACATCGAGATCACCCGCAAGGTCGTCGAATACGCCCATGACCACGGCGTCGTGGTCGAGGCGGAGCTCGGCACGCTCGCCGGCGTCGAGGACGAGGTCAAGGTTTCCGCCGAGGATTCGTCCTACACCCATCCGGAAGAGGTCGAGGAATTCGTCTCCAAGACCGGCTGCGACTCCCTCGCCATCGCCATCGGCACGTCCCACGGCGCGTACAAGTTCACCGCCGCGCAGTGCACCAGAAACGAAAAGGGCATCCTCGTTCCGCCTCCCCTGCGCTTCGACGTACTGCATGAGTGCGAGAAGCGTCTGCCCGGCTTCCCGATCGTTCTGCACGGCTCTTCCTCCGTCCCGCAGGAATTCGTGAAGATGATCAACGACAACGGCGGCTGCATGCCCGACGCGATCGGCATCCCCGAAGAGCAGCTCCGCGAAGCTGCCCGCAGCGCGGTCTGCAAGATCAACATCGACTCTGACCTGCGTCTTGCCATGACCGGCACCATCC
>CAMUZA010000075.1 GCA_947165085.1 uncultured Clostridia bacterium | reverse complement strand
GTATAACCGCGCGTGAGGGAGGCGTGTGCCGCCACAGTCATGATATTCTTCCAGCCGGAGACGTCGCACTGTCCGTGATCATTGTCTCCGACCGCGACGACCGTGCCGTCGGACTTCAAGCCGACCGTATGATACCCGCCTGCGGAGATCGCCACGATATCCGTCCAGCCGGAGACGTCGCATTGACCGCCGCCATTCCTTCCGACCGCGACGACCGTGCCGTCGGACTTCAAGCCGACCGTGTGATAATCTCCTGCGGAGATCGCCGCAATACCCGTCCAGCCGGAAACGTCGCACTGACCGTAGTAATCCTCTTCATCGCCGGTATATTTCGTCGCGACGACCGTGCCGTCGGACTTTACTGCGACGGTGATATATTCACTCGCGGCGATCGTATGCCCAGCCGAGGCGCCGGGATACAGCTCCCGCTGCGCCTGTTCGAGCAGTTCCCTGCTGTCCTTATAGCCGCCCAATTCTTTGAACGCCGCGATCGCCGCCTTGTAGTCGCCGGCTTCGAACAGCTCCAGCGCCGCCTTGTAGTCGGCGTCCTTGATCGCCTTGTCGCAGTTTTCGATCTGCTCCCTGCTGTCCTTGAAGCCGTCCAGCGCCTTGAAGCGAGCCGCCGCCGCTCTGTACTGACCGGCGTGATATAAGTCCATGGCGTTGTTGTAATTCACGGTCGGAATGACGACCTTTGTGACCACGAAGAACGCCGCGGCGCAGAGACAGAGGACCGCCGCGATGATGACCGCGATCCGGAGTCCCTTTTTCCTCGCTTTCCTCGCCTGCTGCTTTTTTGCTTCTTTCGCGGCGGCGCATTCCGCCAGCTTCTGTTCGCATGCGCCGCGCTGCGCGTCGGCGTCGCGCCAGCCCGGAATACCGGCGAACACCGCGATCGCGCTCTCATAGCTGCCGGCGTTCTGCAGCGCCGCCGCAGCGGCGTACGCCGCGTCCTTGCGGCAGGTTTCACTCATTGCGCGGCAGCGGTCGGCATCTTCGGTCTGCGAAAGTGAGTCGAATATCGCCGCCGCGCGCTGATAATCATCCTCTGTCTGCGCGTTTTGCATGACGCTGTTCGCCAGCTTGTAGCGGCAGCTCAGCGCTTTCTCGCGGCACCGCGCGGCAAGCTCCTTCGCGTCCTTATAGTCCGGAATCGTATCAAACACGCCAGCGGCATTCAGGAACGCGGCCTCGTTATCCGCGGCGTTCATCATGTTCAGCGCGCCGCCGTAGATCGCCGCCAGCCGCTCGCTCTCGCTGCGCTCGATGATCTGCGACGTATAGCCCTGCAGCGCGGCGGACAGTTCCGCGTCGCCGAACTGCACGGCTTTCTGATAATTGTACCGGTCGTGGAACGGCATCGGGTACGCCGCAAGGTCTTCCTGCTTCCGGACGCCCAGCTCCGCCATCAGCTTGCCGAGGTATGCGCGCGCGTTCCGCGGGTCCTGATCGAGCGCACGCTCGCAGTATTGATTCGCCTCATAGAAATTGCCGTCCTCAAGGAAAACGAACGCGCGTTCCACGAGACCCGACGGCCCGGGCGGAACGTAGGTCGGCTGCGCGGCAAAATCGCCCCCGCCCGCTGCCGCGGCGGGAAACGCCGTTTCCTCGGACGCTTCCGCCATCCTTTTTCTGGCTTCCTCCACGGAATAGCGCACGCCGCAGGTCCGGCAGACAAACACGCCGTCTTCTTTTACCAGATTCGTGCCGCCGCACATCTCGCAGGTCAGCTGTTTCATGCGTATCGTCCTTTCTCTGTTTTCTATACGCGGGAGAACGCGGGATGTTCCGGTTTCCGTCTCATTCCATCAGTCCGTTCGCGTACTTCAGCATGAGAATGCGCAGCACGCTCTCGTCGATGCGCTCCTCTGTGATGATCTCGTTGTTGACCGCTGAAATGATCGCCTGCGCAGAGGTTTCCAGATCCTCCGGCATGTAGATGACGTCGCAGCCAGCCTGGATCGCCGCGAGCGCCGCAACGCCGTCGCCGTAATTGTTGTTATAGCTGATCGCGCCCTTTTCGAAGCTGTCCGTCATCACAACGCCGTCATAGCCGAGCTCTTCGCGAAGCAGATCGTTCACGATCTGCGAACACAGGTCGGCAGGTCGGCTCTCTCCGACGATACTCGGCAGGCACAGATGCGATACCATGACCACGTCCGCTCCGTTTTCGATGCCGCGGATAAACGGGAGCAGCAGACCGCGGATCTCATCGAGGGTCAGATTGGAAACGGCAGTGGCGTAGCGGCTGTCCGAATTGGCGGCGGAAAGCGTGGGGAAGTACTTCAGGCACGCCATGCAGCCGCTGTCGTGCAGACCGGTGACCATCTGTTTGACCAGCTCCGCCGTGATCTCCGGATCGGCGCTGAACGCGCGGCGTCCGCCGGCTGCGCCGAGCTCCGGATTGTTGGCGTTGACCAGCGTATCCGCCACCGGCGCAAGGTCAATATTGAACCCGATGCCGGTCAGCGCCGTGCCGATCTCACTGCCGATCTCGTAGACGCGGTTGATGCTTTCTCCTCTGGCATAATCTTCGCCGTAAACGCCCATCTCGCTGTAGCGGCCCGTGACGCCGATCGTGCGGAGATAGGAATACGCTTCGATGCCACCCTCCTCCTCGATACCGATAAAGAGCGGGATCGCGGAATAGGTCTGTGTGTTTTCGATCATCGTCCTGAGCTGTTCGGCATCGAAAATATTGTTTCTGTCGAATACGATGCCACCAACCGGTCTGCTCGCCAGCGCAGCGCGGGTCTCGTCACCCGCCGTTCCGCTATAGTACACGCCCGTCAGCTCCTGGTTCGTCACGAAGAAGAGCTGATAGACCTTTTCCTCCAGCGTCATGCTCTCCAGCTTCCGCTGTGCCGCCTCGCGCACGGGATCGACGGGCTCGGTCGGTTCGGTCGGCTCCGTCGCCTCCGTCACCGTCTCGGTCGTCTCCGTCGGCACCGCGTCCGTCTCCGTCGGCGTCTTCTCCATGTACACTCCCTCTCTGGTCGCCGGATCAGAGGTGTTGTGCCGAAGGGTATAGACGACCTGCACGATCATAACCAGCGCGATCAGTGCGATCAGGATCGTCAGAAACAGTCGGATGCCGGCGTCGCTGTCGCGCCGTTTTTTTGTTTTTTTCGTTTGTTGGGGCTTATCGCTCATACTGCCGCCCTCCTTGTTCGTCTTTCATCCCATTTTATCCGAAAACAGTCGAAAATACAAGTACCGCGCACAAAAATGTGACCGTATGGAGCGCTTTCCCGCCGCCGCGCCGCTGCCCGCGCTGTCGCGGCTTGACTTTTTGGATTTTCGTGGTATACTACTATATATAGTGGATTATAATGCGATAGTGTGCACAAAATGTGTGAGGGATAGTATGGCAAAGAAACAAGTTTACGGAAACGAGAGCATTACGACGCTCAAGGGCGCCGACCGCGTCCGCAAGCGACCCGCCGTCATTTTCGGCTCGGACGACCTGACCGGCTGCGAGCACGCCGTGTTCGAGATCCTCTCGAACGCAATCGACGAGGCGCGCGAGGGATACGGCGATCTGATCGTCGTGACCCGCTATGAGGACAAGAGCATCGAGGTCGAGGACTTCGGGCGCGGCTGCCCGGTGGACTGGAACGAGAAAGAGCAGCGGTACAACTGGGAGCTGGTCTTCTGCGAGATGTACGCCGGCGGCAAGTACAACAACATCACGGGCGACAACTACGAATACTCGCTGGGTCTGAACGGTCTGGGCACCTGCGCAACGCAGTACGCCTCGGAGTTTTTCGACGCGCGGATCTACCGCGACAGCTTCAAATACACGCTCCACTTCGAAAAGGGCGAGATCGTCGGCAAGATGACGAAGGAACCCGCCGACCGCAAAAAGACCGGCTCCTGCTTCCGCTGGAGACCCGATCTGGATGTTTTCACGGATATCGACATCCCCGTGTCCTACTATATGGACGTCCTCAAGCGGCAGGCTGTCGTCAACGCGGGCGTGACCTTCCGCTTCCGCAATCAGGTCGGCGGCAAGTTTGAGACGACGGAATTCCGCTACGAGCGCGGCATCCTCGACTATATCACCGAGCTGACCGAGGGCAATTCCTTTACCATGCCGCAGCTCTGGGAATGCGAGCGCAAGGGCCGCGACCGCGAGGACAAGCCGGAATACAAGGTCAAGATCTCCGCGGCGGTCTGCTTCTCGCGCAGCATGAGCCTGCTGGAATACTACCACAACTCCTCCTGGCTGGAGCACGGCGGCGCACCGGACAAGGCCGTTCGCAACGCCTTCGTCTACGCGATCGACGCCTATCTCAAGCAGGCGGGAAAATATATCAAGAACGAATCGAAAATCACCTTTCAGGACGTGGCGGACTGCCTCGTGATCGTCACGAACTGCTTCTCCACGCAGACCTCCTATGAAAACCAGACCAAGAAGTCGATCAACAACCGCTTTATTCAGGAGGCGATGACGGAGTTCCTCCGCAGCCGCCTGCAGGTCTACTTCATCGAAAACAAACAGGAAGCGGACAGGATCGCCGATCAGGTGCTGGTCAACAAGCGCAGCCGCGAGTCCGCCGAAAAAGCGCGCATCGCGGTCAAGAAAAAGCTCTCCGGCTCGCTGGACATCTCCAACCGCGTGCAGAAATTCGTCGATTGCCGCAGCCGCGACGCCTCGGTGCGCGAGCTGTATATCGTCGAGGGCGATTCCGCTGCGGGCAGCGTCAAGCAGTCGCGCAACGCGGAATTCCAAGGCATCATGCCCGTCCGCGGCAAGATCCTCAACTGTCTGAAGGCCGACTACGGCAGGATCTTCAAAAGCGAGATCATCACCGATCTTTTGCTCGTCATCGGCTGCGGCGTGGAGGTCAAGGACAAGCGCGTGAAGGACATCGCGGAGTTCGACCTCGGCAACCTGCGCTGGAACAAGATCGTCATCTGCACCGACGCCGACGTGGACGGCTACCAGATCCGCACGCTGATCCTGACCATGCTCTACCGCCTGGTGCCGACCCTGATCCGCGAGGGCTACGTCTATATCGCTGAATCGCCGCTGTTCGAAATCAACACGAAGGACAAGACCTGGTTTGCCTACAGCGAGGCGGAAAAAGCGGAGATCCTCTCAAAGCTCGGCGATCAGAAGGTCACGGTTTCCAGAAGCAAGGGTCTCGGCGAAAACGAGGCGGAAATGATGGCGCTGACTACGATGAATCCCGCGACCCGCCGCATGATCAAGGTCGTGCCGGAGGATGCGGAAAAGACGGCGTTCTACTTCGACCTGCTGCTGGGCGACAATCTCGCCGGCAGAAAGGACTATATCGCCGAGAACGGCAGCCAGTATCTCGATCTGGCGGATCTTTCCTGATAAGGACGGTATCTAAATGGCACGAAAGAAGAAAGAATCGACCCCGCAGACCGCGCCGGACGCCTCCCGCGTGGAGGGTCTGCGCGCCGAGGTGCTGGAGCAGCCGATCACCGATACGCTGACCGTCAACTATATGCCCTACGCCATGAGCGTCATCGTATCGCGCGCGATCCCCGAGATCGACGGCTTCAAGC
>CAMUZA010000074.1 GCA_947165085.1 uncultured Clostridia bacterium | reverse complement strand
AGTCACGCTCGAAGCCGACGCGCTGCGGCGTCTCGTCGCAGTAGACGTACAGCTCAAAGGAGAGAACATCCTCCCTGGCAACGCCGAGCTTGTCCGCCAGCTTCCCGGCCAGATAGCCGTCCTTGCTCCAACCCTCGCGCACGGTGCGGCACAGAGGCAGCATATCGACGTTCGGCTTGGTGGCGACCCCCTTGTTGACCTCGCGGTTCATGTGGATGGCGAGGTTTGGGATCGTCAGAAGCGGCTCGTCCCACGAGACGAGGCGGACGTCCGGACGCATGGGATCGTCCGTCCGCACGGCGGCGATACCTGCCAGCGAGAGCGGGCGGTCAAGCCAGGTGTTCAGGATCGCGCCGCCGTACGGCTCGACAGAGAGCCGGCAGCAGCCGCCGGAAATCTGCTCCGGCGCGGGTTTGACGCGCAGGCACGGCCAGTCGGTGTGCGCGGCGGCGATGCGGAAACAGTCCGCCTGCTGACCGACCGTGAAGGCGATCAGCGCGGTGCCGTGCGGCACATAGTATTTCCCGCCGCGTTCGACGGGAAAGCTTCCTTGCACAGACAGCTCCGTAAAGCCTTGCCCGCGCAGATACTCGCCGGCCGCAGCGA
This sequence comes from uncultured Clostridia bacterium, assembly GCA_947165085.1. Lineage (GTDB taxonomy): Bacteria > Bacillota > Clostridia > Oscillospirales > Oscillospiraceae > JAZOXB01. The sequence goes on along the minus strand of CAMUZA010000074.1, from coordinate 4,937 downwards.
CGGTATGATAAGGAGATATGCCGCTTTCCAGCCAGCGGCAGAGCTCCGTCGTGTAATCGGACATAGATCGTCCTCCTGAATGCATGATTGAAAATAGTATAGCATATATTCTCTGCGGACGCAACGCGCAAAAAACGTTTTTTCCGCAATTCCGACAGTTTTTTGAGAGATCGCGCATTTTCAGCAAAAAATTAAAAATGGTATAGGAAAAAGCTAAAAATTGTGATATAATATCTGTAGCTATACATACACCGAAAGGAGAACAAACTATGGGACTTATCAAAGCAGGACTCGGCGCATTGGGCGGCGTACTGGCTGACCAGTGGAAGGAATTTTTCTATTGCGAGGCATTGGATAAGGACGTGCTTGTGGCAAAGGGTCAGAAGCGCATCGGCAGCCGTTCCTCCAATACAAAGGGCAGCGACAACATCATTTCCAACGGCTCCCTCATCGCGGTTGCCGACGGTCAGTGCATGATCATTGTCGAACAGGGCCAGATCGTTGAGGTCTGCGCCGAGCCCGGCGAGTTTACATACGATACTTCCACCGAGCCGAGCATCTTCACCGGCAAGCTGGGAACCAGCATCAAGGAGACGTTCAAGCTCATCGGCAAGCGTTTCACCTTCGGCGGCGATACCGGCAAGGATCAGCGTGTGTACTACTTCAACATCAAGGAGATCCTTGACAACAAGTACGGCACCGCGACGCCGATCCCGTTCCGCGTCGTCGTGGACGAGCAGCTGAACTACAAGCTCTCCGTCGATCTGCGCTGCAACGGCGTCTATTCCTACCACATCAGCGACCCGCTGCTGTTCTATAAGAACGTCTGCGGCAACGTCGCCTCCGAGTACCGCCGCGACGAGATCGACGGTCAGCTCAAGAGCGAGCTGCTGAGCGCTCTGCAGCCCGCGCTGGCAAAGATCTCCGCGAAGAAGATCATGTACTACGAGATCCCCGCGCACACCGACGAGATCTCGCAGGCGCTGAACGAGGTGCTGAGCGCGCAGTGGCGTGAGCTCCGCGGCATCGAGATCGTGTCCTTCGGCGTCAACTCCGTCTCCGTCCCCGACGATCAGCGCAAGAAGATCACCGAGTGGGAAGAAAACGCGATGACCACCAACGTCCACACCGCCGCCGCCCGTATGGTCGGCGCGCAGAGCGACTCCATGCGCGCGGCAGCCTCCAACCCCAACGGCGCGATGACCGGCTTCATGGGCATGGGCATGGCGCAGGGTCTGGGCGGAACGACCGCGCAGAATCTCTACGCAATGGCGGCGCAGCAGCCCGCTCCGGCGGCGCCCGCTGCTCCCGCGGCAGGCGGCTGGACCTGCAAGTGCGGCGCGGTCAATACCGGAAAATTCTGCGCAGAATGCGGCGCGCCGAAGCCGGTTGACGGCTGGACCTGCGGCAAGTGCGGCACGGTCAATAAGGGCAAGTTCTGCGCCGAGTGCGGCAGCCCGAAGCCTGACGGCGCACCCCTTTACAAGTGCGACAAGTGCGGCTGGGAGCCGGAAGATCCGCATCATCCGCCGAAGTTCTGCCCGGAATGCGGCGACCCCTTCGACGACAAGGACGTTAAGTAATTCCGAAATCCCGATATGGTCTGGCATCTGTTTGGATGCCAGACCATAGTATAACGAGGTATTTTCATGGCAACGATTCTTGAGTATAAATGTCCCTGCTGCGACGGCAAGATCGAATTCGACAGCAGTTTGCAGCAGATGAAATGCCCTTTCTGCGACACGACCTTCGACGTCAGCACGCTGCAGGACTACGACGAGATCCTCAGCCAGCAGGCGCCCCAGGAGGAGATGCAGTGGGACACAGACGCAGGATCCGAATGGGGACAGGACGAGGCGGCGCATATGGGCGTCTTCGCCTGCACCTCCTGCGGCGGCGAGCTCGTGACGAACGCCACGACGGCTGCGACGAGCTGCCCGTTCTGCGGCAACCCCGTCGTGCTGGCGGGCAGACTCTCCGGCGACCTGAAGCCGGACTTTATCATTCCGTTCAAACTGGACAAGGAGGCGGCAAAAGCCGCGCTGAAGGCGCATATCAGCTCCAAGAAGCTGGTGCCGAAGCTCTTCCGGAGCGACAACCATCTTGATGAGATCAAGGGCGTCTACGTTCCGTTCTGGCTCTTTGACGCCGACGCGGACGCCAATATTGAATACCGTGCCACCCGCGTCCGTGCATGGAGCGACTCCCAGTACAACTACACCGAAACGAGTTATTTCGCGCTCCTGCGCTCCGGCTGCCTCAGCTTCGACCGCGTTCCCGTCGACGGCTCGAGCAAGATGGCGGACGATATGATGGAATCTCTCGAACCGTTCGACTTCTCGCAGGCGGTGCCGTTCCAGACCGCATATCTGTCCGGCTTTCTGGCGGATCGGTACGACGTCACGGCGGAGGACAGCGTCGCGCGCGCCAACGAGCGCGTGAAACGCAGCACCGAGGAGGCGTTCGCGCAAACGGCGACCGGCTATGCGACGGTCACGCCGAAAAACAGCAATATCATGCTCTCCAACGGCAAGGCGAAGTATGCCCTGTACCCGGTGTGGCTGCTGCAGACGAGCTGGCAGGGAAATAACTACCTGTTTGCGATGAACGGTCAGACGGGCAAAATGGTCGGCGATCTTCCAATGGACAAGGGCGCGTACTGGCGCTGGTTCGCGCTGTGGTCTGCGATCCTCGGCGCGGCGGCGTTCGGCGTGCTGATGCTGCTGCGCCTGCTGGATATCATATAGGAGGGGAAGCGCATGAAAAAACGACTGATTTCTCTCCTGTTCGTCCTCGCGCTGTGCGCGCTGATCGTCCTGCCCGCCTTTGCGTCAAGCGAAGGCTTCGTCTTCGACCTCTGCGACGCGGTTGCCGATCCCGACGCCCTCAGCGAGGAGGCGCAGGCAATCTATGACGAAACCGGCGTCGCCCTGTATTTCATCATCACGGAGGATCTGGGCGGGCAGGATTCCGATGACTTTGTGACACAGTTTGCGCAGGAGCACGGCTTCTATGAAGACCGCGTTATCCTGATGGAGGGTCCGACCTCCTACTTTATCTGTGCCGATGGCGCGCCGGAGGAGCTTCTGACCCAGGAAGAACTAATCGCGATGCGCGAGGCATACGTTGACGGTGAAACCTACACGAGCGGCATTCGCGACTATTACAGCAGCGCGCTCGCTGCGCTGCAGACCGGACGCCCCCTCACGCTGCCCACGGATGCGTCCGAGGCGGTAACGGAAGCCGTCGAAGACGAAACGGAAGCGACCGAAGCGCAGGCGATCGTCCCCGGCGGCGAGGAGACCTCGAAGCATTCCAACCGGCTGGTCGACGACGGCGAGCTTTTGACGGCGGTGCAGGAGACCGCGCTCGCTGAAAAGCTCGACGAACTCAGTGAAAAGCACGACCTCGATTTCGTGATCGTTACCGAGAAGACCCTGAACGGCAAGGACAAGGTCGATTTCGCAGACGATTATTATGACTACAACGGCTACCGCGCGGACGGCGTGCTGCTGCTTTGCTGCCCGAATGAGAACGCGCGCCATATCAGCACGACCGGCGACGCAATTGACATTTTTGACGAGGACGCCTTTGACGAGCTGGTCGACGAGATCCTTCCGTATTTTAACCGCGACGACTACAACGGAGGCTTCCTGTCCTTTGCGGACACCTGCGACGGGATCATCACGTCTGCGCGCGCCTTCCCGTGGGGACTGCTGGTGTTCGCGCTCCTGATCGGTGCGGGGCTTTCCTGGCTGATCCCGATGAGCTCGATGAAATCCGCACTGAAGTCCGTCCGCTCGCAGGCGGCGGCGTCCGACTACGTCCGCGCCGGCAGCATGAATCTGACGCAGAACCGCGACGTCTTCCTGTACGCGAACGTCACGCGGACGGCGATCCCGAAGGAACGCTCCTCCGGCGGCGGAGGCGGTTCGCACGTCGGCTCGTCCGGTACGAGCCACGGCGGAAGAAGTTTCTGAGTGAGGTATAACTATGGAACAGACTTTTCATTTTTCCGCGATTCCTGAGAATATCGCGCAGCTTCAGGCGCTCCCCGAAGCCGCGCTGACGTCTCCCTTTCAGACAGCGGCGCTGACCGCGCTCGTGCTTCTCCGCTATGAGACCGACCCCGCGGCGGCGATCGACCTGCTGAATTTCCTCAAAGGTCCGCAGCCGCTGTCGCCGTTTGAACAGCAGTTCCTGCGCGATCGTCTGCAAGGCAAGGGATATGTGGCGCGCTCCTATTTCGCCGGCACGTCGCCTGCGAACAACTACGCGCCGACGAAGCCGTACACCGTCACGGTGTTCGACGGTCCGTATTCCTATCAGCAGGACGGCTACGCCAAGCTGATGCTCCGGTCCTCCGGCGCGGACAGCCCGCGGGAGATCATGCTGCGTCGCAAGGGCACGCAGTGGTTCCTCTGGGAGAACTATCTGCTGCCCGATATCCGCGTGCCTGCAGCGATAGACCCCTGGGCGTGAGCGCATGAGAACGGGAAAACGTTTCCTCGCGCTGCTGCTCACGTTCGCGCTTGCAGCGTCGTTGGCAGCATGCGCCGCACGGACGCCCTCCGGCACCTACAGCGCCGTGCGCGTTGTCAAGAACGGCGTGGAAACGAGCATGGAAGAGCTCGCGCAGAGCGGCGCAACGATCAGCATCACCTTCGACTCGGACGGCACCGGCGTGCTCCGTTTCAACGCAGCAAGCGAGCCGTTCCGCTGGAGCGGCACTACGATGACCTCGCAGGAGGGCGACACAATGGTTTTTCGCTTTAACGGGAAAACCGTCACGCTCGAACGCGGCGATACGCTGATCGAGTTTCAATGATCTCAAACGGGAGGCGAGCATGCGGAAAATGCTTCGCCTCCCATATCTTTTTCGAAATATGTAGGTTTGTCAATGATGTGTTACACTTTTACGAAAGAAAAAAGGGCGT
>CAMUZA010000073.1 GCA_947165085.1 uncultured Clostridia bacterium | reverse complement strand
GCATGCCCCAAGGGGGCTAGTGCATACCACCGGCACGGCCGGTGGTTATGATTTTCTGCCCTTCGGGCGACCGCCGGTCGTGATGCCGAACCGCTGCCGCACGGCGTCCAGCTCCGTAAGCTGCTTCTCCGTCAGCAGGCGGACCTCGCCGAGCGCGCGCATGTGCTCATACATAATAATCGTATGCTCCAGGCACTCGGTGCGAAACAGCGCCTGCTCCACGTCCGCGCCCCAGGTGACCGCGCCGTGGTGCTCCAAAAAGCAGCCGTTGTATTCTCTGCAGTATTTCGCGGCGTTTTCGGCGAGGAGCGGCGAGCCGGTCACGGCGTAGGGCGCGCAGGGGATCACGCCGAGCTGAACGGCGGTCTCCAGCGATATGGCGATGTCGAAATTTTTGCCCTGCGCGGCGAAGGCGGTGGCGGCGGGGGAATGCGCGTGGACGACGCCGCCGAGGTCGGGATTCTCCCGATAGATCGCAAGGTGCATGGCGATCTCGCTGGAGACGCGCCACGTTCCCTCGATCACAGCGCCGTCGGGCGTGAGCCGCACGAGCATGTCGTCGGTCATAAAGCCCTTGGACACGCCGGTTGGCGTCGCCCAGACCGTGCCGTCCTCCATGCGGGCGGAGATATTGCCGTCGTTGGCGGCGACAAAGGCGCGCTGATAGAGTCTGCGTCCTGCTTCCAGGATCGCCTCTTTTGCTTCGCGGGCGGATGTGTATCTCATGCGCCCATCGCCTCCGGGAAGAGCTTGCGGAAGTTTTCCTCAAACGGAGCGCGGACGATGCCGCGCTCGGTCACGATGCCCGCAAGCAGGCTGTGATCGGTCACGTCGAAGGCGGGGTTGAAGCATTCGACCTCCGGCAGCGCCATGGCTTTTTCGTAGTGCAGCGTCTTGATCTCCTCCGGGTCGCGCAGCTCGATGGGGATATGATCTCCGTCGGGACAGGAGAAGTCGATTGTCGTCGACGGACCGAGGGAATAGACGGGAATGCCGTAGTAGTTGGCAAGGATCGCAAGTCCGGACGAGCCGATCTTGTTGGCGACGTCGCCGTTGCGGGCGATCCGGTCGCAGCCGAAGAAGACCGCCTGCACCTTGCCCTGCTTCATGACGATGGACGCCATGTTGTCGCAGATCAGCGTGCAGGGAACGCCCGCCTTCGTCAGCTCATAGCTCGTCAGACGCGCGCCCTGCAGGAGGGGGCGCGTCTCGTCGACCCAGACATGGATGTTCACGCCCTGCTCTTTGGCGAGGTAGAACGGCCCCTGCGCCGTGCCGTAACGGCTTGTTGCGAGCGGTCCTGCGTTGCAGTGGGTGATGACGCCATCGCCGTCGTGGAGGAGGGAAAGCCCGTACTCGGAGATCTTGCGGCACATCGCCATGTCTTCCTCGTGGATCGCCTTCGCCTCCCGCATCAGCGCGGCGAGCAAGGTCTCGCGCGGCGCGTCCTTATGCGCCTGAACGACGCCGTCCATGCGCCGGAGCATCCCGCCGAGATTGACGGCGGTGGGGCGCGAGGAATTGAGATAGTCCGACAGGCGGGTAAATTCTGCGTAGAAGCCGTCATAATCCGGCGCGGAAATGCCCTTGGACAGGACTGCCATCGCATAGGCGGCGAAAATGCCGATGCACGGCGCGCCGCGCACGCGCAGCTTATAGATCGCTTCCCACATCGCCTCGGCGGTCGTCAGGGTCAGGTACTTCGTCTCATTGGGCAGAAGCGTCTGATCGAGGACGACGATACTGTTTTCGTCGTCCCCCAGACGGACGTTGACCGCGTGGGTCACGGACTGTACGCTCATAGCTTACAGCGCCTTGCCGATCGCGGTAATGCTTTCCTTGACGAGCTGACGGAAGTAGGGCGCGACGCGGTTGGCGGTCTCCGCGACCTCCTTGTGATCCAGCGGTACGGGGGAGATGCCCGCGGCGAGGTTCGTGATGCAGGAGATGCCGCACACGCGCATGCCGGCATGGTTGGCGGCAGCCGCCTCGCAGGCGGTGGACATGCCGACGCTGTCAGCGCCGAGCAGCGCCGCCATGCGGATCTCGGCGGGGGTCTCGTAGGTCGGGCCGGTGAACTGGAGGTACACGCCCTCGCGCACGCCGATGTTCAGGCGGGCGGCGGTGTCGCGGATGATATTGCACAGCTCCGGATCATAGCAATGGCTCATATCCGGGAAGCGCGGACCGAATTCGTCGATGTTCGGACCGATCAGCGGGTTCGGGAAGAAGCTCATGATGTGGTCGCGGATGATCATGAAGTCGCCGACGTTGAAGTATTTGTTGACGCCGCCGGCGGCGTTCGTCAGGAAGAGCACCTTCGCGCCCATGAGCCGCATCAGGCGGGTGGGAAGCAGGACGTCCTCAATGGGATAGCCCTCGTAGTAGTGGACGCGGCCCTGCATGATGACGACCTTGACGTCGTTGATATAGCCGAAGACGAAGCGGCCCTTGTGACCTGCAACGGTGGAAACGGGGAAGCCCTCAATGTCGTGGTAGTCCACGGTGGCGACCGCGTCTATCTCATCGGCGAGCGCGCCGAGGCCGGAGCCGAGGATCAGGGCGACGTCGGGAACAAAGTCGGTTTTTTCGCGAACGCACGCGAGGCAGTGCTGTAATTTCTCGTAGGGTGTCATGTTGAAATTCCTCCTGTATTGAAAAATTATTTTGTGCTCTGTTTTAATTTATCCAGCGCAGCGGAGAATTCCTCCGGCAGCGCACAGGAAACGGTGATCTCCTCGCCGGTGCGAGGATGCACGAAGGTCAGCTCCTTCGCGTGGAGACATTGCGAGGTCAAGCCCAGCTCCGGCTTTTTCACGCCGTAGAGCGGGTCGCCCGCGATGGGGTGGTTGAGATACGCCATGTGGACGCGGATCTGGTGCGTCCTGCCGGTCTCGAGCCGGCAGCGCAGGTGGGTGTACTGCCCGTAGCGCGCGACGACCTCCCAGTGCGTCACGGCGGCGCGGCTGTTCTTCTCCGTCACCGCCATGCGCTTGCGGTCGGTCGGATGCCGTCCGATGGGCGCGTCGACCGTGCCGGTATCCTCCTTGAAGCCGCCGCGCACGATGCATTCATACGTGCGCCGCAGGGTGTGATCCTTGAGCTGCGCGGCGAGGGACTGATGCGCGAAGTCGTTCTTCGCCACGATCAGAAGCCCGCTCGTGTCCATGTCGATGCGGTGGACGATGCCGGGGCGCTTCTCGCCGTTGATGCCGGAGAGCGTATCGCCGCAATGATACAGCAACGCATTGACGAGCGTGCCGTCCGCGTGCCCCGCGGCGGGATGGACGACCAGGCCCTTGGGCTTGTTGATCACCAGCACGTCGTCGTCTTCATAGACGACCTCGAGCGGAATATCCTGCGCCTCGACCGGCACGTCCCTGACCTCCGGCAGGATGACGTCGTAAGTCTTGCCCGCCTCGGTCTTTTCATTTTTCCTGACGTTCTCGCCCGCGCAGGTGACCGCGCCCTGCTCCAGCAGCTTCTGCACCGCACTGCGCGTCAAATCCGGCAGCTTGCGCGCGAGGAATACGTCCACGCGCTCGCCGTCTTCCTTTGCGACAACCTGCATATCCACGCCCCCTCAATTTTTTAGTATAACATGGATTCTTGCTCCCGTCAAAGAAAAAATCCACAATTTTTCGACATTTTGCCGAAGAATTGTGTCCGGCCGCTTGCGCGGCCTGTGCAGAATGACGTGCAAAAAGCGGGCGCCCGTTGGACGCCCGCTTTTTGGAAGGGACAGACCGCCTCAGGCAGACGGCGTCTGCCCGGCGTCTTCCTTCTTTTTCTCCCGGTCGAAGAAAATGATGTAGATCAGCAGCGCGAAGCAGCCGACCGTGATGAAGCAGTCGGCGACGTTGAACACGGGGAATTGCACGAAGTCGAATTCGATCATATCCGTGACCTTGCCGTAGGCGAGACGGTCGATCATGTTGCCCAGACCGCCGCCCGCGATCATGGCAAGGCAGATCCACTCAAATTTTTTGGTCAGCCACTTGCGCCAGATCAGCACGGCAAGCACGCCGAGGAACAGCACCATCACGAGGATGAACAGCCAGGTCTGACCGCTGAGAATGCCCCAGATCGCGCCGTCGTTCTTCGTATGCGTGATGTGGAAAATACCGAGGACGCTGGGGAGGTCTTCGTGCAGCGGGACGTGCGCGACGGTCAGCGCCTTCGTCCACTGGTCGAGTCCGACGATCGCGGCGGCGATCGCAGCTAAAATTGCATAAAACATCAAATCACCTGAAATTTCTTACTCTCCGCCACGGCGAGCTGATCGCAGCGGTTGTTTTTTTCGTTTTCGGCGTGGCCCTTGACCCAGTGCCACGTGACCGCGTGCGTTTCCAGAAGCGGCAGCAGCCGCTCCCAGAGGTCGACGTTCAGCGCGGGCTTTTTGTCCGCCTTGCGCCAGCCGTTTGCGCGCCAGCCGTAGACCCAGCCCTTGTCCACCGCGTCAAAGACGTATTTGGAATCGGTGAACAGGTCGACCGCGCACGGCTCCTTGAGCGCCTGCAAAGCGAAGATCACGCCCGAAAGTTCCATGCGGTTGTTGGTCGTTTCCTTTTCCCCGCCGGACAACTCCTTTTCATGCCCGTTCCACGCTAAAATCGCGCCCCAGCCGCCCGGTCCGGGATTGCCGGAGCAGGCGCCGTCGGTGTAGATCGTCACTTGCTTCATTCGTCCATCTTCAGAACCGCCATGAACGCCTCCGACGGGACGGAGACCGTGCCGAAGGTGCGCATGCGCTTCTTGCCTTCCTTCTGCTTTTCCAGCAGCTTCTTCTTGCGCGTGATGTCGCCGCCGTAGCACTTGGCAAGCACGTCCTTGCGCAGCGCCTTGATCGTCTCGCGGGCGATGATCTTGCCGCCGATCGCCGCCTGCACGGGGATTTCAAACATCTGGCGCGGGATATTCTCCTTGAGCTTCTCGCAGATCTTCCTCGCCCGCGCGTAGGCGTTGTCTGAGAAGAGAATGAAGGACAGGGCGTCCACGATCTCGCCGTTGAGCAGGATGTCGAGCTTGACGAGCTTGCTTTCGCGGTAGCCGTCCATTTCGTAATCCAGTGAGCCGTAGCCGCGCGTGCGGGACTTGAGCGCGTCAAAGAAATCGTAGATGATCTCGTTGAGCGGCATGAAATAGCGCAGCTCCACACGGCTTTCGTCGAGGTAGGTCATGTCGCGGTATTCGCCGCGCCGCTGCTGGCAGAGGTCCATGATGTTGCCCACGTACTCCGGCGGCGTGATGATGCTCGCGCGGACGAACGGCTCCTCGCAGGACTGGATGTCCGCGGGGTCGGGGTAGTTCAGGGGCGTATAGATCTCCACGACCTCGCCGTTCGTCTTCGTCACGCGGTAGACGACGTTCGGCGCGGTGGTGATGAGGTCGAGGTTGTATTCGCGCTCGAGACGCTCCATGATGATCTCCATGTGCAGAAGTCCGAGGAAGCCGCAGCGGAAGCCGAAGCCGAGGGCGATCGAGTTTTCCTGCACATAGGACATGGAGGCGTCGTTGAGCTTGAGCTTTTCCAAAGCGTCGCGCAGGTCGCCGTACTTGCTGCCGTCGGCGGGATAGACGCCGGAGTAGACCATCGGCTGCACCGCCTTGTAGCCGGGCAGCGGACTGTCGCACGGACGCTCCGCGCCCGTG
>CAMUZA010000072.1 GCA_947165085.1 uncultured Clostridia bacterium | reverse complement strand
CAGCGGTGTGCCGACAGGGTAGGCGGCGACTTCCTGCGCGCAGCGGCCCCAGAGGATGCAGGGCAGATAGTCTGCGCGGTGATAGGGGCGGTTCACGGCGAGCATCACGTCGCAGATCTCTCTGCCCAGCGGGGTGCGCCGATAGACCGGATCCTTGCAGATGATCCCCTGCAGACTGACGCGGTTGTCGTGCGCGGCGTCCGTGACCTGCATGGTCTCGGCAAGCACGGAGATGATCAGACGCCTGCCGTTCGGAGAGCGATTGTTATAGGAGCGGATCTGCCCCTCGATCAGCAGGGCGTTTCCCTCCTGCGCCTCCGAGGCGAACAGCAGTTCTTCCGGCGCAAGGATCTGCAGGCGGTCGATCGCGCCGGACAGCCGCGCGACTTCCAGATAAAATGAATAAAAACGCCGTCCGTGATTGCCGTGTGAAAACGTCGGAGCGGACGCGAGATTGCCGATCAGCGTGATATGATTTACGGTTTGTTCCATTCTCCCACCTCGTTTAATTCTTATGGGAGAGTATATTCTGCGGATAGGAGACTTATGATAGGCGCAGAATAAAGGCGGAAAGGAAGTGGCGCAATTGCAGAAACAACGGCTCGCGCCGCTGATGAGCGGCGCGGCGGCAGGACTCGCCAACGGATTGTTCGGCGCGGGCGGCGGCATGCTGCTGCTTCCGCTTCTGTCCAAAACGACAGACCTCAAACAGCATGAGCTGTTCGCGTGCAGCGTGTGTATCATCCTGCCGCTGTCACTGGTATCTGCGGGGGTCTACCTGCTGCGCGGCGGGAGCTTTCTGCTCGATTCCGTGCCTTATCTGCTCGGCGGCGCGGCAGGCGGCGCGATCGCGGGACTGACCCTGCGGAAGCTCCCGACGAAGTGGCTGCACCGCGCGCTCGGTATCTTCATCCTCTGGGGCGGGATCCGCCTCCTGACGGCATGAGCGCGGTGATCGCGGGACTGGCGGGACTGCTCTGCGGTATCCTGTCCGGTCTGGGCGTCGGCGGCGGCACCCTGCTCATGGTGTGGATGACCGCCGTCATGGGGATCGCGCAGAAAAGCGCGCAGGGGATCAATCTGCTCTTCTTCCTGCCGACTGCCGCCTGCGCGTTGGTTTTCCATATAAAAAACCGCCTGATCCGCCCGCATATCGTCCTTCCCGCGATCCTCGCCGGCTGCGTGAGCGCCGCAGGCGCGGCGGTGCTGGCAACGGTAATGGATACGGGGCTTCTGCGCAGGCTGTTCGGCGGTTTTCTGATCGTCGTCGGTCTGACGGAGTTGTTCTCCCGTCAGCGCGACAGGAAGGAAAGATAGCCCTCTAAGATCAGCGACGCCGCGACGGCGTCGACGGTCTCTTTGCGCTTTTTTCCGCGGTAGTTGCAGCCGGAAAGAATGTTGTGCGCCTCCACGGTGGTGCGCCGCTCGTCCCAAAGGACGACGGGCATGGCGCAGGTCCGCTCGACCAGCGCGGCAAAATCGCGGTAAAGCTCCGCTCTGCGACCTTCAGTGCCGTCCATGTTGCGCGGGAAGCCCATGACGAGCCGCTCCGCGCCGCTTTCCCTGACGAAACGGGCGATTTCTGCGGCGGTTTTATTTGCATTGTAGCTGTGGATCACGGCGGTCTGACCAACGATCGTTCCGCTCGCGTCGGAAATTGCGATGCCGGTACGGGCGTCGCCGTAATCAATGGCAAGTACTCTCATAGGTTCGCTCCGTTTGGATAGATTATCCATATTATAGCGTCCCTGCGACGGAAATACAAGTTTTTTTCGCCGCCCGCTTGATATGCCGGTCTCCGTGTGCTATCATTTGTGAAGATAGACGCGACTAACTCGGAGGAAGAAAGAATGACACTGAAGGAACTGGCGGTTGGAAAAAGCGGGCTGATCACCGCGGTCGGCGGGGAAGGACTGCTCCGCTGCCGCCTGCTGGATATGGGACTGATCCCCAATACGAAGGTGACGGTGCAGAAGATCGCTCCGATGGGAGACCCCATGGAGATCCGTCTGCGCGGCTACGAGCTGACCCTTCGGCTGGAGGACGCAGCAAAAATCGAGATCCTGCCGGAGGTGAGCGCAAAATGATGTTCGCTCTGCTCGGCAATCAGAATTGCGGAAAGACGACCTTGTTCAATCAGCTGACCGGAGCGAATCAGCACGTCGGCAATTTTCCCGGCGTGACCGTGGACAGCAAGACCGGTCTGATGCGCGGGGCAAAGGATTGCACGGTGGCGGATCTGCCGGGCATCTACTCTCTGCGCCCCTATACGGGCGAGGAGATCGTCACGCGCGACTTCCTGCTCGATCAGCACCCGGACGGGATCATCAACATCGTCGATGCGACGAATATCGAGCGCAATCTCTACCTGACCCTCCAGCTTCTGGAGATGGATATTCCGATGGTGCTCGCGCTCAATATGATGGACGAGGTGCGCGGCAACGGCGGCACGATCGACGTCAATAAAATGTCCGCTGAGCTTGGCATCCCCGTGGTGCCGATCTCCGCGGCGAAGAACGAGGGCATAACGGAGCTGGTCGAGATCGCCGTGCAGACGGCAAAGTCGAAGCACCGTCCCCTGCGCGTGGACTTCTGTGACGACGGTCCCGTGCACCGCTGTATCCACGCCGTCTCCCACCAGATCGAAGACCACGCGCGCAACGCGGGGATCGCGCGGCGATTTGCCGCGACGAAGATGATCGAGGGCGACACCGATATCATCCAGCGCATGGAGATCGACCAGAACGAGATGGAGCTGCTGGAGCACAGCATCGTGCAAATGGAGGACGAGGGAGGCCTCGACCGCAACGCCGCGATCGCCTCCATGCGCTATGACTACATCGAAAGACTGTGTGACAAAACGGTCGTCAAGGCGAAGCAGAGCAAGGAGCATCTCCGTTCGGTCGCCATTGACCGCGTTCTGACAAACAAATACGCGGCGCTGCCGATCTTCATCGGCATTATGCTGCTGATCTTCTGGCTGACGTTCGACGTGATCGGCGCGTTCCTGCAGGACGCGCTCGCTGCAGGCATCGACCGGCTCTCGGTCGTCGTGGACAGCGGGCTGAAGTCCTACGGGATGAACCCCGTCGTGCACAGTCTGATCATCGACGGTATATTCGCCGGCGTCGGCAGCGTGGTGAGCTTCCTGCCGATCATCGTCGTTATGTTCTTCTTCCTGTCTATTCTGGAGGACACGGGCTACATGGCGCGCGTGGCGTTCGTGATGGACAAGCTGCTGCGCAAGATCGGTCTGTCCGGACGGAGCTTCGTGCCGATGCTGATCGGCTTCGGCTGCACCGTGCCGGCAGTCATGGCGACCAGGACGCTGCCGTCGTCGCGGGACCGCAAGCTGACGATCCTGCTGACGCCATTCTTCAGCTGCTCGGCAAAGATCCCGATCTATGCGGTGTTCTCCGCGGCGTTTTTCCCAAACTACACCGCGCTGGTGATGGGACTTCTGTACTTCGGCGGTATGGTGGTCGGTATTCTGATTTCGCTGCTGTTCAAGAAAACACTGTTTCGCGGCAAGCCCGTGCCGTTTGTCATGGAGCTTCCGAACTACCGTATGCCATCCGTCAAGAGCGTTGCCATGCTGCTGTGGGACAAGGCAAGAGACTTCCTGCAGCGCGCCTTTACCGTTATTTTTGTCGCGACGCTGGTCATCTGGTTCCTGCAGTCGTTTGACACGCATTTGAACTTTGCGGAAGACAGCGCGCAGAGCCTGCTTGCGTGGGTCGGCAAGGTGCTGACGCCGATCTTCCGCCCGCTCGGCTTCGGCGACTGGCGCATCACGACCGCGCTCGTGACGGGCTTCACGGCGAAGGAGGCCGTCGTCAGCACGCTCGGCATTCTGACCGGAACGGGGATGGAGAATCTCAGCAACGGCTTGTCCGCGCTGTTTACCACGCCTTCCGCGGTCAGCTTCCTGACGTTCACCCTGCTCTATACGCCCTGCGTCGCAGCGACTGCCGCGATCGGCAGAGAGCTCGGCGGCAGATGGCGCGGCGCGGTCGTCGCCGCGTTCCAGTGCGTCGTCGCGTGGATCTTCGCCGCGCTGGTCTATCAGGGCGCTCTGCTGGTGTTCTGACGTGGGCTGGCTGGAGATCGTCCTGCTGTGCGCCGTCGGGCTGTGGCTGATCGCCACGCTGATCTGGCTTTTCCGGCGCAGAGGCAAAGGCTGCAGCGGCTGCGGCGGAAATTGCGGCGGCTGCGCATTCCGCGAAAACTGCACAGAAACCGACAAACGGGAGTGAGCGATCCGCTCGCTCCCGCTTTCGCGTAAAAAACCTTGAAAAAACAAGAAAAAATGCTTGACCCGATGGATTTCATGTGTTAGAATGTCTCTACCTGCGAAAATTGGGTTTTATTTTTGCGCCCATTTTCACCCGCGGACGGCGCCCCGTAGTTTCGGCGTCAGCTAAATTTTCGATAGCCGCGGGCATGCAGGGAGGCAAAATTAAGGAGGTGCCGAAATGCGAGTTAAAATCACCCTTCGCTGCAACGAGTGCAAGCAGAGAAACTACAACACCATGAAAAACAAGAAGAACGACCCTGACCGCCTGGAAATGAAGAAGTATTGCAGGTTCTGCAGAAAGCATACCGTTCATACCGAAACGAAGTAAGGAAAGGAAGAAACAAGATGGCAGAAGCTAACAAGAAGCCGAATTTCTTCGTCCGTACCGGTCGCAAGATCGCCAAGTGGTTCCGCGAAATGAAGAGCGAGCTGAAGAAGGTCGTTTGGCCCGATGGCAAGCAGTTGTTCAACAACACGCTGATCGTTCTGGCATCCGTTCTGGTTGTCGGCATCATCGTTTGCCTGTTCGACTTCCTCGCAGGCCAGGGAATTGCCCTCCTGAAGGATCTGTTCGTTTAATTCGGTATGGCAGAAGAAGCAAAATGGTATGTCGTGCATACCTACTCCGGTTATGAAAATACCGTAAAGGCGACCATCGAGAAAACGGTGGAAGCCAGACAGCAGGATGACAGAATTAAAATCTATCAGGTTTCCATCCCGATGGAAACCGTCACGGAGATCACCGATAACGGTCCGAAAACGTACGACCGCAAGCTCTTCCCCGGCTACGTGCTGGTGAAGATGGTGATGACGGACGAAGCCTGGTACGTCATCCGCAACGTCCGCGGTGTCACGGGCTTTATTACCTCGGGCAGCGAGAAGGCGACGCCTCTGACGGAGGACGAGACCTACAAGCTCGGCGTAGAAAAGCGCGAGATCGTTGTCGGCTACGACGTCGGCGATACCGTCACGATCGTGGACGGTCCGCTGAGCGGCTTCAACGGCGTCGTCGATATGCTCGACATCGAAAAGAACAAAGTTCGCGTGACCGTTTCCATGTTCGGTCGCGAAACACCGATTGAGCTTGAGCTCGATCAGGTGGAGGTTGTCTCCGAATAATATTCGGTCACTAACGTGGGAGGGGACTGTCCCCGCCAAAAATACGCGCAAGCGTATCACCACATTTTTATTTGGAGGTGCTTATCATGGCACAGAAAGTTACTGGTTATATCAAGCTTCAGATTCCGGCCGCCAAGGCGACCGCTTCGCCCCCTGTCGGCCCGGCTCTCGGCCAGCACGGCGTCAACATCGCACAGTTCATCAAGGAATTCAATGACCGCACCAAGGATCAGGCTGGTTTCAAGATCCCCGT
>CAMUZA010000071.1 GCA_947165085.1 uncultured Clostridia bacterium | reverse complement strand
GGGCGACCGTCTTGAAGTACAGGTCGCAGTTATGCCGCATGAAATCTTCGATCTGCGGTATATCATTCGCCCAGCCCGCTGCGGCAAAGCGGACGCCGGCGGCGCGCGCCATCTCGTAACCCGGCTTCAGATCGTCCAGAACGAGCAGGTCTTCCCTGCTCAGTCCGAACGTCTCCATGATCTTCAGCAGAGGGTATGTGCTCGGCTTGCGCTGTTCCACGGGGATCTCCCAGCCGAAGATCAGATCCGGCTCCGGCAGGCCGTTTGCCCGGTAGTCGCGCAGGATATTCTTCGACAGGGAGTGGGAGACGACGCAGAGCAGTCCGCCCGCGTTCTTATGCGCCCACAGGATCTTTCGCATGCCCTCATACGCCTGCGGGATATGCGCCTGCACATAGGCGTCCCAGAAACGGTGCTCCTCGCGCAGCATGTCATCGTCCATGCCGATCTCGTCGCGGAAAAGTTCGAGCGTGCCCGGCGAAAAATTCTTCAAAAAGTATTCTTCGAGCGTATAGTGCATCTGCGGGTAATGGATCGCCAGAAAGTCGCAGAAGCTCGGATAATGCACCGTCGCGGTGCTGTTGACGACGGTATCGTCGTGATCGACGACCAGACAGGGATATCGCATCGCGCACCTCCAATGGTTACTGCTGATATTATATCAAATCGCGTCAAAAATGCAAGAATGCGCTGCCAATGCCAACATGCAGAAATCATTTTTCTTGTGTTTTGCCGGGAAAAATAGTATAATAAAGTGCAGTGATATGGAAAATCGCCGGCCGAACGCAAGTATCTGCGTTCAGAGAGGAAGGAGGGATGATCTTGCCTGTCATAGAGCGGAAAAAGCGGCGGCGCGTCGGTCTGATCGTCTCGCTTCTGATCAATCTGGCGATCGTCGTCTTCATCGCCGTACGGGAACTCCGGAACAACGCCGAAGGCATTCAGCGCGTATCCGTACACGACATCAATCTTTTGTATCTGCTGCCCGGCATCGCCTGTTTTTTTGCCGCTGCTTGGGCGGAAACGACGAAGTACCGCCGTTTACTCGTCAAGGCGGAGGGGAAGGACGACCCCCTCGGCGCGCTGGAATGTGCGCTGTACGGAAGATACTATGACAATATCACGCCCTTCGGCGCCGGCGGTCAACCGTTTCAGATCAGCTATCTCAAACGCCGCGGCTACAGCGCGGGCACCAGCGGCGCGGTACCGATTGCCAGCTTTCTGACGCAGCAGTTCGCTTTTATCCTGATCGCGGTTTTTGTCTTCCTTACGAACCGCGACATCTCGGATTCGATCCTGCTGATCCGGATCACCGCCTACGTCGGACTGTGCGTTTATTCCCTGCCGCCGGTCGGTCTGCTGTTATTCGCGATTTTCCCGAAGCCGTGTCTGGCAATTCTCCGCTGGGCGGTCCGCTGCGGCGCGAAGCTGAGGCTGATCAAGGATCGGGAACAGGCAGAGCGGAAAGCGACCGCCGCGCTGAACGACTATACCAAGTGCATGCGGTTGTTCTACACCAAGCCCGCAACCTTTATCCGTCTGATCCTGATCTCTTTCGTTTATCATACCGCGGTCCTGTCGATCCCCTTCTTCATGCTGCACGCCTTCGGCGGCAGCGGCAGTTGGTGGATGACCTTCTCGCTCGTCGTATATATCCACTGCGCGATCACGATCATTCCCACGCCCGGCAATTCCGGCGCGGCGGAGGGCTCGTTCTATGCGGTTTTCTCCTCGCTGGAGGAAGGCATGCTGTTCTGGGCGATGATCTTCTGGCGGATCCTCGTGTATTACTCCTGGCTGTTCTGCGGCATTCTTTTGATGGCGTTCGGCAGCTTCCTTCATCGACGGGAAATCAAAAAGACGCCGAAGCCGGACGGTCCGCTGCGGATCGCTCAGTTTGTCGGCGTGTTCCCTTCGGGCGATGACGGCGCTTCGCGCGCGGCGGACGCCTATGCGCGCAATCTGCAAGCGCGCGGTCACGACGTTTTTGTCGTCGCGCCCGAAGGAGCGGACGCGGCGGAAGACAGCGCGGCGCCTTATCCGGTCTGCCGCGTCCGCTCGTTCCGCGTGCCCCTGCTTGACGCGGTTCTGCCCCGTTTTGGCTCCGCGCATGGACTGCGCCGCATCTTTGCGGACGATCCGCCCGACGTCATCCACGTGCATTCCCCGTTTGGCGTGAGCCGTCTCGCGCTGCGTCTCGGCAAAAAGTACCGCATCCCCGTTTACGCTACGTTCCACGGCAAATTTGACGCCTGCGGCGCGCCCCGCGGCAAGCTGTCGGCATGGCTCATGGAGCGATACGCCGTCAGCTTCTATACCAAGGCCGATCATGTGTGGGCAAGCAGCAGCGCGGCAGCGCTGACCCTGCAGCGTCTCGGTTATAACGGCACGATATGCATCATGGAAGACGACGCGGATCTCACGGAAGCGCTGCAGAAGTCAGATTCGCCGTGCAGAACCGCCATATCCCGACTCGATCTGTCCTCTGATCGTCCCCTGCTGCTGTTTGTCGGTCGTCTGAACTGGCAGAAGAATCTGCGTCTCATCCTTGATACGATGAAACTGCTCTCCACAGGCGAAACGCCCTGCATGCTGGTCTGCGCGGGAGACGGCGATCATAGTGAAGCGATCCGCACCTACTGCCATGAGCTCGGTCTGGATGACTGCGTCCGTTTCATCGGGCAAGTCGACGACCTTGCTGCGCGGCATGACCTTTACGCGGCTGCTGATTTGCTGTTCTTCCCCTCCGTCTACGACAACGCGCCGCAGGTCGTGCGCGAGGCCGCTCTTGCCGGTCTGCCGTCGCTGCTGACCGCCGGCTCCAACGCTGCCGAAATCGTGAAAAACGGCGTCAACGGCTATACCGCCGAAGCATCCGCAGAAGCGATGGCGGCGCGGATCCTGGAGATCCTCTCTGACACCGAAGCGCTCATGAGCGTCGGCAGAAACGCGAAGGAGACGATCCCTGCCGGTTGGGATCAGCTCATCTGGCGCGTGACGGCTGCTTACCGCACCGGCTCCAAAGAGGGACACGTTGAAGCAGTCGGCAAGGCAATCGGCCAGCTTTAGCGCCTCTCCTGCTGTGCCAAAAGAATCGAAAAACGCCGCAGGTTCGGATTTCCGACCCTGCGGCGTTGCTGTTCCGCTGATTACAGCTCATATTTCAGAAGCTCGCCGGCGGCAGCGCGCGATTGACCGTCCTGCACCGCCAGAACACGATACATCTTCTGTCCTTATTCGTGCTGCAAGTGTTTTTGTTGACCCCTGCATTATTCCGTATCGTTCCTTTTGATTCTCCAATACTTCGAGCCGTCGCGCAGGCGGCCGACGTAACCTCCTTCGTACAGTTCGCGCCGGATCAGCTCGACGTCCGAGAACGCGATCTGCGCCGCGATGATCTGATTTACCTGTTTTTCTGTGTATTCCGTATCGAACGCGAACTGTTCCGCGATCCGCGACAGGACGATTCCCCGCAGCGGTCTCTTTGTCGGAAACTGCGTCAGCCGTCCGTTTTCGTTATAATAGAAAGCGGCCTTTTTCAGATACCGTTCCTGCATCGCTGCTTTTCCGTCTCGCCGCAGCGCCTCCGGGTATTTCTCGCGGAGCTCTTCGCTGCCCACCAGACGGAAGCCCTCGTACCGGAACTTCGGCGCGGTCACACAGGAGACGAACGTGAAGCCGTCCGGCGTCAGGTTCTCGGCGGAGAAGATCGCGTCCTTCGGAACGGCGATCATGGCGCGCTGCCCATGCTCGCAATCCGGTCCTAACGTGTATGCTTCGGTCTTTCCGTCATGCAGCACCGTGATCCGTACCCCGCAGCCCTCATGATAGAACCAAAGCTCCTCGCAGTCGATCTGGTGGAACTGCGATACTTCTCCCGCGTCCAGCAGGAAATAGATGCTTCCCGCCAAAGCGCGCCCATCCTTCTCGAACGGCGCGGTGTAGACCTCCGCGAACCATCCCCCCTCCGGATGCGCCTCCAGCTTGTAGATTTCTTTCAGAATATCAGAACGTAATCTCATTGTTTCCTCCTAATTAAGTAATCATCATGCTCCGAACAGAAGGCTTGATCAGCGGGAAAAGGGCAGTTCAAACGAAATTCATGCAGGGAAGGATGCATATTGTTGAAAAAAGCACGCCGAAGCGTGCTTTTTTCTGGCAGGGGCACAAGGACTTGAAGCGCCAAGAAAAAAGCGCGCGGTTTTCCATCGGTTTCAAATGCTCCAAAGCATCCGCTGATCGCTCGTTTTTCTTCTCATTTTTGCAGTAGGAATCCAAGTATTCCATCTATTACAAATCAAAATGGGTACGCAAATATGGGTACCCAAAACAAACTAACACAAGGTACGACATACAGACCACATCCAAAAATTCAACATAAATCAGAAAGGATTTTGGTTATGGAAAAGATAGCAAACTGCGAGTTCAATATGGACTCCGGATGTGTCGAAATCCGGTTTGCCGACGGCACGATACTCGCCATCGACTGCGAAGCCGTCGAGGAACTCTATGACATCAGCATCGCCAATCGCTCAGAACTGGACTGGCTGATTTACAACAATCCGCTGGAGTATGCGTACCACGTTCTCAACGGCAGCGTCCGCGAATATCTCAAAGGCAACCACGAACACCGATTGATGGATTAGTCAAGTTTTCTGTTTTTGCAGTTCCCGCCGGCTCTGTCGGCGGGAACGTACATCAGTGACCAAAACGATCACGAATAAAGTATTGCAATTTGGGGAACATTATGGTATAGTTTTCGTATTAAAAGTTCCCTACGGAGGCGAGTATGAATAACAATTATTCCGCGATCCAGGAATTGCTGCATCAAAAAGCCGACCTTCAGGCACGGCTGAACCTTTTGCCATACGACGGCAATCCGGAAATCAAAGAGCGTGACGGAAAGAAATATCTGTATATCCGCAAACGCGTCGGTTCAAGGTTGACGTCTACCTATGTGGACGTCTACTCCGATGAACTGTATGAATTGCTGTTGCGCAACGCCCGTGAAGCGAGAGAATTCAGAAAGAGCATCCGGCATATGGACAAAGAACTGGCTTTGCTGGGTTATTCTGATACAGAACTGTCTCCGCGCGTGCAGTTGAATCTGGATTTTGCACGAATGCATATGAAATCCAACATCTACGATCAGGCAATTCTGGAGGGTGTGGCAACCAGTTTTCCGCAAACCGAGGATATCATCGAAAACGGCACGGTCAATGGAATGACAGCAACCGACGTGCAGAAGATTCTGAACCTGAAGCACGCTTGGGAGTTCATCCTTGATCGCGACGTCATTCGTTATCCGACCGATTACTCTATCCTCTGCCACATTGCCAAACTTGTAAACGAGGGTTTCTATCAGGACGGCGGACGGATTCGCGGCGTCCCGGTGAAAATCGGCGGCACGACCTATATCCCGCCTATGCCGATCGAGACGATCGTAAAAGAGAACATCGAGCAGATCCTGAATTCCGAAACAGCCCCCGACGAAAAAGCCATCCGTCTTTGCCTTTACTGTATGAAAACACAGATTTTCAACGACGGAAACAAGCGTGCTTCCGTCATCTTTGCAAACCACTATCTCATCTCGCAGGGCGGCGGCATGATGATCATTCCCGAAAAACGCGTCCCTGAATTCAAGACGCTGCTTGTCACGTATTATGAGGACAGAGATAATGGCGAGATCATTCGCTTTATGAAAGAACAGTGCTTGGAGTCTTTTTGATCACAGATCATTGCCGCAGTTTCAATAGTGCTTTCATTTTTCACACTTTGAAATATGAATTAGAGCCCTCCGCCATCTATGAACAGAACCAGTAAAAACAGACAATAGACAAAACACCCCCCTATGTAGGAAAA
>CAMUZA010000070.1 GCA_947165085.1 uncultured Clostridia bacterium | reverse complement strand
CGCCCGCGCCCAGCTCGTCCACGGGATTCATCCCGCGCGGCGAGAGGGTGCCGACCTCGACGACCTTGTACTGCGCGCCGGTCGCCATCATGCGAACGTCCATGCCCGGACGCAGCACGCCGTTCTTGACGCGAAGATACACGATGACGCCGCGGTAGGAGTCGTACTGGCTGTCGAAGATCAGCGCCTGCAGGGGCGCAGAGCGGTCGCCTTTCGGCGCGGGAACGCCCGCGACCACCGCCTCCAAGACGGAGCGGATGTTGACGCCGTTCTTCGCCGAGATCTCCGGCGCGTCGAGGGCGGGGATGCCGATCACGTCTTCGATCTCGTGCTTGACCTCCAGGGGTCGCGCTGCGGGCAGGTCAATCTTGTTGACGACCGGCACGACCTCCAGCCCCGCGTCGACCGCGAGGTAGGTGTTCGCGAGGGTCTGCGCCTCGATGCCCTGCGAGGCGTCCACGACCAGCACCGCGCCCTCGCACGCGGCGAGGGAACGCGAGACCTCGTAGTTGAAGTCCACGTGACCCGGGGTGTCGATCAGGTTGAGCACGTATCGTTCGCCGTCGTCGGCGGTGTAGTCCAGCTTCACGGCGCGCGCCTTGATGGTGATGCCGCGCTCGCGCTCGAGCTCCATGGAGTCGAGGATCTGATCCTCCATTTCGCGCTTGTCGATGGTATTGCACTCCTCGAGCAGGCGGTCCGCCAGCGTGGACTTGCCGTGGTCGATGTGCGCGATGATGGAGAAGTTGCGGATGTGGTTCAGGTCGGTCATAGCAGTTACCTTTGGCTTCCGGTCGAAATTCAGGGCAGAATCGTCCTTTTATCATACAATAAACGTATTATATCACATAACTTCCCGCTTGAAAAGAGAAAAAACGCGGAAATGCGGACGGTTGTCAGCGGACAGCGGACAATAGAAGAGTGCGGACTGCGCAGCTACCATCGTCCGTGTCATTGCGAGGAGCGAAGCGACGTGGCAATCTGTCCGTATCGTCGCCGTACGCTTACCGAAACAACAGAGAATCCTGAAAGCAGTCATTGCCCGGCTTGCTCGGAGAGCGCAGCTGTTGGCGGCTTTGCCGCCTTACGGATGTGTCAGGCGGGAATGACAAAACCGGGAGTGCAGCGCAAAGGACGACGCAAATACCAACCCTGCGAGGGACGGATTGCCACGCCGCCTGACGGCGGCTCGCAATGACACGGTGAGGAGGTGCAGCACGGAATACGGCGCTGGGTGCCGTGCCTGCGGCGGGCGCTCCTGCGCGACGGGAAAAGCTGCTGGCAAAAGGTTACAAAATATTCACAAAAAAGTTTTAGCAAACTATTGACAAAAGTGCTAACGGGGTGTATCATTGGCTTAGCACTCGGGGACAATGAGTGCTAAAGGAGGGGAGTCAAGTGTCTGTTGAGATGTCCGAACGCAAACAGAAGATCCTCAAGGCGATCGTGGACCTGTACATCCGCACCGCAGAGCCGGTCGGCTCGAAGACCATTGCGGCGATGCCGGACATGGACTTTTCCTCCGCGACCATCCGCAACGAGATGGCGGAGCTGACGAATCTGGGCTTCCTGGAACAGCCGCACACCTCCGCGGGTCGGATCCCCAGTCCCGCCGGATACCGTTTTTACATTGACCGGCTGATGCAGGACTACCGCCTGAGCGTGGACGAAACGCAGTCGATCAATCAGGCGATGGAGCTTCGCATGCAGGAATTCGACCGCGCGATGAGCAAGGTCGGCAAGCTGGTCTCGCAGCTGACAAACCTGCCGGCTTACGCGATGACCGCGCATACCGACAGCGTGAAGGTGCGTCGCTTCGAGGTCCTGCCCGCAGGGGAAAAGAGCTTTATCCTGGTCGTGATGACCACGGACGAGACGGTGAAGAACAAGCTCATCAAGCTGCCGCTGAGCATCACGGAGCAGGATCTGAAGCTCCTGAGCGCGGTGCTGAACGCCAGCCTGACGGAGATCCCCGTCGAGCAGTTCACGCCGGAGCTCATCGACCGCGTGACCAGAAGCGCGGGCGCGGCTTCGGGACTTGTGCCGATCGCCGTGGACTTCGCGACGCACGTTCTGGAGACCTGCCGCCGCGCGGAGGTGTACTTGACCGGTCAGAACCGTCTGCTGGGTCAGCCGGAATACCAGGACCTGAGCCGCGCGCAGGAGGTTTTGAGCGCGCTGGACGAGGACACGATCTCGAATCTTCCCGCCAAGCTCGACCCGAACAGCCCGATGCAGATTTTAGTCGGACCGGAGAACGTCGCGCAGGAGCTGAAAAACACCTCCGTCGTCGTGACGCGCTTCGACATCGGCGAGGGCATGCAGGGCATGATCGGCGTGGTCGGCCCGCAGCGCATGGATTACGCGCAGATCACCGCAAGATTAAGCTACTTTGCCGAAGGCTTGGGCAGACTGTTCGGAAAGAACGAGCTGCCGGAGGCAAAGAAGGAGGAATAAGCCTTGAGCAAGAAGAAACAGGACGCTCCCGAACAGACCGAAGAGGTCAAAGAGGAGACCAAGGAAGAAAAAGAAGAAAAGAAAGAGCCGACCGAGCTGGAAAAAGCGCAGCAGGCGCAGGCGCAGGAGCACGATCAGTATCTGCGGCTCGCCGCCGAATACGACAATTTCCGCAAGCGCTCCCAGCGCGAAAAGGACGCGATCTATCAAAACGCCGTGGCGGATACGGCGAAGAAATTTCTGCCCGTGTATGACAATCTGCAGCGGGCGCTGAAAAACGAAACCGCCGACGAGGCCTTCAAAAAGGGCGTCGAAATGACGATGGCCGAGCTGACCAAGATCATGGAAGGCGTCGGGATACGCCCGTTCGGCGCGGCAGGCGAGCCCTTTGACCCCGAAAAACACAACGCCGTCATGCACGTTGACGACGAAGCATTGGGCGAAAACACAGTCGCGGAGGTTTTCCAGACCGGCTTCACCCTCGGCGACAAGGTCATCCGCTTCGCGATGGTCAAGGTCGCCAACTAACTTTGTTAAAAATTAGGTTTATATAGGAGGAACTTATCATGGGAAAAATTATCGGTATTGATCTCGGCACCACCAATTCCTGCGTGGCAGTCATGGAGGGCGGCGAGCCCGTCGTCATTGCCAACGCGGAAGGCAACCGCACCACCCCGTCCGTCGTCGCGTTCTCCAAGACCGGCGAGCGTATGATCGGTCAGATCGCGAAGCGTCAGGCAGTCACCAACGCCGACCGCACGATCTCGTCCATCAAGCGCCACATGGGCTCGGACTACCGCGTTTCCATCGACGCAAAGAAATACACCCCGCAGGAGATCTCCGCGATGATCCTGCAGAAGCTGAAGGCAGACGCCGAAGCCTATCTGGGGCAGAAGGTCACCGAGGCGGTCATCACCGTCCCCGCCTACTTCAACGACGCGCAGCGTCAGGCGACCAAGGACGCCGGCAAGATCGCGGGACTGGATGTCAAGCGTACCATCAACGAGCCGACCGCAGCCGCGCTCGCCTACGGCGTGGATAAGGAAGAAGAACAGAAGATCATGGTCTACGACCTCGGCGGCGGCACGTTCGACGTGTCCATCCTCGACCTCGGCGACGGCATCATCGAAGTCCTTGCCACCAACGGCAACACCCACCTCGGCGGCGACGATTTCGACAAGTGCATTATGGATTACCTCGTCGCGGAATTCAAGAAGACCGAGGGCATCGACCTGTCGAATGACAAGGGCGCGATGCAGCGTCTGAAGGAAGCCGCGGAGAAGGCGAAGATCGAGCTGTCCGGCGTGACCAGCACGGCGATCAACCTGCCGTATATCACCGCCGACGCGAACGGTCCGAAGCACCTGGACGTCACGCTGACGCGCGCAAAGTTCAACGAGCTGACCGCCCATCTGGTCGAAGCGACCATGGGTCCCGTCCGTCAGGCGATGGCGGACGCCGGCGTCAAGGCGGGCGACATCAGCAAGGTCCTGCTGGTCGGCGGCTCGACGAGAATCCCCGCCGTGCAGGAGGCCGTTAAGGGCATCACCGGCAAGGAAGGCTTTAAGGGCATCAACCCCGACGAGTGCGTTGCCGTCGGCGCTGCCATTCAGGGCGGCGTGCTGGGCGACGACGTCAAGGGCCTGCTCCTGCTGGACGTCACCCCGCTGTCTCTGGGTCTGGAGACCATGGGCGGCGTGTTCACCCGTCTGATCGACCGCAACACGACCATTCCGACCAAAAAGAGCCAGATATTCTCCACCGCCGCAGACGGACAGACCTCCGTGGAGATCCACGTCCTGCAGGGCGAGCGTGAGATGGCGGCATACAACAAGACGCTGGGCAAGTTCCAGCTCGGCGGCATCGCGCCCGCGCCGCGCGGCGTGCCGCAGATCGAGGTTACCTTCGACATCGACGCCAACGGCATCGTGAACGTCTCGGCGAAGGACCTCGGCACCGGCAAGGAAGCGACCATCACGATCACCGCGTCCTCGAACCTCTCCAAGGAGGACATCGACAAGGCGGTCAAGGAAGCCGAGCAGTACGCGGCGGAGGACAAGGCGCGCAAGGAAGAGGTTGACACCCACAACGCCGCCGACCAGGTCATCTATCAGACCGAGAAAACCCTCGGCGAGCTGGGCGACAAGGTCGAGGCGAGCGACAAGGCGAACATCGAGTCCGCGCTTACCGATCTGAAGGAAAAGAACAAGGGCAGCGACGTCGCGGCGATCAAGGCGGCGACCGACGCCGTGCAGAAGGCGTTCTACGCCGCTTCCGAGAAGATCTATAAGCAGTCTGCGCCGCAGGGCGACCCCAATATGGGCGCCGATCCGAACGCGGGCGGCAACTCCGGCGGCGACGGCTACGTCGACGCGGACTACGAGGAAGTCAAGGATTAAAAGATATTCCGACAAACAAGCGACACAGGCGGAGACGAAAGTCGCCGCCTGTTCGGTCTGACATAACCGTAAAGTTGGTGAAAGCCCATGGCAAACGAAAATAAAAGAGACTACTACGAGGTGCTGGGCGTCAAGAAGGACGCGACCGACGCCGAGATCAAGCGCGCCTACCGCAAGCTCGCGGCGAAATATCACCCCGACGTCAACCATGAGCCGGACGCGGAGCAGAAATTCAAGGAGATCAACGAGGCAAACGAAGTTTTGTCCGACGCGGATAAGCGCGCGCGGTACGACCAGTTCGGCTTTGCCGGCGTCGATCCGAATTTCAACGCCGCTGCAGGCGGCGCGGGCGGCGGGAATCCGTTCGGCGGCTTCGGCGGGTTCGGCGACTTCGGCGATCTGGGCGACCTCTTCGGCAGCTTCTTCGGCGGCGGCCGCTCCACGCGCCGCAGCGCGAACGCGCCGATGCGCGGCGAGGACGTCATGGCGCGGCTCGATCTGACCTTTGAGGAAGCCGCCTTCGGCACGGAGAAAGAGATCAGCGCGTCGCGTATCGAAAACTGCGACCGCTGCAGCGGCAGCGGCGCGGAGCCCGGCACATCTCCCGCGACCTGCCTGCGCTGCAACGGCAAGGGCACGATCCGCGTCCAGCAGAACATCATGGGCATGGTCATGCAGTCTGAGAGCGCCTGCCCCGACTGCCGCGGCACCGGCAAGGTCATCCAGACTCCCTGCACGCGCTGCAAGGGCAAGGGCAAGGTGCGCCGCAGCTTCAAAACGCGCGTCAAGGTGCCGGCGGGCATTGACGACGAGCAGACGCTGCGCGTGCGCGGCGAGGGCTGCAGCGGCGCAAACGGCGGACCGAGCGGCGACCTTCTGGTCACGGTGAGCGTGCGCAGCCATCCGATCTTCACCCGTCAGGGGCAGAGCATCTACTGCGAGATGCCGATCTCCTTCACGCAGGCTGCCTGCGGCGCAGAGGTCGAGGTGCCGACGCTCGAGGGCAAGGTGCGCTACACGATCAACGAGGGCACGCAGACCGGCACGACCTTCCGCCTCAAGGGCAAGGGCATCCCCTACGTCAACAGCAAAAACCGCGGCGACGAGTTCGTCACCGTGGTGGTCGAGACGCCGGTGCGCCTGTCGAGAGAGCAGAAGGAGCTGCTGCGCAAGCTCGAGGAGAGCGGCGCGTCCAACCAGCCCAAGCGCAAAAAATTCTTCGACAAATTCAAATAAGAAAATCCCCGACGGAACACCGTTTTGAACAGCACCCCATTTGTTAGACAAGTATGGTATACTACTAACGAATGGG
>CAMUZA010000069.1 GCA_947165085.1 uncultured Clostridia bacterium | reverse complement strand
TCCCATTCGCTATTCTTTTTCCTATTCGCTGTCACATATCATTGTACAACCTACAGAATCTTTCCAAAAAATGCAAATTACCTATTGACATGGTAGGTAATTCGTGCTATGATATGCCTACCGATAAGGTAGGTTTTATTTTCGGGTGGGAAACACGATGAAAAACACATTAGAACGGCTCGTTCGCTCCAACTTCCGGTTCGGTCGAATGCGATGTTGTCACTAAGCACGAAGACTACACCCATTACGATTCGAAAGGAGTATCACGATGTCTGATTACAAATTTGAAACGCTGCAGCTCCATGTGGGGCAGGAAGCGCCCGACCCCGCGACCGACGCGCGCGCGGTTCCGATCTATGCGACTACGTCCTACGTCTTCCGCGACTGCGCCCACGCCGCCGCCCGCTTCGGACTTGCCGACGCGGGAAACATCTACGGCAGACTGACCAACTCGACGCAGGAGGTTCTGGAAAAGCGAGTCGCCGCGCTGGAAGGCGGCGTTGCCGCGCTCGCCCTCGCGTCCGGCGCCGCCGCGATCACCTACACCTTGGAAGCGCTCGGCAGAAACGGCGGTCACATCGTCGCGCAGAAGACCATTTACGGCGGAAGCTACAATCTGCTCGCCCACACCCTGCCCGGCTTCGGAATTACCGCGAGCTTTGTCGATATCCACGACCTCGGCGCGGTGGAAGCAGCCATCCAAGCCAATACCAGAGCGATCTACATAGAAACGCTCGGCAATCCAAACAGCGACATCCCCGATATCGACGCGCTTGCCGCGCTCGCCCACCGCCACGGCATTCCGCTGGTCGCGGACAACACCTTCGGCACGCCGTATCTGATCCGTCCGATCGAGCATGGCGCGGATATCGTCGTCCATTCGGCGACGAAATTCTTAGGCGGTCACGGCACGACGCTCGGCGGTATCATCGTCGATTCCGGCGCCTTCGACTGGGCGGCAAGCGGGAAATACCCCGACATTGCCGACCCGAACCCGAGCTACCACGGCGTGTCCTTCGTACAGGCGGCAGGTCCCGCCGCCTTCGTCACCTACATCCGCGCCATCCTGCTGCGCGACACCGGCGCGGCGATCTCCCCGTTCGCAGCCTTTCTGCTGCTGCAGGGCATCGAGACGCTGTCGCTGCGCGTCGAGCGCCACGCGGAGAACACGAAGAAGGTCATCGAATACCTGCAAACCCATCCGCAGGTGGAAAGGGTCAACCACCCGTCCCTGCCCGACCATCCCGACCACGCGCTATACCAAAAGTATTTCCCCAACGGCGGCGGCTCGATCTTCACCTTTGAGATCCGGGGCGGCGCAGAGGAAGCGCATCGCTTCATCGACAGGCTGAAGCTCTTCTCTCTGCTTGCCAACGTCGCGGACGTAAAATCCCTCGTGATCCATCCGGCGACCACCACGCACAGTCAGCTCAACGAGGAAGAGCTTGCCGATCAGGGGATTCGCCCGAATACGATCCGTCTCTCCATCGGCACGGAGCATATCGACGATATCATCGCAGACCTTGATCAGGCGTTCGCGTCTTGAAAACCGTAACAACATCAAGTATAATGAAAAAAGAAAGGATGAGCTTTTATGTCTAACGTTTACACCTCCGCCGATCAGCTGATCGGAAAAACACCCCTTCTCGAATTGACCCACATTGAAAAAGCCTACGACCTGAACGCGAAGGTCGTTGCCAAGCTCGAATACTTTAACCCCGCCGGCTCCGTCAAGGACAGAGTCGCAAGAGCGATGATCGACAAGGCGGAAGCCGACGGCAAGCTCAAGGAGGGCTCCGTCATCATCGAGCCGACCTCCGGCAACACGGGCATCGGGCTTGCCTCCGTCGCCGCCGCGCGCGGCTACCGCATCATCATCACCATGCCGGAGACGATGTCGGTCGAACGCCGCCAGCTCATCAAGGCCTACGGCGCGGAGATCGTACTGACCGAGGGCTCGAAAGGCATGAAGGGCGCAATCGCAAAGGCCGAGGAGCTTGCCGCCGAGATCCCGGACAGCTTTATTCCCGGGCAGTTCGTCAACCCTGCCAACCCGACGGCGCACCGCGAGACAACCGGTCCCGAAATCTATGCCGACACCGACGGCAAGGTCGATATCTTTGTCGCTGGCGTCGGCACGGGCGGCACCGTGACGGGCGTGGGCGAGTATCTGAAATCCAGAAAGCCTGATGTGAAGGTCGTTGCAGTGGAGCCTGCCTCCTCCGCCGTACTCTCCACCGGCGTGGCAGGTCCCCACAAAATTCAGGGCATCGGCGCGGGCTTCGTCCCCGACGTGCTGAACACAAAGATCTACGACGAGATCATTCCCGTCACGAACGAGGACGCTTTCGCGACCGGCAAGGAAATCGGCAGACGCGAGGGCGTGCTGGTTGGCATTTCCTCCGGTGCGGCGGCATTTGCGGCGATCGAGCTGGCGAAGCGTCCCGAGAACGCCGGCAAAACCATCGTCGTCCTCCTGCCGGACACCGGCGACCGCTATCTCTCCACCGCGTTATTTGCAGAATAAGAAGGGAAAACCATGATCTATCTTGACAACGCCGCCACAACGAAGATGAGCAGAACGGCGGTCACCGCAATGCTCCCCTATTTCGACGGCGTTTGCGGCAATCCGTCCAGCCTGCATTCGGCAGGACAGGCTGCCGCCGAGGCATTGACCGATGCGCGTGAGCGGATCGCCGCCTGTCTCGGCTGCACCGCAAAGGAGATCACCTTTACCTCCGGCGGCAGCGAGGCGGACAATCAGGCAATCCGCTCCGCCGCGGCGATCGGCGCGCGCAAGGGCAAAAAGCACATTATCTCGACGAAGATCGAGCATCACGCCGTGCTGCACACCTTGAAGGCGCTGGAAAAGGAGGGCTTTTCCGTCACCCTGCTGGACGTGGACGAAAACGGTCTGGTCGACCCGCGGCAGGTGGAGACCGCGATCACGGAGGACACCTGCCTTGTGACGGTCATGTTCGCCAATAATGAGATCGGCACGATCGAGCCGATTGCCGAAATCGGCGCGATCTGCCGCCGGAAGGGCGTGCTCTTCCACACCGACGCCGTGCAGGCGGCGGGACACCTGCACATCGACGCAGCGGAGCTGAACATCGACCTGCTCTCCCTCTCCGCGCACAAGTTCCACGGTCCGAAGGGGATCGGCGCGCTCTACGCGCGCAAGGGCGTACCGCTGGCGACTCTGATCGAGGGCGGCGCGCAGGAACGCGGCAAGCGCGCGGGAACGGAGAATCTACCCGCCATCATGGGCATGGCGGCGGCGTTGGAGGAA
This sequence comes from uncultured Clostridia bacterium, assembly GCA_947165085.1. Taxonomy (GTDB): domain Bacteria; phylum Bacillota; class Clostridia; order Oscillospirales; family Oscillospiraceae; genus JAZOXB01. The sequence goes on along the minus strand of CAMUZA010000069.1, from coordinate 2,902 downwards.
GCCTGCGCTTCGATGGAGAAAAACGCGAAGAAGCTGACCCTCCTGCGCGACCGGCTGATCGACGGCCTTTCCGAAATTCCGCATTCGATCCTCAACGGCGACAGAACGCGGCGTCTGCCCGGCAACGTGAATTTCTGCTTTGAGGGCATCGAGGGCGAGTCCCTCCTGCTCCTGCTCGACGACAAGGGCATTGCCGCCTCGTCCGGCTCCGCCTGCACCTCCGGCTCCCTCGACCCGAGCCACGTCCTGCTCGCGATCGGCAGAGTCCACGACATCGCACACGGCTCGCTGCGGCTGACACTGTCGGAGGAGACGACGCAGGAGGAGATCGACTTCACAATCGCGGCAGTCAAGGAGGTCGTCGGCTATCTTCGCAATATGTCGCCGGTCTGGCGCGATCTGCAAAGCGGCAAAAGAGACTATATCATCAAGTGAGGCATTTGCAATGGCATTATACAGCGAAAAAGTCATGGATCATTTCCGCAATCCGCGCAACGTGGGCGTGATCGAGGACGCCGACGGCGTCGGCGAGGTCGGCAACGCAAAATGCGGCGACATCATGAAGATGTATCTGAAAATCGACGGCGACGTTATTTCTGACGTAAAATTCGAGACCTTCGGCTGCGGCAGCGCGATCGCGTCGAGCTCGATGGCGACGGAGCTCATCAAGGGCAAGCCCGTCTCGGAGGCACTGAAGCTGACGAACAAGGCGGTCACCGAGGCGCTGGACGGTCTGCCCGTGCACAAGCTCCACTGCTCCGTGCTCGCCGAGGAGGCAATCAAGAAGGCGCTGCAGGACTATTACGAAAAGAACGGCATCGAATACGACAAAACGCAGTTCCCGCAGTGTGAAAGCTGCGAGCATTGCGAACTGTAGCAAATGAAAAAGGCTTTGATTGCAATGAGCGGCGGCGTGGATTCATCCCTCGCCGCCAAACTCATGCTTGAAAACGGATATACGTGCATCGGCTGCACGATGAAGCTCTTTGAAAACGAAGACGCAGGGATCGCAAAAGCAAAAACCTGCTGCTCTTTAGACGACGTGGAGGACGCCAGAGGCGTCGCCTATCGGCTCGGCATTCCGTTCTATGTATTCAATTTCACGGACGAGTTCCGCGAGAAGGTCATCCGGAATTTTGCGGAAAGCTACGAGCGCGGGCACACGCCGAACCCCTGCATCGACTGCAATACCTATCTGAAATTTGAAAAACTTTATCAGCGCGCCATGCTTCTCGGCTGCGATTGTATCGTGACGGGGCATTACGCGAGGATCGCGCAGGAGGACTGTCGTTTCGTCCTGAAAAAGGCGGTCGATGAGACGAAGGATCAGAGCTACGTCTTATACCGTTTGACGCAGGAGCAGCTTGCACACACCGTCTTCCCGCTCGGGGAGCTGAGAAAAACTGAAGTGCGCGCCATGGCAGAGCGCAGCGGCTTCGGCAACGCACACAAGCCGGACAGTCAGGACATCTGCTTCGCGCCGGACGGCGATTACGCGGGCGCGGTGGAGCGGTTTACGGGAAAGCGATCTGTTCCCGGCATTTTTACCGACAAAAACGGTAACGTCCTCGGACGTCACCGCGGTATCGTGCACTATACGATCGGGCAGCGCAGAGGGCTCGGCGTCAGTGCGAAGGCACCTTACTACGTTTGCAGCATCTGCCCAGAGACCAACACTGTCGTGCTCGGATGGAACGAAGACCTGTTCCGCCGCGACGCAGAAGTCCGTTCGTTCCATTGGATTAGCGGCGAAGCGCCGCAAAATGCGATTCGCTGCAAAGCAAAGATCCGCTACCGCCAGCCGGAGCAATGGGTCACCGCCATTCCGGTGCATAAGGGCGTCGTGCAGTTGCACTTTGACGAGCCGCAGCGCGCGATCACGCCCGGACAGGCTGCTGTCCTGTATCAGGGAGATACCGTCCTCGGCGGCGGCGTGATCGCACAAGAGGACACTTGATAACCTACCGATTTTGTGGTATAATTATGCGGAAAAGAGGGAAGGGGTATGATGATCTCAACAAGAGGACGCTACGCCCTGCGCGTGCTTTTAGACATTGCGGAGCACGCAAAGGAAGGCTTCGTGCCGATGAAGGACGTGGCGAAGCGGCAGGACATTTCGCTGAAATACCTGGAGCGGATCATTCCCGTTCTGGTCAAGCACGGCATTGTAGACGGCGTGCAGGGCAAGGGCGGCGGCTACCGGCTGGTCAAGGAGCCGGAGGAATTGAAGATCGGCGACATCCTCCGGTTAACCGAGGGCGATCTTGCGCCGGTCGCCTGTCTTGCCTGCGACGCAACACCCTGCGAGCGCGAATATGAATGCCGCACCTATCCGATGTGGGTGGAGTTTTACCGCGTCATCAACGAGTTTTTCGACAGCAAGACCCTCGCGGATATCATCCGAACCGACCCTGCGGATAACTATTCGATTTAATGCGGAATTGTCTGACCTCCCGCGTCATTGAGAACCTGCGCCAGCAGACCCGCAATCTGTACGTCGCAGGGTTGTACCATATATCGTATTATAAAAGCACCCGGATCTGTCATTCCCGCCTGACACAGTCAGCCAGGCTGCGCAGCCGTTGACGGCTTTGCCGCCTTACGGATATGGCGTGCCCCTTGCGGGTATTGCGGGTGGAATCTGTCCGTTGCAGGTATGGCATGTGTGCCATTTCACAGTGAAGTGTCTGTTAACGATAGACACAGATTGCCCGGACAAGCCGGGCAATGACAGGTTTTGAGGATTTGTCTTTTTTGATAAAGTGTGCGAGGTCGATACGCACGGATTGCCACGGCTGACTGCGTCAGCCTCGCAATGACACAGCACGGTACTGCATAGCAGCTTGCATAGTCAAGACCTCCGGCTAAGCCGGAGGCTTGATGAAGCCCTAGAAGGGCTTTA
>CAMUZA010000068.1 GCA_947165085.1 uncultured Clostridia bacterium | reverse complement strand
GACCCTTCAGGTCGCCTAATTTAAAATTCGTCTAACTTTTGGGGTTCACTTCATTTTCACAGCCGCGCTTTAGACTGTCAAAAAACGCAGAGCGTGGGTACTTCGGAGGGAAAGAAAGTGTGAAAGAAAACCGTCAGGGTTGTCTTTCACGTTCCATAAAGCAGGATTTTCAAACTGATTTTAAGTTTGAAAATCCGCACGAGCGTGTCAAAAAGACTTTTTTGACACGCTCAAGCGCGGCTGTTTTCACAGCCGCGCTTTTTCTGCAGACCCGCTTAGGAGACGCTGTTCATCATCGTGATGAGATCGAAAACGCGCACGCGCGCGAAGTCGAACGTGATCGGGTAAGCGGCGTAGATCTCGTCGAATACGGATGACGGCATCTGCGACAAGACCTGCCGCAGCCAGCCCTTGGTATCGGTGTGTTCGACGAAGAACATGATGTGATAGCCGTAGTCCGTCTTCACGATGCCGGAGTCGCCGTAGGCGCGGGTGGGGTCGAACGACCATGCCGTGAATTCCGCGACCATGGTGGCGGCGTCGAAGTCCTCATACAGACCGCCGGTGGTGTTGGAGCCGGGATCGTCGGACTTCTCGTTGGCGAGGGCGGCGAAGTTGTCCTCGGTGGGATCCAGCAGCCACTGCGCGTAGATCTCGTTTGCGGTTTTTTCCGCGGCTGCCCAGGCTTCAGCGGTGGCTTCGCCGGTGGCGGGATCCTGCTCGGGGGTGATCAGAATGTGCCGCACGCTGACGTTGTTGACGGTCTGAATGCCGGATTCGGCAAATTCGTCCGGATGCGCCTCGTAATACGCCTCGGCGAGCGCGTTCGCGTAGGAGTCGGCAGTGAGATAGACCTTCACATAGTCGTAGTAGTCCTGCAGATCAATGCCGGGACCGAAATTGTCCTGAATGTACGCCTCCGCGCTGTCAAAGCCGTTCTTTTTCGCGCCGACGGCGATGCTGCCGTTGGGGTCGAAGATATCGTCCAGCCGCGCCTGCTCTGCTTTCGTGAGAACGTGACCGTTGTCGAGCGCGGCGCGGTAGAGGGCGTACTGCTCCATAAAATCACGCGCGGCTTCTTCAAGGAAGTACTGCTCCCAGGTGCGGTCCTCCGCCATGGACTGCTGCTCTGCCAGCGGCGTATAGGGATCCAGACCGAAGTATTCGGCGTACATGCCGTACTGGTTCATGAAGCCGAAGAACTGCATCCAGTAGGGGAACTGCAGCATGCTGTTCGTCAGCGCGGCGTTGCCGTCGGCGTCAACTGCGATTACGGCGGACATGGTTTCGTCATGCGGCGCTGCTTCGGTGACGGCGTAATTGCTCAGCGCGGTCACGTCAAGCTCGACCTCGCTTGCGCCGTCGGTCGCGTCGGTCGGGTCAGTCGGATCAGTCGGATCGGTCGTGTCGGTCAGATCGGTCAGATCGGTCGTGTCGGACGTGTCGGTCGTGGTTGTCGGCTCGCTGCTGTCGCGTGGAGTGCAGGCAGTCAGCGCGCCGAAGAGCATGAGCGCGGCAAGCAGCAGCGCAGTCAGATTTCTCAGCTTCATGGTGATCTCCTTTTGTTGTTTTGTGCCATCATAGCATATCCGCGCCCGGATTTCAACCGTCAATTACCGCGCAGACGTTGTAGAACGAGTGATTCTCGGCGGTCACGGTAAAGGTCGCACAGACCTCGTCCGGCGCGCTGCCGGTGGGCGGTTCGGGACGTTCGCCGGTGGGCGGCTCGGGACGTTCGCCGGTGGGCGGCGTGACGTCGGAGGGCGTGAAAACCTGCGGCGGCAGCTCGACGCCGACGATGGGCAGCTCGTTGCCGCCGGAGGGCGGCGCGGGAGGCGGGTTGCCGTTTGCGGGCGTCTGCGGCGGCTGGCCGTCCGTTGGATCGGGGATCGTTCCGCTGCCCGGCGCGCCCGGCGCGGCGGGCTGGACAGGTCCGAGCGGCGCGCCCTTGCCGCCGTGCTGCTGGATGGCGCCGTCCACCGTCAGGGTGTAGGGCATGTCGCGCTGCAGGGCGGGCGCGGAGAGCACCAGCGCGGAGAAGTCGCGCGTCGCGGTGAAGCCGAAGGTCTGCGTCTCGCCGTCGCACAGCGACAGCGACGCGCCCTTCTTCACGGTATCCGCGAAGGTCAGATCCATCAAAACCTGCTTGGAGTCCTTGGAGATTTCGTCATTGCGCGAGCCGGTGGCGATCACCGTGCCGCCGTTGAGATAGATGCCGAGATCGGCGTCGATGCCGCCGTCGCCGGTCAGCGGATTTGCGCTGGCGTAGAGCGCGCCGCCGTTGACGACGATCGCGCCGTTGGAGTCGATGCCGTCGCCCTCAGAGCCGTTGCCGCCGGAAATATTGATTTGGCCGCCGTTGATCGTGGTGACGGAGACGCCGTCCTCATTGGTGTTGACGCCGTCGTCCTGCGAGTAGATATTGATCTCGCCGCCGTCGATCTGCAGGTGCAGCTCGGAGTCCAGTCCCTCGCTGTCGGCGGTGATATTCAGCGTGCCGTCGCCCTCGATGCGAAGGGACTGTCTGGAATAGAACGCGCCGTCAAACTTATAGAGCTTGTCGGTCGTGCCTTCCTTATAGATCTTCGCGACGTGTGAGCCGGCGATGCTGCTCTCGCCCTTGAGGACGACGACAGCGCCCGCGTTCGACAGGTCGGGCGTGAGCGTGAAGGTCTCCTTGTCGGCGCACTCATAGACGCGGTAGAAGAGAATCGCAGGCGCAACGGTGCAGGCGATCGTCGCATTGTCCAAAAGAAGGGTGACGCGGGCGGTTTCGTCCGTTTTCGCGTCCTCGCCGAGATCGACGAAGAGCTGCCCCTTCAATTCGCCCGTGACGTGGTACGTGCCGGGCGCGGTGATGTGCACGACGGTATTGCCGGCGGCTTCCTCCGCCGTGTGCGCGTCGTCCTTGCCGCCCTCGCCGTAGCGTTCGTCGTGACCGTCTTCATAATAAATGACGTCGTTCGCGGCGTAGACGGCGGGGTTGTCGCAGACAACGCCGCTCTCCGTGAGCGTCAGCTCGGTCACGTCGCCCTCCGGGAGGGCCGACGTCTCCGTCGGCGTCGTCTGCGCCGTCGGCGCGGCGGGATCGGTCTCGGTCTTCGCGCAGGCGGCAAAGGAGAAGATCAGCGCCGCCGCCAGAAGCATCGTGAGCAGGGTGCGGAATTTCATAAAAAAGACCTCCTTGATTGTGGGATCGGTGCTTGCATTATATCGCACAATAACAAACAAAAGATGTTGTAAATGTAAAGAAACTGTGTTGACTTTCTCGAAAAAAGACGGTATCGTTAAGATGTTCACGGGTATATGACGCCGCGGCAATGCATTTGGTTCCCGCGCAACGCAGGAGGAGGAAAACGATGATACAGCATATTGTGATGTGGAAATTCCGCGCCGGCACGCAGGCGCAGGCGGAAGAATTTTTGACGGGACTGGCTGCGCTGGAGGGAAAAATCGAGTGCATCCGCGCGATGTCGGTGCGGAAAAGCGCGGTCGAAAACAGCGCGTACGACGCCGTGCTGATTGCGGACTTCGACAGCCTCGCGGACGTGGAAAACTACAAGAACGACCCGCGCCACGTTGCGGTCGCTTCGATCTGCAAGGAGATCCGCACGGAACGCTGCGCGATCGACGTGGAAAAATGAAGCAGTGGTGCGTCTACATCCTGCGCTGCGGCGACGGCACGCTCTATACCGGCATGACGGACGATTTTCCGCGCCGTTTAGAGCAGCACCGCGCGGGCAGGGGAGCGAAATATACGCGCGGCAGAGCGCCTCTGGAGCCGGTCTACCGCGAGGACTGCGCGGACAAGCCGGAAGCCCTGAAGCGCGAATACGCGATCAAGCGGCTCACCCGCGCGGAAAAGCTCGCGCTCATCGCACAAAACCATTATACCATACCCGCAGACCCTTGACAAACGTGTTTTCCGCGGATATATTATAAATGTACTTCTTCGGGGGGCCGGATGCTTCCGGCTGAGATTGGGCGAGGGACGCCCTGACCCGCGAACCTGACACGGATCATGCCGTCGTAGGAAAAGGATACGCTTTTTCGATGCCGACGGTGTTTTCCGTCGGTATTTTTGATTGGAGGGAAATGATATGACGAAAAAACGCAATGGCCTTCGCGCGCTGTGCGAATGCGCCGTGTTTGCGGCGCTGGCGTTAGCGCTCAGCTATCTGAAGATTCCCGTCGGCATCGGCTTCGGCGGCTTCGGCGGCTCGGTCGATCTGGTGATGATCCCGCTGATCCTCTGCGCGATCCGCTGGGGTGTCGGCTGGGGAATGGGTGTCGGTCTGGTCTTCGGCACGGCGAAATTTTTTCTCGCAGGAGGTGCGGCGGTCAACTGGCAGTCGATGCTGCTCGACTACAGCGTCGCCTATATGATGGTCGGGCTTGCCGGCGTGCTTTACCGCAAGTCCGGCACGGCGTGGCTCGCTGCGCTGATCGGCTGCCTCGGCAGATTCCTCGTCCACTATGTCAGCGGCGTCACGATCTACGCCGAGTACGTCGAGGACATTTTCGGGCTGAAAATGACGAGCCCGTGGATCTACAGCCTGCTTTATAACGGCTCTTATATGCTCCCGAACACAATTCTTGCGGTATTGGTCTGCCTGCTTCTGTCAAAACCGCTTGGCAAATATCTTCGCGCGGAGGACCTGCGGAAATAGGTGCGTAAGCGGGAGCCTTCCCGCAGTCGCGTCATTGCGAGGGCGCGTAGCGCCCGTGGCAATCTGTCCGTTGCAGGTGTTGCAGCTGTATCGTGTTTTGCTCTGCACCCCACTCCTGTCATTCCCTGTCTGACGCAGTCAGGCAGGGAATCTGTCCGTCGCAGGTACGGCACGTGTGCCGTATTACGATAAAGTGTCCCAATACTGTTACGCACAGATTGCCACGGCTTGCTCTGCCGCGCAATGACACGGAGAGGAAACAGTTCTCCCAATGTCAGCCGTGCGGACAGGGACGGACGACGACGCAAGTTTCCGCTTTACACCGCCCGCAATTTGGTGTAGAATAGAGGCAGAAAAACAAAAAGGGGGCGGACGGATGAATTGTTTGCGATGCGGCACGCAGATTGCGGAAAACGCGCTGTTCTGCGAAAACTGTAAAAAAACGGTCGGCGAGCCGCTGCAGGAGTCTGCCTATCTGAATACGCAGATCCTGCTGCCGGTACGCAAGGCGCAGCCGCCGCAGGCGAAGCCTGCAAAAAAGACGGAGCGAAAGCCCGAGGAAGAAAAACCCCGCGGCAGAGGCGCGACCGCGGCGCTGACCATCCTGTGCCTGCTGCTGCTCGCCGGCGCGCTGTTCGCCGGAACGCTCTACCTCATCGGCAGGAAGGACAATGCCGCGCTGACGGAGCAGGTCGGCGCGCTGGAAAAAGACAAAGCCGCCCTCGAAGAAGAGGTCGCCGCGCTGGACGGGAAAACGATCCTGCAGGAGGCGCGGATCTCCGCGCTGGAGGCGCGTTCTGCCGAGCAGGACGCGGCAAACGCCGCGCTGGAGGAGAAAGCCGCCGCGCAGGAAGAAAGGATCGCCGCGCTGCAGGAAGCAATGGAGTTCATCAATGACAACGCGGCGTTCGTGCCGAACGACGGCACCTATTTGTATCACACCGGCGATTGCAGCCATTTCGAAAAGACCTACTTTCAGGTGTTTTCCGTGAGCACGGCGAGATCCTGGGGATATCAGCCGTGTCCCTACTGCCAACCCGCAGAATAAAGGAGCGTTTCAAATGAAGAAAAGATGGTTGATCCTCGTACTTTTGATCGCCGCGCTGGCGCTTTGCGCCTGCGGCTCGCAGGAGGAGACGGAAGCGACCGGCGCGACCGAGGCGATCCCCGCCGACGCGCTGGAAGGCAATACGCAGATCGAGCTCTATGCCGATTCTTCGTGCGCGCTGACGCTGGAGAGCGTCGGCACTGCCGCCAACGGCGACTATTTCTGGAAGGTCAGCATGACGAACAAGACGGGCAGCGAGCTGGTTTTCTCCGTGGATCAGGTTTACGTCAACGAATATGAGGCGGATCCCTGCTGGGCGGAAAAAGCGCCCGCGTCGCAGACGGTCTCCACCGAGATTTCGTGGTTTGCCTCCACGTTCGCCGCTTGCGGCATTCAGCGCGCGGACCGCGTAGACTTCACCCTCTCGGTTTTCCCGAGCGGCAGCAAGTCCGAGCGGCTTGCAGAACAGAAGATCACGGTCTTCCCCAACGGCACGGAGGCGTATCAGCGGACGGAGTTCGCGGCGGACGAGGACGACGCGATCCTGGCGGACGCGCCGGAGGCGCTCTTCGCGGCGACGGGCTGCGGCGCGGACGGAGAACTGACCTACGCGCTCAACGTCTATCTGGAAAACCGCTCGGACACTGCGCTGGAGTATTCGATTCAAAACGAGAAGATCAACGGGCAGAACTGCGGCACCTACTGGGTGCATACGCTGGACGCTGGAAAGCGCGGTTTCGACCGGATCGTCTGGGATACGACCGAGTTTGAGCGCATGGAGATCTTCACAGTCTCGCGGATCGAGTTCGATCTGGTCGTGACCGACGGGAACAGCAACGCCAAGGTGCTCGAGCAGCACTGCGTGGTCACGCCGTAACGATCTGCTGAAAAAGCAGGAAACGCTTTCGAAAGAAAGCGTTTCCTGCTTTTTATTGTATAACGAAAACCACCGGCGGAGCCGGTGGTTCCAAAAAGCTTTAGCTATGC
>CAMUZA010000067.1 GCA_947165085.1 uncultured Clostridia bacterium | reverse complement strand
CTGCCCTCCGCCTTGAGCTTGTCTGCCAGTCCGGCGAGGAGCTTTTCCACGTCGGTATCGCTGCCGAAGAGGGAATTGCCGTACAGCGCCAGATACTCGCCCGCGTGGATGTCGTGACCGTCAAAGTCGGAGTCGCGCGCGGCGTAGGTGACCTGAATCGTGGTGACGTGCTGCATCGCCATCTTCATCGTTGCGACGATATCCTCCTCGTTTGCGTCGGGGTCGAACATCAGCAGAGCGGAGATGCCCTGCGGCACGGTCTTGGACGGAATGACGACGACCTTCTTCTCGGTCAGCGGAACGGTCTGCTCGGCAGCCATGATGATATTCTTGTTGTTCGGAAAGACGAAGACGACCTCGGACGGGGTGGCGTTGATCTTTTCCAGTATGTCCTGCGTGGAGGGATTCATGGTCTGACCGCCCTCGATAATGTTGTCCGCGCCGAGCTCACGGAACACGTCCGCAAGACCCTGACCTGCGCAGACCGCGACGACGCCGTATTTCTTCTCCGGCGCGGCGACGCCCTGCGGGGCTTCTTCCTCATCCTCTTCCAGATCGTCCGTGCTGCGCGCCTTTTTGCCTGCGGCGAGATCGTCGTGCTGCATCTGCATGTTCTCGATCTTTGCAAGCTCCAGCGTGCCGTACTTCTGCGCGCGCGTCAGCGCGGCGCCGGGAATGTTCGTATGGACGTGCACCTTGAACGCCTCGTCGTCCTCGCCGATCACGATGCTGTCGCCGATCGTGTCCAGATAGCGGCGCAGCGGGGTGAGGTCAATATCCTCCTTCGCCTTGCGGACGATGAAGACCGTATCATAGGCAAAGGTGATGTCCTCGGTGCTGAAGTCGGTGAAATCCGCCTGCTCCTTGACGGCTGCGGCGGCAGCGGCTTCGATCTTCTCGCCGCGGCAGACCGCCAGCATCGCCTCGAGGACGTGCAGCCAGCCCTTGCCGCCGGCATCTACGACGCCCGCCTTTTCCAGTACGGGATTCTGATGAACGGTCAGCGCGAGCGCGTCTTCGGCGGAGGTGTAGGCGGCCGCAAGGACGGACTCAAAGGAGCTGTCGGTTTCTGCGGCGGCTAAGGCGTCCTCGGCGGACACGCGCGCCACGGTCAGGATCGTGCCCTCGGTGGGCTTCATGACCGCCTTGTAGGCGGCGTCCACGCCGCCCTGCAGAGCGGCGGCAAACTGCGCGCCGTCGCAGCCTTCCATGCCCTTCAGGCTCTTGGAGATGCCGCGCAGCAACAGCGAAAGAATGACGCCGGAGTTGCCTCTCGCGCCGCGGAGCATCGCCGAAGCGGCGGTATCTGCAACCTTCGTCAGCGTCGCGCCGCGCAGCTTGCGAAGCTCTGCGGCGGCGGTGTTGAGCGTCATGCTCATATTGGTCCCCGTATCGCCGTCAGGAACGGGAAATACGTTCAGCTCATTGATCTGCTGCTTGTGTTTTTCCACCACGGCGGCGGCGCCGATCAACATTTCCTGCAGCGCCTGCCCGTCGATCATTGTTCTCAATCCGGACACCTGCCTTTCAATCGACCATCATGGAGTCGATGATAACGTTGACGTCCCGGACTTCCGTTTCCGTCTCCTGCGACACCTTGTAACGCACCTCGGAGACGATGGAGCTGCCCAGCGCGGGAATGTTGACGCCCTGATCGATCATAATGTGCAGGTCGATCGAAAGCGTGCCGTCTTCGTTGACGGTCACAAGAACGCCCTTCGCCATGGACTCGCGGCGAAGAAGATGCACAAGACCGTCCGTCATGGAGCGGATCGCCATGCCCTTGACGCCGAAGCAGTTGGTTGCGGCGTTGCCCGCGATCTTGGTAAAGACGGAGTTGCTGACAGCGATGCTGCCCAGCTCATTATCACGGCGGATCATAAGATTACCTCCTTAAATCATGCTGGCTTCCCAGCAGTCGGGCGCGGTCAAGCCCAGCAGAGCCGCGACGGTGGGCGCGACGTTCGCCAGACCGAATTTGCCGTCTTTCAATTCGTATTTCGTGTCCTTGTCATAGACAATGAAGGGGACGGGGTTCAGGCTGTGGGCGGTGCGGATCGTGGTCTTGCCCTTCTTTGTCTCCGTCATCTGGTCGGCGTTGCCGTGGTCGGCGGTGACCAGAACGGTGTAGCCGAGACGGTCGGCAGCCTCCAGAATCCGGCGGACGCTCTCATCGACGCACTCCATCGCGGTGACGACGGCTTCCATCACGCCGGTGTGACCGACCATGTCGCCGTTGGGGAAATTGCAGCGCAGGAAGTCGTATTTTCCGGACTCCATCGCCGCAATCATGTGATCGGTGATCTCTTTGGATTTCATCGCGGGCGCGAGCTCAAAGGGGATGACGTCCGAGGGGATCTCCTCGTAGGTCTCGAGGCTTTCGTCGACCTTGCCGGAGCGGTTGCCGTTCCAGAAGTAGGTGACGTGGCCGTATTTCTGTGTCTCGGACAGGGCGTATTCGCGGATGCCGTGCGCGCACAGAAGCTCGGTCAGCGTGTTCTTGATGACAGGCGGCTGCACCAGATAGTGCGACGGGATGTGCAGATCGCCGTCGTATTCGAGCATGCCGGCGAAGTGCACGCCCGTGTAGTCGCCGCGGTCGAATTTATCAAAGTCCTTGCGGTCAAAGGCGAGGGAAATCTCCTGCGCGCGGTCGCCGCGGAAGTTATACAGTACGACGCTGTCGCCGTTGGCGATCTTCGCGACCGGCTCGCCGTTCTCGGCGATCACGAAGGCGGGCAGATCCTGGTCGATGCAGCCGAGCTCCGCGCGGTAGGTCTCGATCGCCTCTTTCGCGGAAGCGAACTGTCTTCCGATTCCCTGCACGTGGGTCTTCCAGCCGGCCTCGACCATCGCCCAGTTGGCTTCGTACCGGTCCATCGTGATCTGCATTCTGCCGCCGCCGGAGGCGATGCGGTAGTCGCAGCCGTCCGTGCGCAGCTCTTTGAGCACGTCCTCGAGCTGCCCGACGTACTCCAGCGCCGAGGTGGCGGGCACGTCGCGGCCGTCAAGCAGAATGTGGCAGTAGACCTTCTTCACGCCCTCTGCCTTCGCGCGGCGGAGCAGGGCGATCAGGTGGCTGATATTGGAATGCACGTTGCCGTCGGAGAGCAGGCCGAGGAAGTGGAACGCCTTGCCGCCCTCGACGCAGTTGGAAACGAGCTCCTTCCACGTGTCCGACGCGAACAGCGCGCCGTTCGCGATCGATTCGCCGACCAGCTTCGCGCCCTGGGAATAGACCTGACCGCAGCCAAGCGCATTGTGGCCGACCTCGGAGTTGCCCATGTCGTCGTCGCTGGGCAGACCGACCGCCGTGCCGTGCGCCTTCAGCCAGGTGTGGGGACAGGTATTGAGAAGACGGTCGAGCGTGGGTGTTTTCGCGACGGCAACGGCGTCGCCGCTGCCTCCGTCACCCTTGCCGACGCCGTCCATGATAATAAGTACAACGGGTTTCTTCACGTCCGATATACCTCCATTCTAATTTCTGTGCTATATTTTACTACATTTTTAAGAATAATACAATTACTTTTTACAGAACCTCAGAAAAAAGCAAAAGCCTGACGGAAAAACCGTCAGGCGTAATATTTTGCTTACATCGCGTTCTTCTTCAGGGTCATGCTGCTCTTCTTGCGGGCGGCATTGTTCTTGTGAAGAATCCCCTTGTTCACAGCCTTGTCAACGGCGACGACTGCTGCAGTGTACGCAGTAGCGGCCTCTGCCTTGTCACCGGAAGCGACAGCGGCGTCGAACTTCTTGATGGTGGTCTTCAGAGCAGACTTCTCCATCTTGTTTCTCTCGTTGGCGATACGGGACAGAGAAACTCTCTTCTTCGCAGACTTGATATTGGGCATGAATTGCACCTCCTCGTACGGTGATATCTATGAATACCGTTCTTTTTTTCACGCAAGTATAGATTATAGCGGGGAAAGTCAATAAAATCAATAGTTTTTTTACAAAATCGGAAAAAATTTTTTCCTGCGGAAAAACCGCGGAAACGACGCAGAATAAAACGAACGCCGATCCGCGAAAAATGGGTTGGGAAGTTGCACAATGGCGCATATTCGCAGATAAAATATTATGTTAACTAAACATACGGCGCATGCAGTATTATGTACAGAGGGGGGGCTGTGCAAAAACCTGTGCATAATGTGCAGAACTCTTGATTTACAAGGGGGTATTTGAGCATACCCCGCGTTCTGACCGGAAAAATCCGGTGAATAATTGCATGCAAAACGGACATGCACCGGTTGCGATAATTGCGAAATAAATGGCATAAATAAATATTATGTAAACTTACATCCACGGCAATTCGTCGAAAAAGTTGGATTTTTCCGGCTTCAAATCGAAGAATTGCGGCAGTTTAACGAGACAATTATACGACACGGTGCAAATCGTCCGTCGAAGTGACGAATTTTTACAAATTTCGCGCAGACCCTTCCCGCGCTCTCTTCGGGAATGAAAACCGGATCTTGGGAAATACTGTGAATGATACAGAAACTCGGAGGTAGGTATGCAGGGAAAGGTCGAAATCTGCGGCGTCAATACGGCGCGGCTGAAAACACTGAAAAACGAGGAGATGGTACGGCTGCTCCGCCTGGCGCAGCAGGGCGACGAAACGGCGCGGCAGCAACTTATCGAGGGCAATCTGCGGCTCGTGCTGTCAGTGATCCAGAAATTCCTCAGCAGGGGAGAAAATCCGGACGACCTGTTTCAGGTCGGATGCGTGGGACTGCTGAAGGCGATCGCCAATTTCAACACGGATCTGAACGTGCGCTTCAGCACCTACGGCGTGCCGATGATCGAGGGGGAAGTCAAACGGTATCTGCGCGACTACAGCGCAATCCGCGTCTCGCGGAGCGTGCGCGATACGGCGTACAAGGTCCTGCAGTGTAAGGAGGCGATGCTCGCGGAGGGCGAGCATGAGCCGACGCTGGAGGAGATCGCGGGTCGGCTGGAGCTCAGCACGGAGACAGTCTCCAACGCGATGGACGCGATCGCCGCGCCGGTGTCGCTGTACGATCCGGTCTACTCCGACGGCGGCGATCCCCTGACCGTGATGGATCAGGTGCGCGATACGAAGAACACGGACGAAAAATGGCTCGAGCGCATCGCGCTGCGCGAGGCGATCTCCGCGCTCAACCCGCGCGAAAAGCGCATTTTAGCCCTGCGCTTTTTCGACGGCAAGACGCAGATGGAGGTCGCCTCGCTCGTCGGCATCTCGCAGGCGCAGGTCTCGCGCCTGGAAAAGAACGCCATCACCAGCCTGCGCAAAGCGATCTGCGTCTCATAAGCATAATGAAGTACGGAACGGTCAAGGTCAGTTAAACAGTTTGCAAAAATGCGTGAAAGGCAGACTGTTTCAAAACCTGGAAGATTTCCGGACGATTCAGTAAAAAGCGATTGCTTCGCAAGGAGCTTGACTTACCGCGCAACTCACGAGCGCCTGTGTACGCCGGCGCTCGTGAGTTGCTCTTTATCCGGCTGCCGCTCCATTTTCAGGCGTGCTCCAAACGCTTGCAATTGCGCCGGCGGTATTGTATACTTACGGCAGAAGTGTGTTTTACCGAGGAGCTTGAAAACATACAATCATTATATGATGCAAGCAATACGGCGCTAAAAATGAGAATACCCTTGCTGCGCAGGAGCGCAGCATGAAACGAAAGGTGGATTGGGATTGAAACATGAGACGGTAGTGAAACGTTTGACAGCGTTTCTGCTCTGCGCGCTGCTGCTGCTTTCGGCAGCGCCGGCAGCTGCGGCGCGGGAAGACACGGCAAGCGCCGCAGAAAGCACGATCATCGTGTCTTTGGGCGATTCTTTCTCTTCCGGCGAGGGGATCGAGCCGTTTTACGGGCAGGACGCACCCATGCACGAGCGCGTCAACGACCCGGACTGGCTGGCGCACCGGTCGGAAAAAGCCTGGCCCGGCATGCTGACGCTGCCTGCCGTCAGTGGGCAGATGAGCATGCACAGAAATACCAACTGGTATTTCGCGGCGGCTTCCGGCGCGAGGGCGGAACATATCAGGCAAACCGGAACGCAGATCGTCGATGAAGCGACCGGCAGACGTGAGGGCGAGCAGTACATAGCCTATGACCGAGAAGGGGAGAAAGGCGGCAGGAATCTTCCCGGACAGCTTGACGTCTTCTATCAGACACCCGGTCTGGACCGCTATGCGGTGGACTATGTGACCGTTACCATCGGCGGCAATGACGTGGGATTTGTGGAAGTGCTGCTATTGGCGCACAATAACAGCCAAAGCGCCGAGCTGTATGATTATATCGACGATACGCTCGCCCGTTTCTACGACGAGGGCGGCGTTTGCGACGAGCTGCGCGCCGCCTACCAGCGGATCGAGGAAGCAGCGCCGAACGCGACGATCATCGCAGCGGGTTATCCGGAGCTGATCAACAATGCCGGCAACGGCTCCTTCTTCGATCCGGAGGAATCCGCCTATATCAACATGGCGGTGCGGACGCTGAACGCTTACATACGAGCTTTGGTCGACGAATGCAGAAACGACGGCATGAAGATCGAATTCGCGGACGTTGAAGCGGCGTTTCGGGATCATCAGGCGTATACGGACGATCCGTTTATCCAGCCGATCTATTACAATAAATTCGACCAGGATCTGAAGGGATTCAATCTGGCTGCCTTGGAAATCGTCAGCTCCTACTCCATGCACCCGAACGAGAAAGGCGCGCAGGCATACGCCGCCAGCGTGCAGGCGGTGATCGACCGTCTGGAGGCAGAAAAGGCGGAGGAAACGAGCGAACAGGAGACGGAGGCCGCCGAAGCGCGGAATACGGATCAGAGCGGGAAGACGCAAACGGAAACGGCGCAGCCTGGCGGGGAAGGCGACGCTCCGTCTTCCGCCGGGAGCGAAAGCGCAGCGCAGGAGCAGAACACGGAGAAGGACCGGAGATCCTGGCTGTGGATCGGTCTGGGGGCGCTGCTGCTCATCGGCGGCGGAGGCGCGCTGCTGTATGCGCGGAAGAAAAAGACCCGCACGACGGTGTAGCCTGCCAAGTATCTGTCATAACGAACGGCATAGCCGGAGTTCATTCCGGCTATGCCGCGCTTTTGCTCCGGAACAAGGCGGCTTCAGCGCAAAAATGCTTTGTAGGTTGTACAATGATGTGTGACAGGGAATAGAAATAAAGAATAGCGAATGGGAATGACCTGTGATAAGGTTGAGTTGTCGAGACAAAACC
>CAMUZA010000066.1 GCA_947165085.1 uncultured Clostridia bacterium | reverse complement strand
GTTCGGCATCGGGCAGATCGGCAAGGCCTTCCGCAACGAGATCACCCCGGGCAACTTCATCTTCCGCGTGCGCGAGTTCGAGCAGATGGAGCTCGAATTCTTCTGCGAGCCGGGCACAGACCTGGAATGGTTCGCCTACTGGCGCGGCTTCTGCAAGCAGTGGCTGCTGTCGTTAGGGCTCAAGGAGGAGAACCTGCGCCTGCGTGACCACGATCCCGAGGAGCTTTGCTTCTACTCCAAGGCGACGACCGATTTCGAGTTCCTCTTCCCGTTCGGCTGGGGCGAGCTCTGGGGCGTCGCCGACCGCACCGACTACGACCTGACGCAGCATCAGAACACCTCGGGCAAGGATCTGACCTACTACGATCAGGAGAAGAATCAGCGTTACATCCCCTACGTCATCGAGCCGTCTCTCGGCGTGGAGCGCAGCTTCCTTGCATTCTTAGTCGACGCCTATGACGAGGAGGTCGTCGGTCAGGATAAGAACGGCAACGACGATATCCGTACCGTCCTGCACCTGCATCCGGCGCTCGCGCCGTTCAAGGCAGCCATCCTGCCGCTTTCCAAGAAGCTCTCGCCCGCCGCGGAGGAGATTTACCGCGACCTGCAGAAGGAATTTATGGTCGACTTCGACGACGCCGGTTCCATCGGCAAGCGCTACCGCCGCGAGGATGAGATCGGCACGCCGTTCTGCGTCACCGTGGACTTCCAGACCGTCGGCGACGAGACCACGCCCGCCGATCACGCCGTCACCGTCCGTGACCGCGACACGATGGAGCAGGTGCGTATCCCGATCGCAGAGCTGAAGAACTATCTGCGGGAGAAGCTGGTGTTTTAACGCAATATGGACATGAAATGGCTGAAGCGCAAACCGAAGGACGCTTCCGCGCCGGAGAAGAAGCGGCGCGTAAGCGATCCCGGACGCGAAATGCTGAAAACAGTCGGCTTCCTGCTGCTGTCGGCGGTCGTGTTGACCCTGTGGTGTCTGCTGGTCGGAACGCGGAGCTACGAGTTCGGTTTTTCGATGGTAGGCGCCTACTTCACCGAAAGCCCCCTCACCCTGCTGCTGAACTTCCTGCCGGTCTTCGTCTTTCTGGCGGTCGCCTATGTGCTGATCAACCGCGCGTGGATCGCGTATCTCGTCACCTCGATCTTCTTCCTGCTGGTGACCTTCATCAACTATTTCAAGATCGACCTGCGCGGCGAGCCGTTCGTCTATGACGATCTGGCGATCGCGGGCGACGGACTCGGCATTCTGGGCGAGTACAGCCTGCGCATCCCTGCGTGGCTGCTCCTTTCCGTTCTGATCATCGCCGGCGGGACGCTCCTGCTCGGGTTCTTTGCCCGCGGGAGGATCACGCGCCGGTTCTGGTGGACGCGCGTCGCGACCGTGGCTCTGTGTATCGGGATCGGCGTTTTCTCCTGGTCGAAGTGGTACACCGACGACATTCTTTACTACAATTCCACCGTGAAGGTGCAGCACTCCTTCAACATCTGGCGCGACGACGGCATCAGCGCCGCGGGCGGACTGTTCTATTCGTTTCTGAACTCTGTGCATGAAGCGTATCCCGCGCCGCCCGAGGGCTATTCCGCCGAGGAAGCGGCGCAGACGCTTGCGCAGTATCCCGACGCGCCGATCCCGGAGGATAAGAAGGTCAATCTGATCGTGACGATGCTGGAGAGCTATTCCGATCTGTCCGCGTTTGGCACGATCGACTTTGACGTCGATCCCTATACGTACCTTCACGCGCTGGAGAACGAATGCTATCACGGCACGCTGATCGACGACAGCATCGGCGGCGGCACGATCAACGCAGAGCGGTCGTTCCTGACCGGCTTTGCCTACCGGCATCCCGGCTATAACAGCAACACCGCCTCTTTCGTCTGGTATCTGCGCGAGAACGGCTACCATGCCGAGGGCGCGCACCCCGGACACGACTGGTTCTACAGCCGCCGTTCGATCACCCGCAGGCTCGGCTTCGAGGAATACTATTTCCACGAGGGACATCTGGAGGATTATATTACGGAGGGCGCTTCCTATCACGGCTTCGCCGCCGATTCCGTGCTCTTCGGAGAGCGCCGCGCGGCGTATGAGAACCGCGACCCGAGCGTGCCGTATTTCTCCTTTACCGTCACCTATCAGGGACACAGTCCGTACAACAAGAAAGAGCTGGTCGGCAAGCGCTATGTCAGCGGCCTTTCGGGCGAGGCGGATCTCGTCGTCAACAACTATCTGAACAGCGTGGCGGGCACCGGAAGGCAGATCGCGGCGTTTGTCGACACCTTCCGCGACGATGAAGAGCCTGTCGTGCTGGTCTTCTTCGGCGACCATAAGCCGACCCTCGGTGACGATCAGCGCTATTATGCCGAGCTTGGCATTACGGGCGGCGTTTCCGGCTCAAACAGCCGCTACCGCCTCTATTCCACGCCCTATCTGATCTGGGCGAACGACGCGGCGAAGGATGTTCTGGGAAAGGACTTCACCGGCGAGGGACCGACCATCTCACCGTGCTACCTGATGAGCGAGGTCTTCGACTGCTGCGGCTGGACGGGACCCTCGTGGATGCAGTTCCAGCGCACGGTGCGCGATACCGTGCCGGTGCTGCACATGCGCAATTACGTCCTCCACGACGGCGGACTGACCATGACAAAGTCCGCAGAAGAGCAGGCGGCGTTCGACGAGTTTGCGAGGATCGAGTACTACGTCCGGCAGACGAAGCCGACCGTACCGACAGCGGAAGAGAACTGAATCTGTAATTCACCGCTGAAAAGCGGTTTAGAAAAGGAATGGTTACTATGGAAAAAATTGCAAGCAAGACCCTGGCAATCACCGCGACCAAAGCAAGACTGCTCGGCCTTGATGCTGTGCATACGGCGGCATCCGGCCACATCGGCGGCAGCCTGTCTGCCATTGACGCGATCACCACGCTCTACTTCGGCGTGATGAACGTCGATCCGAAGGATCCGAAGAATCCCGACCGCGACCGCTTCGTGCTGTCAAAGGGCCACTGCACGCCCGCCCTGTACCCGGTGCTTGCGCTGCGCGGCTTCTTCCCGATCGAGGATCTGAAGCTCTTCCGCTCCATCAAGGGGCACTATTCCGGCCATGCAGAGATGCGGCACGTTGCCGGCGTGGATATGTCCACCGGCTCTCTGGGCCAGGGCATCTCCGCCGCAGTCGGCATGGCGCTGGGCGGCAAGCTCAACAAGAAGGACTACCGCGTCTACGCTGTCCTCGGTGACGGCGAGATCGCCGAGGGTCAGGTCTGGGAGGCGGCGATGTCCGCCGCGAAGTACGGTCTGGATAACCTCTGCGCGGTCGTGGACGTGAACGGTCTGCAGATCGACGGCGCAACGAAGGACGTCATGCCCTCCGAGCCGCTGGACAAGAAGTTCGAGGCGTTCAACTGGAACGTCATCAAGGTCGACGGCCATGACTATGACGCGCTCTTAAAGGCGTTCGAGGACGCGAAGGCGTGCAAGGGCAAGCCCACCGCGGTGCTGATGAAGACCACCAAGGGCAAGGGCGTTTCCTTCATGGAGAATCAGGCCGGCTGGCACGGCAAGGCGCCGAACGACGAGCAGTACGAGCAGGCGAAAGCTGAGCTGGAAGCAAAATTAGCAGAATTGGAGGGCAAGTGATATGGCAGGCAAGATCGCAACCCGCGCCGCTTACGGCGAAGCGCTGTGTGAGCTGGCGGAAAAATATCCGGAGCTGGTCGTTTTCGACGCAGATCTGGCAGGCGCAACGATGACCAAGGGCTTCGCGGCCAAGTATCCCGAACGCTTCTTTGATATGGGCATCGCCGAGTGCAACATGACCGGCGTGGCGGCAGGCCTTTCCACCTGCGGCTTCAAGCCCTTCACCAACACCTTCGCCATCTTTGCCTCCGGCAGAGCATGGGAGCAGGTGAGAAACTCCATCGCCTATCCGCATCTGAACGTCAAGGTCATCGGCTCGCACGGCGGTCTGTCCGTCGGCGAGGACGGCGCGACCCATCAGTGCATCGAGGACTTCGCGCTCATGCGCGCCATTCCCGGCATGAAGGTCCTCTGCCCCTGCGACGGCAACGAGATGAAGCTCGCCGTCGAGGCGCTTCTGAACTATGACGGTCCGGCGTATATGCGCCTCGGTCGCAGCGCGGTGGACATCGTCACCGACGAGATCCCCGGCTACAAGTTCGAGCTGGACAAGGGCGCGGTGCTGGCGGACGGCTCTGACGTCACCGTGATCGCCACCGGCATCATGGTCCAGATGGCGCTCAAGGCGCGCGAACTGATGGCGGCGGAGGGCGTTTCCGTCCGCGTCATCGACATGCACACGATCAAGCCGCTGGATGAAGACCTCGTCGTCAAGGCGGCGAAGGAGACCGGCTGCATCGTCACCTCCGAGGAGCATAATATCATCGGCGGTCTGGGCGGCGCGGTCGCCGAGTGTCTGAGCGAAAAGTGCCCGACTCCGCTGGTGCGCCACGGCGTCAACGACGAATTCGGCCGCAGCGGTACCGCCGCAGCGGTGCTGGAGGCGTACAAGCTCACCGCCGAGGGTCTCTGCGAGAAGATCCGCGAAGCGCTCAGGAAGAAATAAACAACAGGGGTTGTCTCAAACCGAGGCAACCCCGCTATCATCATTACCTATACCTCTCATCGAAACGAGAGCGTAGAAACCCGCAAAAGTCTTCAAGCGTGTCATTCCGAGGTCGCGCAGCGACCGTGGGAATCTGTCCGTAACAGCCTTGGGAGCTGTATCGTGTAACGGGAAAGCGTCCGATGTCGGAAGGGACAGATTGCCACGCAGCTTCGCTGCTCGCAATGACAGAGCAGAGGGTTTCTGCGAAAACAAAAGCAATCCTACAGAGGAAACCCGTATGATCTATTTGGACAACGCCGCCACCACGAAGCCGTGCAGCGCCGCAGTGGAGGCAATCAACAAAACCCTGACGGAAGACTGGGGCAATCCCAGCGCGCTCTACCGCCTCGGCGTGGACGCGGCAAGGCTTTTGCGCCGCTGCCGCCAGACCGTCGCGGAGGCGCTCGGCGCGCCCACCGACCGCGTCTATTTCACCTCCGGCGGCACGGAGGGCGACAACTGGGCGATCTTCGCCGCGGCGGAGCGCATGGGAAAGCGCGGAAAACACGTCGTCACCACGGCGGTCGAGCACCACGCCGTCCTGCGCCCCATGCAGAAGCTCGAAGAGCGCGGCTTTGAGGTGACCTACCTGCGGCCCGACGCCCTCGGCAATATCACGGTCGAGGATTTGCAGGCGGCGCTGCGCCCCGATACGGTTCTGGTCAGCGTCATGATGGTCAATAACGAGTCCGGCGCGGTCATGCCGATCGAACGCATGGTGAAGCTGACGCACCGTCTCTGCCCGAACGCGCTGTTCCACACGGACGCGGTGCAGGGCTTTTTCAAGGTGCCGTTCCGCGCCTCCACCCTCGGGGCGGACATGATCTCCGTCTCGGGGCATAAGGTCCACGCGGCAAAGGGCGTGGGCGCGCTGTATCTGTCGCAGAAGCTGCCGCCGCTGCTTTACGGCGGCGGGCAGGAGAGCGGACTTCGCAGCGGGACGGAAAGCCTGCCGCTGATCGCCGGCTTCGCCGCTGCGTGCACTGCGCAGATACCCTCCCGCACGGCGGACCTCGCCGAGCAGAACCGGCTGAAAACGCTCCTGCAGGAGCGGCTGCGCGCGATCGACGGCGTGACGCTCCTCGGCGCGCAGGAGGCGCCGCACATTGTCAATCTGGCGGTCGCGGGTCTGCGCTCGCAGGGACTGATCAACGCCCTGCAGGATCGCGGCTTCTGCGTTTCGGCAGGCTCCGCGTGCAGCAAGGGGCACCGCTCGCACGTTTTGGAAGCGATGCAGGTCGCGCCCGTCCTGATCGACGGCTCGATCCGCGTGTCTCTCTCCAACGAGACGACGGAAGACGAGATCCTCGCCTTCGCCGCCGCCCTGCCCGAAGCGATCAAGTCGCTGAAATAGACGGGGCGGTCGCCGATCATCTCCGCGTCATTGCGAGGAGCGAAGCGACGCGGCAATCTGTCCGTCGCAGGCATGGCACGCAGCAGAGAAACATAATGAATACTGAAAATTTAAGAATGAATTATGAATAATTGCGGTATTTTCCAATTCGCAGAATTGGAAAATAAAATCAAATCCGTCGCGCAGCGACACGTAATTTAACGGTAATTCATTTTTCAGTCTTCAGTATTCATTCCACCTCGTCCCATGTTGATAGGGACAGATTGCCACGGGTGCTGACGCACCCTCGCAATGACACAGCAAGAAGATTGTACCATATATTCAAGCCCCGGATGCGCCGTATGGCACATCCGGGGTTCTATGCTTATGCGTCCAGCGTTTCCGCCAGCTCCAGACCGGGGTTGCGGCGGATCGTGAAGTCGATCGCCCACGGGCTCGAGAAGACCAGCAGACGGTGTCCGCGGTAGTCCTCCAGCAGCTCTGCGTCGGAGGAGAGGTTGAGATCCTTTTCGTCCACGGGAGACTTCGTGATGAAGCGCAGGACTTCAAAGGGAAGATTCTCCATGCGCAGCTCCACGCCGTACTCCGAGAGCATGCGGTAGCGGAAGACGTCGAACTGCAGGGTGCCGACGACGCCGACGATGACCTCCTCCATGCCGGTGTTCGGCACCTTAAAAATCTGAATTGCGCCCTCCTGCGCGATCTGCTCCGTACCCTTGACGAACTGCTTGCGCTTCATCGTATCCTTCGGACTGACGCGGCAGAAATGCTCGGGCGCGAAGGTCGGGATCCCCGCGAAGCGGAACTTCTGCCCGGGCATGCAGATCGTGTCGCCGATCGAGAAAATGCCGGGGTCGAACACACCGATGATATCGCCGGCGTAGGCTTCGTCGATGATCTCGCGCTCCTGCGCCATGAGCTGCTGCGGCTGCGACAGGCGCATTTTCTTATTGCCCTGCACGTGGTAGACCTCGCTCTCACGCTCGTATTTGCCCGAGCATATACGCATGAACGCCAGACGGTCGCGGTGCGCCTTGTTCATGTTCGCCTGGATCTTGAACACGAAGGCGGAAAAATCGGGCCGGAAGGCGTCGATCACGCCGCAGTCCGCCGTGCGCGAAAGCGGCGGCGGGGTCATCTGCAAGAAGGCTTCGAGGAAGGGCTCTACGCCGAAGTTCGTCAGCGCGGAGCCGAAGAACACGGGACTGAGCTGCCCCTTGCGCACCTCGTCCATGTCGAATTCTCTGCCCGCGCCCAAAAGCTCCACGTCGTCCTTGAGCTGCTGCCAGCGGGTCTGACCGATGTGATCGGCGACGGCGGGATCGTCCAGCGCGATCTCCAGCTTTTCCGCGCGCTTCTTGCCGGATACGCCGGAGAAGAAATTGATCTGCCCCTTCTGCCGGTCGTAAACGCCCTGAAACTCCTTGCCGCAGCCGATCGGCCAGTTGACGGCGTAGGTCTCAATGCCGAGCTCGCGCTCCAATTCGTCGAGCAGGTCGAAGGGGTCCTTCGTCTCGCGGTCGAGCTTGTTGATAAAGGTGAAGATCGGGATATGGCGCATCGCGCAGACCTTGAAGAGCTTTCTGGTCTGCGGCTCGACGCCCTTCGCGCCGTCGATGACCATGACCGCGGAATCCGCCGCCATCAGCGTGCGGTAGGTGTCCTCGGAGAAGTCCTGATGTCCCGGCG
>CAMUZA010000065.1 GCA_947165085.1 uncultured Clostridia bacterium | reverse complement strand
CCGTTCCTCGGAGGCGGTGATAAAGGCTACCTTGTCATCGAATGGAAACAAGGCGGATCAGTTAATTCAAATACTACTGATCTTCAAGCAGCGTTAGCAGTTGCATCTGCAAGATATGCAGAATCCTATCAAGCAGACGACCGCTACAACGGCAAGACCACTGCTGTTGACTTGAAGGCGGCAGAACTCACCGAATTGAGCTCTGAAAAGGATGAGTTTTCCTCCTATTCCGCAGCAGCCCAAGAACAAGGCACGGCAGCGCTCGCGTCTTCGAATCAAGGAGTCATCAACAGAGCCACTGAAATCTTGAACACAACGACGGAGAACTTGATTTCTACCGCTAATATCAATCCCACGCTGCTCTATGAGGCCGCCAATCGGGAACTGGCCTGGTGGGGCAACACCATCGTAGACTATGTTTACACTGGCGGCTGGGGAGACAATCCGAAGGTCAGCGCGGACAACACCACTGCGGCGAGCTGGAACGCCTATCAGACGGCGCTTGCCAACGCGAACGCGATCCTCGGAATGCTCTACGATGCAAGCGGCGAGCCGACGGACTACAACTCCTCGACGGAGGGCAGTGCTGCGGACGATGTGGAGGCAGCAGAGCAGGCCCTGCAGGCGGCCATTGATGGATTGGAGCCGCTGGCCACAGAGATCGCGGCAGATAATGCGGCATTTGCCTATTCAGGACTGAAAAACCTGACGGCAAAGATCTTCGATCCTTCCAAAATGGCGGAGAGTGACTACACTGCAGATAGCTGGAGCGCATTTCTCTCCGCTCGCACAGCCGCACAGGAATTCCTGAGTTTGCATTCCGCTCCCGCCGCATTTGGCGTGATCGGGATTAAGGAAGCGCAGGCGTATATCAGCGCCTATTCCGCGTTCTGGAATGCCTGCTATCAGGATTTGCATGCGAGCACCAGCGGAACCGCTACGCTGTATGTCACGGACAACTATGCTGTTTTGAACGGCGTGACGCCGCTTCCCTCTGCAGGCGTATATGAGCTCGCAGTCGGCGCCGACAGTACGCTGGGCAATGCCCTTGCCGCTCAGTTTGGCGAGGAATACTATTATGCGTTTGACCACAGTGATTCTGCCGCCGATGCGCGAGGAGTCTATGTTAACGGCGTCTATGTCTTCAATTTCGCTGCAGGAAACTCTGTCAGCTCGGGGATCGACAGCCGTGGCTATCAGGACATCCTTCTCCATCCCGGTGATGTCATTGTTCTCGCTGTGATGGAGCAGCCGATGGGGACCAACGCCAGCGGCACACCCATTTCTGTCCCGGTAAGTGAGCTTCGCAACAAAGTCAATTATCTGACGGTCGAAGCAGACGGAGCCGAGGTTATCACTGTCGACGCGGTCGCCGGAACCCCTGCTCAAGTGACTGCTCGCGCCACATATGCGCTCCCGCAGGCTTACACCGGCGGCAAGTTCAGCATTTCCGGCGCTTCGGTGTATGTCAGTGATTGCTGCGCCACCCGCGAGGACGCGCTTTGCGCAGTTCCGACAAACAACGCTGGTGTCGTTACTGACAGTAGCGGCAATTTCGCTCTCTCACTGTATACGGCAGCGGAAAGCACGGAGGGCTGGTACAGTCTGACGCTCATTCCCTCTGGGGATATGGGCGGACTGACAAACGGTCCTACAGTCCTGGTACATATAACCGATCCGGAGGATCTTAGCGAGATTCGTGCGGAGCTGTTGGCTAAGCTGGATGAAGTATATACCGCATATGGCGACGATTTCTATACGGAGAGTCAGCTTGCGGAGATCGATGAACTCTATGAGACTGCAAAAGCAGCGCTTATGGAAGAAGATGCTTCCAGCGGCGACCTGTATGCGGCCTATGAGACTGCATATTCCGGTATAACTGCGATCCAGCAGGCCAACGAAGCGTCAACTGAGATCATCCAGAAAAACATCAACTTTGCGCTGAAATATCTTCCCAGTCCGGAAGACGCGAGCGCCGGGAAAATCTACAATATAGATAAGATGGTGCTGGATTTCCTGTTCGGTACGGACGGTTGGTTTACCCGCATGACGGAGTATCAGCGTAACCTCTTAAGCGGCAATGAAATGGCACGACTTAATGTGCTCAAATCGGCCTATGAGCAATCAAACAACGGGGAGAACCTGCCGGTGATTCCGGCCTTCACCCTGACGATTGAGGTTCGGGACGCTGGTTCGGGTGAATTGATCTCGAATCTCCCGATTTTGGACGATTCCCCAGTTTATTTCATTGATTCGCTGACATGGTCCGATGAATACCAAGACATAGTAACAACAAGTTCTGAACATCCAATAGCCTTTAACGAGGGAACGACTGCATATACTCTGCCGAAGGAAAGCATCTATACCATTAGCATCCACTCTTTTGCATCGTATTCAGATTTGGGAGAGTATGAGGTCGACAGATTCGAATTTGGCATAGACGAATACTATCGAGTCAGCGCCGAATCTCAAGTCGATTATTATACGCTGCGTGATGATGCGACGGTAATTGAGTATTTGCGCATCAATGATCCCGATGCTGCGGCCCTGCAAACGGCCAAAGCAAATGCCCTCGCTGAACTCAAGGAAGCTTTTGAAGGCTACAAGCGTCAAAACTACACCGAGGAAAACTGGGCAATTCTTCTGGAAGCGTATCGTGAGGGCGAGAAAAACATTAACGCCGCGACCGACCAGACCGCAGTCAGCACGGCAAAGCAGACGGCGCTGTCTGCTATGGCCGCCGTCCCTGTCAAGTCTGTCAGTAGCGACGGCATCCCCAATTGGGGAGTTGGCAGCGCGTTTGATGCGGGCACCAAGGTCGGTACGGTGACGGTCACGGTGGAAAACAACACTTTCCCGGGTGGCGCGTTTACCGGTATGATCTTGAACCAGCCCGATTATGCCATCGGTGAGAACGACAACATGATGACCGTCATCCTGCGTGCGCTGGCAGACGCCGGGTTCGATTGGGAAGGAACAGGAGGCGCAACGTCCAACGGATTCGACATCAGCTATCTGGCGAAGATCAAAAAAGATGGTCAGGAAATGGGCGAGTTCTCCGGTGATCCCGGTTCCGGCTGGATGGGAGCGCTAAACGACTTCATGGTCAATGAGGGCTTTTCGCAGTTCAGTGTTGCAAGCGGTATGCTCGGCGACGGCGACGTGATCTCCGTCATGTTTACACAGAACCTCGGCGTCGACCTTGGCGGCAGCTGGGGCAATAGCGACACGACGCTGAAGTCCCTGGATGTGAGCACAGGCAGCCTGATCCCCGGCTTTGCCTCCGGCGAAGCGGGCAATACCTACGACTTCGCCCTGATGATTCCCGGCAACAGCGCAAGCATTCTCGTGACGCCCCATGCGGCGAACATCAACTACATGGTCAAGACGTTCCTGAATGAGAAGGTTACGAGCAACGACATCGGGAACAGCTTCTACCGCCGCACGGAGACCATTAACGTTCATCCCGGCGACGTGATTTACGTCGGCTGCGGCGAGCGCGCATGGCCCAGCATGAACAAGCAGGGCGATGAAGCATCGGCATATACCGGCACCTGGTATGCGCTGCACGTGATCAGTGCAAACGACGGCGCGGACTATGTGAACGAGCAGATCGCCAAGCTGCCCGCAGGGAACAAGATCACGCTAAGCAATTACAAGAACGTTCTGGAGCAGATCGCGGTCATCGATCAGGTGAAGGCGGCGCTCAGCAGCAGTGAGCAGGCGAAGGTCAACACCTCTACGCTGGAAGCGGCGCGGGAGCGTGCCGAGAGCTTCAAGGCAGTGGACGAGGTAAAGGCCCTGCTTGCGGCTCTGCCCAAGAGCAGCAATTTGTCTGATAGCGAGGTCGTTGCCGCGCGCAGACAGATCGAAGCCGCCGACGCAGCTTACAAGGCATTGACCGACGAGCAGAAGGGTTACATCACCGTCGGCGACGTCGCCAACTATAATGAATTGGTGGAACGCTTGACGAAGCTGACGCCGGATACCACGGCGGAGACCATCACGGGCAGCACCGCGACGGGCGATGAAGTTAAGCTGAGCGCCGAGGAAATCAAGGAAGCGGCGGACGAAAACGGCAGTCTTGCCGTCGAGACCGAAAACGGCACGGTGAAGCTGGATGCGGCCACGTTGGACGCTCTGGCCGAAACCGGCGAAGACGTCGTCGTGTCCGTCACCGAGAACGAGGACGGCACTGTGACGGTCGATGTGACCGTGGACGGCGAGACCATCGATGCGGACGTCAAGGTCGAGCTGCCCGCTACGGGCGAGGGTCAGGTGCTGGTAATCGTCCATCCCGACGGCACGGAAGAGATCATCAAGAAGTCTCTCGTTGAGGACGGCACGGTTTATGCCGAGCTTCCCGCGGGTGCGACGGTGAAGGTCATCGACAACGCCGTGAGCTTTACCGATGTTGCGGACAGCGCATGGTACGCCGATGAGGTGGAGTTCGCTTCCAGCCACGGCCTGTTCCAGGGCGTGGGGAACAACAAGTTCGCTCCCGCAGCGCCCATGACCCGCGCGATGCTGGCAACGGTGCTGTATCGCCTGGAAGATGCCGTAGCGACTGGAGCGAATCCGTTTGCTGACGTTGCGGACGGAACGTGGTATACTGAAGCTGTGATCTGGGCCAGCGCGGAAGGCATTGTTCAGGGTACGGGCAAGGGCTTTGAGCCCAACGAGAACATCACACGCGAGCAGATCGCCACGATGCTGTACCGCTATGCGAAGACCATCGGTCTGGACGTCAGCGGCAGCGCCGCGCTGGACAAGTTCAGCGACGGCGACAAGACCTCGAGCTGGGCAAAAGACGCCATGCAGTGGGCCGTCAGCGTCGGGCTCTTCCAGGGCGACGACGTCGGCACGCTGAGACCGCAGGGCGACGCCACCCGCGCAGAGGTTGCAGCGCTGTTGATGCGCATGGTAAAACTCATCGTCAAATAAACCAATTATCCTCTTGCGTGAGGAAAACAACCAAAGAGGGGCGCGCCATAGCGGTGCGTCCCTCGATGGAGTTTTTTCTCAGAACGGAGCGCCGGATCCTTTCCCGTCCGACGCTGCGTCTTGAGAAAAAAGTTTAGAGTTTAGGGGGAAATCTGATATGAAAAAACGATTTTTAGCATTGCTGTTGGTGATCGCACTTGCGCTGACGCTTGCACCGTGCGCCTTTGCCACGGTGAGCAGCAGTACGATCAACAGTGCCGTCACGGGGACGGCAAAGTACGTTTACACCACGACGCCCAGCCCGCAGGTGGGCTCCATCGGCGGCGAATGGGCCGTGCTGGGTCTTGCCCGCAGCGGCTACAGTGTCCCGGAGAAGTATTATCAGGACTATTACGCCCGCGTGGAGCAGTACGTCAAGGACTGCAAAGGTGTCCTCCACGACAAGAAGTACACCGAGTACTCCCGCGTCATCGTGGCGCTGTCCTCGCTTGGCCTTGACGCGCGAAGTGTCGGCGGTTACGACCTCACAAAGCCCCTCGGCGACTACGACAAAACCATCTGGCAGGGACTGAACGGCCCCATCTGGGCACTCATCGCGCTGGACAGCCAGAACTATCCCGAACCGACAAGCGGCATCCGTCAGAAGTACATCGACCGCATCCTGGCCTGCCAGCTTGACGACGGCGGCTGGAGTCTCTTCGGCGGCACGCAGTATGAAACTGAGGCGTACAGCGTATCCGACCCGGATATCACGGGCATGGCACTGCAGGCGCTGGCAAAGTATCAGAGCCAGAGTGCCGTTGCGACAGCTATTTCCGAGGCACTGGACTGCATGAGCAAGAAGCAGCAGAGCGACGGCGGCTTTTCTTCCATGGGCGACAGCAACGCCGAGAGCATCGTGCAGATGATCGTGGCACTGTGCGAGCTGGGTATCTCCGTGAATGATTCGCGCTTTGTGAAGAACGGCGTTTCCCTGCTGGATGCGCTCATGGCGTTCCGTCAGTCGGACGGAGGCTTCCAGCACACGAGCTCCGGTTCCGGAAACAATCAGATGACCGCCGAGCAGGGATTATACGCCCTCGTTGCCGTGCAGCGGGCACAAAACGGCAAAAACAGCCTGTATCGCATGGGAGACGCGACGAAAATCACGATCCCCACGGCGTCGGGCGGCGCCGGACTTCCCGGAAAGCACGCGGACGTGAAGCAGGTACCTGTCACGGCGGCGGGAACGACGTTCACGGATGTGAAAAACCACGCGAACAAGGCGGCCATCGAGGCCCTCGCAGCGCGGCAGATCATCAACGGCGTCGGCAACGGAAAGTTTGAGCCTGACCGGAGTATGACGCGCGCTGAATTCGCCACGATCACGGTAAAGGCGCTTGGCCTTACCCCGAAAGCGAATAACAGCTTTACGGACGTCAAGAGCACGGATTGGTTTGCCTCCTTCGTGGGGACTGCGAATACCTACGGCATCGTCAACGGCATAGGCGGCGGCAAATTCAACCCTGGCGGCACCATTACCCGTCAGGAGGCGGCAACCATGGTTGCAAGAGCCGCAAAGCTCTGCGGCATGAATACGGATTATTCTACCGCCGCGGCGCGGGACGTGCTTTCGCAGTTTGGAGACTATACCAAGACCGCCGATTGGGCACGCTCTTCTCTGGCGTTCTGCTACGATAACGGCATTCTTGACAACAGCGCGCTGAATATCAACCCCACTGCGTACATCAAGCGCTGCGAGATCGCGCAGATGCTGTATAACATGCTGAGCAAGGCAAATCTGCTGTAAGGTGACGGTATGTGGTGGAAAAAGAACAAATGGCGCGTGATCGTGCCGATTCTCCTGCTGGCCCTGGCTGCTTTCCTGTTTTGGTACGGCGGCGGCGCGCCGGGAATGCAGGGCTGGAAGGTGACGAAGCCAAGCGCCGCACCGACCTCCGCGATCGAGGAGCGGCCCGGCGGGGCAGAGGGCACGCTATCCGTGGAGGAAAAGCTGGCTGAGGCCGCAAAGCTGGCCGGCAACACGGACAAGGAGCAGGGAGATGCAGGCTACAGCGCTCTACAGGGCATGCAGCTTGATCCGGAAACAGGCCTCGACCGATACGGAACCAGCGCCGTCCCCGAGGGGAAACCCGTGCCCGTAGAGCCGGAAAGCGTGGAGATTACTGACGTTGAACACACTTGCACGATCTCCATCTCCTGCGCCACGATCCTGGACAACATGGGCTGGCTCGATCCGGAGAAGACCGAGCTGGTTCCCGAGGACGGCTGGATCCTGAAGCCCATCGAAGTCACGTTCTATGAGGGCGAAAGCGTGTTCAATGTCCTTCTGCGCACCTGCAAGCAGCAGGGCATTCATATGGAATTTGTCAACACGCCCATGTATAACTCGGCGTACATCGAGGGCATCCACAATCTCTATGAGTTCGACTGCGGACAACTCTCCGGCTGGATCTACAAGGTCAACGGCTGGAGCCCCAACTATGGATGCAGTCGTTACGCCCTCAAGGACGGCGACGTGATCGAGTGGCAGTATACCTGCAACCTCGGCATCGATATCGACGCCTATTACGCGGTGGGAGGCGGCTGATATGGTTTCACGGGATACGTTTTCAAGCTGCCATCCCTCGATCAATTTTCTGTACTTCGGACTGGTGCTGCTGTTTACCATGTGCTTTGATCATCCGCTGGCGCGGATCGTTTCACTGGCCGGAGCGCTGTGCTATGCCCTCTACCTGAACGGCCGCAAGGCGGCGCTCTTTACCCTGCGATATATGCTGCCGATGCTGCTGCTTACAGCTATTATCAACCCGGCTTTTTCCCACGAGGGCGTGACGACGCTGCTCTATCTGCCCTCCGGGAATCCTCTGACGCTGGAAAGCACCCTCTTCGGCGGCGCTGCCGCGCTGATGCTGGTCGCCGTCGTGCT
>CAMUZA010000064.1 GCA_947165085.1 uncultured Clostridia bacterium | reverse complement strand
ATGTGAAGACCCTGCGTGAAATGACCAACGTCGGCATGATGGACTGCAAGAAGGCCCTCACGGAAACCGACGGCGATATGGACAAGGCTGTGGAATGGCTCCGTGAAAAGGGTCTTGCCAAGGCTGCGAAGAAGGCCGGCCGCATTGCCGCGGAAGGCATGGCGTACGCCGCTGTCATCGACGGCGTCGGCGTGATGGTCGAAGTCAACTGCGAGACCGATTTCTGCGCAAAGAGCGCGCCGTTCGTCACCCTCGTCAAGGACATCGCCGAGTGCGTCGCGAAGAACGATCCGAAGGACGTTGACGCGCTGATGAACTGCAAGTATCCCGGCAGAGATCTGACCGTTGCCGAAATCATGCCCGAGAAGGTCATGGCGATCGGCGAGAACCTGCAGATCCGCCGCTTTGTCCGCTTCCCGGAGAACACCAGCGTCGCCTACGTCCACGGCGGCGGCGTGCGCTCCGTGCTGGTCAACCTGATCGTCGAGGGCGGCATTGACGCCACCCAGATCGGCAAGGACATCGCCATGCAGATCGCGGCTCTTTCTCCGCGCTTCTGGGACAAGAGCGACGTGACGCCGGACGTCATCGAGGAAGAAAAGAAGGTCCTCGTTGCGCAGATGGACAACGACCCGAAGATGGCGGGCAAGCCCCAGCAGGTCAAGGAAAAGATCGCTGCCGGCAAGCTCAACAAGTTCTACGAAGAGAACTGCCTGCTCCAGCAGGCGTTCGTCAAGGACGGCGCTGTTTCTGTCGAGCAGTATATGAACGCTGCAGCGAAGGCGCTCGGCGGTTCCGTGAAGTTCGTCGATGCAGTCCGCTTTGAAAAGGGCGAGGGCATCGAGAAGAAACAGGAAGACTTCGCAGCGGAAGTTGCCAAGCAGATGAACATGGGCAAGTAAGAATTGCGATCAAAAGGCGAGTGAGCTGACGCTCACTTGCCTTTTTTGTTTGGAACCGGTATATATGGAATCATGGGAAGCGTCATGCAGGAAAAGCGTGTTGCAAAACCGACGCGGCATTTGTCATATAGAACAGAGCGACAAGATGGCTCAAACATACAAATGGAGGTACTGGAAATGAAGAAACTCATAGTTTTCCTGCTTTTGACCGCGTTTGTGTTCGGCCTCATGCCTGCAGCGCATGCTGCGGCGGAGCCCATGACCGGCGTCTGCGGGGATGACCTCGCCTACACGCTGGACTTGAACACCAAAACGCTGACGATCACCGGCACCGGCCCGATGGACGACTTCGGGCAGCACGGCGAGCCCGTGCTGCGCCCTGAAGGCGCAAACCCGTGGTATCACTATCACGATCAGATCGAAACGATCCGCATCGAGGTGGGCGTCACCACCATTGGCTGTATGGCCTTCTACCGATTCTCCGCGCTGACCCGCGTGGAGCTGCCGGAAAGCCTGACGAAGATCGGAGGCTCGGCGTTTTCCGGCTGTGTCAAGCTTTCGGAAATCCAGCTTCCCGAAAATCTGCAGCAGGTGGCCGCAGGCGCCTTTGAT
Source organism: uncultured Clostridia bacterium (assembly GCA_947165085.1). Lineage (GTDB taxonomy): Bacteria > Bacillota > Clostridia > Oscillospirales > Oscillospiraceae > JAZOXB01. The sequence continues at coordinate 6,897 of CAMUZA010000064.1, read as the reverse complement.
CATTGCGAGAGACTCCAAGCTTTGACACTTCCTGCAGGACTGACCGCTTTCTCCCCGCTGTCCGTGACGGGCTGCGAAAGCCTTGCAGCGTTCAATGTGGCGGAGGGAAATCCCGCCTTTGCCGCCAAAGACGGCGTACTGTTCAGTAAAGACGGCAGCGTTTTGATATGCTATCCGCAAGGTAAGACCGGCAACGGTTACAACGTACCGAATGAAGTCAAGGAGATCGGCGACCGTGCGTTCGAATCCGCAAAGATCAAGCAGATATCTCTGCCGGACGGACTAACCAAGCTGGGGGACGGCGCATTTGTCGGCAGCGGATTGACGGAATTCACTCTTCCGAAGACCGTTTCCGCCGTTCCTGAGGCTCTCCTCGGCGGGTGCGCCGCGCTCAAGAAGGTCACCCTCCACGAGGGCGTAACGGCGATCGGCTCCGGAGCTTTCTTTGAATGTGCCGCTTTGGCAAAGATCGACCTGCCTGCGGGATTGCAGCGCATTGGCTCCGATGCATTTTGTTTTTGCGCCGCGCTGCGGGAGGTGACGCTTCCAGCAGGTCTGTCTGAATTGGGATACGGCGCCTTTTCCCGCACCGGCATTTCCACGGTTACCATTCCTGTGGCGATCACCGTGCTGGACAGTGATCTGTTCAGCTTCTGCGAGAATCTGTCGGAGGTCAAGCTGCACGACGGGATCACCTCTCTCGGCTACGGTTTGTTCCGGGGCTGCACGGCGCTGGAGCATATTTCGCTTCCAGAGAGCGTGACGGAAATCAAGCCGACCTGCTTTGCCGGTTCAGGGCTCAAAGAGTTTACGTTCCCAAAAGGCGTTACACGAACAGAAACCCATCTGTTTGAAAACTGCACTTCCATTAAGACCGTGGACTGTCCCGGCATAGAGCGTATCTGCTTTGACGCCTTCCGCAACTGCACGGCTTTGGAGAAGGTTACGTTCGGCAGCGCCCTGAAGGAGATCACCGCCGGCGCCTTTGATGGCTGCAAATCGCTTCGTGACGTGTACTACGCTGCGGATTTGGAGCATTGGCGCGCCGTTTCCGTGGGCATGGCGGGAAGGGACGACCCGCTCCTGACTGCAACGCTCCATACGACGGACGGCGACTCGACGGTCTTTCCCGTCGCGGCAGTCTTTTCCGACGTAGCGTCCGACGCATGGTATGCCGAGGCGGTGAATTATGCCTATCTCGAAAAGCTGATGGTCGGCGTTGCGGAGGATCGTTTCGCGCCGGAGGATACTGTGACCCGCGCCATGGTCGTGACCCCGCTGTGGCGCAGAGAGGGAAGCCCGGTCGTGGACAAGAATTATGCGCAGCCGTTCTCGGACGTCGGCGGCGGTGCGTGGTACACCGAACCGGTCACGTGGGCGATCAGCAAAGAGATCGTCAAGGGCTATCCGATCCCGTTCACGGGCGCGCCGACCGGCATTTTCTACTATTTTGCTCCGAATCAGAACGTGACGCGGGAAGAGCTTGCAACCTTCCTTTATCGTTACGCAACTGCCATCGGAATGGACACGTCCGCTCATTCTGACCTCAACGCATTCGCTGATCAAGCCAAGGTTTCCGACTGGGCAAAAGACGCGCTGCAGTGGTGCGTCGCCGTCAAGATCATCGACGGCATGACGGATAACGGCAAGCAGGTTTTGAACCCGCAGGGCACGGCGACCCGCGCACAGTTCGCGGCGATGCTGATGCGGTTTGACCGCATGCCGCCGGTGGTCGACGCGCAGACCGGCACATGGAAAACATCGACAGGTGAGATCCGCGCCTACGCGATTCCAAGAATCAACCTGCCCGGCGCGGAGATCGACGTGCTCAACAAGGAAATCTGCAAAGAATTCTATACAGACAATCTGGATGAAAGCGGCGTATACCAAGGTGCGATCACAGACTACAACTGGTATATGAACGGGAATGTGCTTACTTTGATCGTACATCGAAATTACGAGTTGGAGTTTGGAGATTACAGTATCTATTCAATCCGTATCAACACCGCACACGTGATGACGTCCGAGGAAGTTCTGGCGGAAGCCGGACTGACTACCGCCGAGTTTGAGACGCAGGTAAGCGCCGCGCTGGGCAATGCATATTGCGTTTGGCTCGAGGAGTATATCGCGCAGAATCCGGATTCAGACGAGTGGATTTTGACGCAATTCAAAAAGACGATTAGCGATGAGAATGCTGCGAACGCCGTGCCGTTTTTTGATGAAAATGGAGTCCTCTGCTTCTGCGGGAACGTTTACCAGATCGCCGGCGCCGACTGTCATGAGGTGCTCCTTCCGCTGAGCGGATATGAAACCTCCGAATACTACGATACGCTTCTGAGCAAACTCGGCTGACCGCAATAACAAGCCGCCCTCCTGCGCTGAGCAGGAGGGCGGCTTGCAGTTTTCTTCTTCGCATCATTCAGAATAACGCGCAGGGATGGAGTCGATGACCTCAATGAGTTGCTCCTTTGTCGACAGGCCGCTGATCGAGATCACGTAGCTGTCTGTGCTCCACGCGCCGCGCCAGTTTCCGGTGTTTGTGAACAGGTAAAACAGCTTGCCGTTAGACATATATTCCTCCGGCGCGACATCGTCCATCTGCATCGCAAGGCTGCTCAGCGCGTCCGCGTTGACGTATCGGCTGATTTCGATGTTGAGGAAGCTGGCGCCGTTTTCATACACCGCGATCATGCAGTTGCATACCTCGGTATCGATCCGCTCGACGGCAAGGAGCGTATATCCCGTCGGGATCTGTGTCGGCGCGAGGTCTGCGGGCAGACCCAATTCTGTCAGCATGCTTTGCATTTCACTCTGCGTTTGCTGCGCAGGCTGCGGTTCGAATTCGATGAGAATGCCGTGGTTATTCGGGTCAGCGGGATATGCGAGGTTGTCAACGACGTCGTTGAATGTCCAGCTGCCGATCGCGGCGTCATACTCTACCGTAACGATCCACTCCTGCTTGCCTTCCCATTCATAGGTCGGCTCACCGCTTGCCCAGTATGCAGACGTCCAAGAGTCGGGAGCGTTCAGCTTGCCGCCGACCGACTGATCCTCCCCGTCAACGAAGAAGAAATCCCTGCTGTTTTCCGTTCTTCTTGCGCCGATCATAAAGATCGTACCCCGATCCTGATCTGACAGCTCGGCAGCCACGTATTGGAATTCCGCCTCGCTGTCAAAGCGCACCAGATATCCGCCCGCTTCTTTTGCGTATTTCTGCGCTTCCGCCCAGGAGTACATGCCGTGGACAAATGCATAGGTGTGTCCATGCGGGTCGTATTGCACAGTCAGCGGCGGATCGTTTTTTGCAGGATTGCCGAAGCGGAAGACCTCGCCGGTCCAGGTCGCTAACGCGCCGAATGCGTCGATACCTGCCGCCTGCACGCCGAGCAGGGCGAGGAAGAGACCGGCGACGATCGCAGCGGCGATCACTGCCGCTTTCAAGGCGCGCCGTCTGCCGGACGGCTGCACGCTCCTGCTGCCGCGGATGATTTCGCGGCAGAGCGCGTCAGCGGCGGCGCTTGGCATGGAGGTATCCTTTGCCGCTTCATATTCCTGCAGCGCTGTTTTGCCGAGCGTCTCGGCGTATTCGTCCATCATCTGCGACAGGAACGCGCGGTCCTGGGCTTCCTGTGGCGACAGTTTCTCATTTTCCACGGCGCTTTTCCTCCGTTTCTCGCAAAAGTCTCTCGGCGCGCTTCCGAACGCGGCTGAGAATGGCGCGGACGCTGGCAGGCTTGCAGTGCAGCTCTTTTGCAAGCTGCTCGGCAGAGCAGCCGTCCAGATACCACGCCTCCAGAATCCTCCGGTCGTTGGAGGAAAGCGCGTCCATCAGGCGCATCACGTCCAGCTTGTCGTCCGTATCGAGCAGAGCGCTGTCCGTCAGGGTGTCTGCCAACTCCGCCGATTCGTCGTCGAACGGGACGGTGATCACACGGCGTTCCTTATTTGCATGGTTGAAATATGTCCTTCTGATTGTTAAGACAATATAAGCGGCGGTTTTGTAACGATTCAGAGAGGATACTGTGTCAATGTTTCGCATCAGGGCGATCAGACTGTCCTGCATGATCTCCTCGGCTTCCTCCGGTACGGCGGTCAGACGGCGGGCGGTGTGCGCCATCAGACCTTGATAAGTGTCATAGAGATCGGAAACCGCCTGCTTTTGCATCGGAGAAAGCGGCGGGATGTCTTTCTTTTTCCGCATGAGCCATGCTCCTTCAGAGATTCTTTCTCCCCTCATTATAGCCAAACCGCCGACATATTTCCACAAGTATATTTTTTCATGAAGCGTTGCAAAACCTGCAGGAATACTGTCATAATAAAAAATAAATCAACGCAGCAGCGGTGCTTTCCGCTGCTGCGTTTGCAAGTCTGTCAGTATACCACGACGGTGGTGCCGAGGGGAAGCGTCTCCATGAACGCGCTGTCTTCCAGCGTCATGCGGATGCAGCCGTGCGACGCCGGATAGCCGAGCGTGCCGTCGAAGACCGTGCCGTCATAATTATAGAGAATAGAATGGAAGCCAATGTCACTGTTAAAGAGCGTGACGTTGGTGACGTAGTAGCTGTCGAAATTCCATTGGTCACCGGACAGATAAATCTCGGTAATGCTGACCGGCGTGGGGCAGTTGTTCGCGCCGCTGGAGCAGGGGAAGGTCTTGTAGACCTTCCAGTTCTCCTTCTCGCCGGTGAAGACGATGACCTTCTGCGTGTAGCGGCTGACCCAGACCAGATAGTTCGTCTTGCTGGAATAGCCTTTCAGATCGACGAAGCCCTCCTTGGTGGCGTCGGAGTAATCGACGGAGAAGTCGGTCGCGCCGGGAGGATCGTCCGGGATGTAGCAGTCCCAGCGCGGCACCCAGCCGCGCTGACCGTCGGTGCATTCGACGTAAAACCAGTAACCGGCGGGGTGGAAGAGGTTGTAGACTGTCGTGCCCTTGGGAAGATCGCGGATATAGCCGCCGCCTCCCTCATAGGAGTACAGGGCGGTATCCTTCTCGACCGTGCAGGGGACGACCTGTGTTTTCACGGTCTGCAGCGCGCTGTCGTGATCCTTGACGTAGCTCTGATACCACGAATCGTCGAGCGTGTCGTATGGGAGGGTAATGTCGAAGTTGCCGGCGTTGACCGTGATGAGCGCGGCGGAGCCGGCGCCGTCCACGGTGACGTATCTGCCGTTAATATCGATGGATTCCGCCTTGCCGTCGTTGACGGTCAGGTGAGTTTTGGCGGAGCAGACGACCTTGCCGGGATTGCCGCTGACGGTCAGATGACCTGCGCGCAGGTCGGTCGTGCCGTAGTCGCCGGCGGCGCTTTGCGTGCCGTCCATGCTGACGAGATTCGCCGCGCTGCCGGAGAAGCTGCAGCCCGCGCCCCAAAGGTAGACCTCCTGCGCCGTGCCGCTGACCTTGCCGCTCAGCGGCGCGCAGATCAGACGGGCGGTCGTCAGACCGCTGAGATCGGCGTCGGTATCCTTGCCGGAGCGGATCATGACGCTGCCGGTGACGGACCAGTCGGTCGCAACGATATTGGGGTCGATCGCCTGACCGAGGATCAGCGTGCCGTCGAGGTGCAGGGAAGCGGGAAGCGCCTCGCTGCCACGGTAGAGGACCCAGCCGGAGGCGGGGATGTCAGCAGGCGTGTCGGCGATGCAGTCAAAGAGGTTAAACAGAAGCTGCGCGACTTCGGCGCGGGTGATGGAGCTCTGCGGGTGGAACGAACCGTCCTCATAGCCGTTGGCAAGTCCCTGCTTTTTCATCGCGCTCATCGCGTCGCGCGCCCAGGAGGAGACCTTGCCGCTGTCGGTGAATTCTTTGTATGCCTCGCGGCTCAGATCGGTGATACCGAAGGCGCGGGAGAGAACGACGATCGCCTGCTCGCGGGTGATGGGGGCGTTCGGCTGCATTGAGGTCGCGGAGACGCCGCCAAAGATGCCGGCGTTGACCGCGCAGGACAGTTCTCTGCAGTACCACGCATCGGGATCGACGTCCGTGTAGGCGCTCAGGTCGCAAGGCTCGGACGCGCCGAGCAGACGGACTAAGACCGCTGCCATTTCCGCGCGGGTGATGTTCGCCTTTGGATTGAGGTTGTGATTCTCATCGCCGGCGAGCACGCCGTTCTCCACGGCGAAGACCAGCGCCGGACGGCTCCAGTCGTTGGGATATTCATACTCGATCTCGGTCGGCTCGGTCGCTTCGGTTGCTTCTGTCGCGTCCGTATTGCCGGGTACGATGGGCAGTTCGTTTTCTGCAAAAACCGCAAAGCTCAAAAGAACGCAAAGCGCGAGCAGCGCGGTCAGAATAATCAGGAATCTATTCTTCATGGGTCGTCCTCTCAGTCGTCAAAAAATGCTTCGCAAAGGCGGCAGATCGCTTCCTGATCCCTTGCACCCATCGTCTCGCGGGCGGAGTGCATGGCAAGGATCGGAACGCCGACGTCTGCGGCGGGCATGGCAAGCAGTGCCGATGCCATTGAGCCGACGGTGCTGCCGCCGGGCAGATCCGCGCGGTTCATATAGGTCTGCAGGGGAATGTCGTGCTTCTCGCACAGGGCGGTGATCACCGCGCAGGTTTCCGCCTCGGAGGCATAGCGCGGACTGCGCTTGAGCGCGACGCCCCCGTTCAGCACGGGCGCGTGCGCGGGATCGGCAAATTCCATGTGATTCGGATGCGCGGCGTGCGCCACGTCGCACGAGAGCAGGAAGCCGCGGGTGCAGGCGTCGAAGAACGCGGCGCGGTCCATACCGAGAGCAAGCGCGATCTTCTCCAAAACGATCTGCAGCGTTACGCTGTCCGCGCCGCGGCGCGTGTTGCTGCCGATCTCCTCGTTGTCGTAGAGCACCGCGACGTTGATCCCCTTGCCGCTGGCAAGGCAGAGACCTTCCAAACACGCGTGTACGCTC
>CAMUZA010000063.1 GCA_947165085.1 uncultured Clostridia bacterium | reverse complement strand
GCCTTCATAAAGCTGCTGCGCGATCGCCATCGTGCGGCGCGGCGTCATGTTGAGCTTTCTCGACGCCTCCTGCTGCAGAGTAGAGGTAATGAACGGCGGCGTCGGCGCGCGGTGCTTTTCCGAGCGCTTGATGCTGTCAATGACGAATTCCTTGCCGCTGATATCCGCAATAATCCTATCCGTTTCCTTTTCGGAGCGCAGCTCGCGCTTCTTATCGTCGCCGTAGTAGCGTGCGGTGAAGCTGCCGTCTTTGCCGACGCAGCGCAGCTCGGCGTCCAGCGTCCAGAATTCCTTCGGGACGAACGCTTCGATCTCACGCTCTCGTTCGACAACCAGACGGGCAGCGACCGACTGCACACGTCCGGCAGACAAGCCTCTGCGGACTTTCTTCCAAAGCAGCGGGCTGAGCTGGTATCCGACGATACGGTCGAGAATGCGGCGCGCCTGCTGTGCGTCGACCAGATCGTAGTCGATGTCACGCGGCTGCTGAATGCTCTTAAGAACGACGTTCTTCGTGATCTCGTTGAAGGTCACGCGCTTCGTCTTGTCATCCGGCAGACCGAGCAACTCTTTCAGATGCCATGAGATTGCTTCTCCCTCGCGGTCAGGGTCAGTCGCGAGATAGACGCAGTCTGCTTTTTTCGCAGCGGCGCGGAGCTCGTTAATGATCGACTCCTTCCCCTCCAGCGGGCCGTATTCGGGCGTAAAGTCATGCTCGATATCCACGCCGATCGTGCTTTTCGGCAGATCGCGCAGATGTCCCATGCAGGCCTCGACCCTATAGTCCGGGCCAAGGTATTTTCCGATTGTTTTCGCCTTTGAGGGCGATTCTACGATGACCAGATTTGTTCCCTTTGCCATGAGAACCTCCACCAAGTTATTTTCGCTTGTAATAGTTACCGGGTAATTTCTGCGCTTTACCCTTGATCTGAAGCAGCGTCAGCGCCGCCGTCACGCTGCGTGACGGCAGACCGCTCTTCGCCGTCAGCTCGTCGCAGTGGATCGGCTGATCGGACAGAAGCGCATAAACCGTGCTTTCGTCTCCGGCAAGAGGAGCCGGAGGCTCTTTTTCGTCACTATAAGTCTTTCTCTTTGGAATGTCAACGACTTTTTTGTCGCTGTCATCCGAAAACGTGACCGACGAATAGACCGGCAGCGCCATGCCGAAGCGGAACTGATAGATGCGCTGCATGGATTCCTTGCTGCGGCTGTCGGACAGCTTATCCGGGAACAGATGGACGTATTCGCGCAGGACTTCCCAGCCGTCTTCGACCATGTACGCGCCCTCGCGGATCAGGCGGTTGCTGCCGCTGCAGTGCTTGACGCCGATGTTGCCGGGGATCGCAAAAACGTCTCTTCCCTGCTGCAGCGCAAGGTCCGCCGTGATCAGCGCGCCGCTCTTCTCCGGCGCTTCCACCACAAGAACCCCGAGCGACAAGCCGCTCAGAATGCGGTTTCTGACCGGGAAATGTCCGCGTTCCGGCTCTGACTTCGGCGGGTACTCGCTGAGAATGCACCCGTGCTGTATGATCTTCTGAAACAGATAGTGATTCTCCCGCGGATAGTCGATATCCAGACCGCAGCCCATGACGGCGACGACCGGCATGGTCGAATCCAGCGCGCCCTTGAGCGCCATCGTATCAATGCCACGCGCGCCGCCGGAGACGACGATGCCGCCGCTGTTTGCGATCTGTTTGCCGAACTGCTTGGCGTACATCAGCCCGTACGCGCTGCATCGCCGCGATCCGACGACCGCGATCACCGCCTCGTTGTCAAAGTCGGGCAGCGTGCCCTTGTAGTACAGCAGCGCGGGCGGATCGGCGATATTCTTCAGACGGGCGGGATAGCGCTCGTCCGCATAGGTCAGAAGGTCTATCTCCTCATTGTCGCAGTCGCGGAGGACAGCTTCGGATTCATCCAGCGATTTGTCCAGCAGAGCTTCCAGCCAGCGGCGGTCGAATCCCTCCGTATGGAGGTAATCAGATTCTTTCAGCTCATAAATGCGCTCCGCTGTTCCGTACAGCTCCAAGAGCGCGGCGCGTCCTCTGGTGCCGATCCCTTTTCGTGTTGTCAGCCAGACCCAGTGCTTGTGCATAAGCTTTCTCTTCTCTCTTTATTTCATCTGCCAAAGGACGATCGCGGCGGCGATCGCCGCGTTCAGCGATTCACAGCGCGGCTCCATGGGAATGATGAGCTGCTTCCGTGACGCTTCCAGCAGTTCTGTACAGACTCCCTGCCCCTCGCTGCCGATCACGACAAGGTAGTCTTTCAGGTTTACCTCGCGGATATCCGACGCCTGCGGCGTCAGCGCGGTAACAGCAATCGGAACGTCAGCAGACAGTACCTCTTCCAGCTCGATCCGCTGCGGCGCCGTGCGAAAGACTGCGCCCATGGACGCGCGGACCGTCTTCTCGGAATACGGGTCGGCGCATCCGTTCGTCAGTGCGACCGGTACCCCGAATGCATCCGCCGTGCGGAGGATCGTGCCGAGATTGCCCGGATCCTGAATGCGGTCCAAAAGCAGCATGCCGGGGGAGATTTTCGCGTCTTCCCCTTCCGGCAGCTCGCAGGTAAAGATCACACCTTGCGGCGTTTTCATATCCGAAAGCGACTGCATCAGGCTCTCCGGGATCTGCACGCAGCGCACGCCGTCCGGCAGACGCGGAAGGGTCTGCGTCTCGGAAACGATCACCGTTTTGAGCTTCGGATACCAGCGGATCGCTTCATCGAGCAGCTTGAATCCGTCCGCGACAAGCTCGCGCTGCTCCTCACGATAGGCGCGGGAGCTCTGCAGCTTGCGAATGTGCCGCAGCAGCGGGTTTTGCGCGCTTGTGATCCGTTCCATCAGCATCCCCCTTTTAACGTCATTTGTATACTAACATAGAAATATTACAGTGTCAAATCAGCCGCGTTCTCGCAAAAAAGCGTCGATTTCCGCACGCAGCGGCATGGAAGCCGTTGTGCCGAGCCGCTGCACAGACAGCGCAGCGAGGGCATTGGCGAAGATCGCGGCGTCGTGCAGATTCTTTCCCTCCGCAAGCGCGGCGATCAGACCGCCGTTGAAGGCGTCGCCCGCGCCGGTCGTATCGACCGCGTCGACGCGGTATGCGGGAATGATCTCCGATTTTCCGCTTGCATTCAGGTAAACTCCTCTGCCGCCCAGGGTAATCAGCACGTTCCGCACGCCCTTTGCAAAGAGAATCTCAGCGGCGCGGTCCGCGCTTTCAAGATCGGCCACCGGAATGCCGGTCAGTGCTTCCGCCTCGACCTCGTTTGGCGTAACGAGATAGACGCCGTTCAGGAAGTCGTCCGACACCGGCTGATACGGCGCGGTGTTCACGATCACCTTGACGTTGTGCTCCTTTGCCAGCTTCGCGGCTTTCTCATTCGCGCTCTGATTGATCTCGAGCTGCAGAAGCAGATATTCGGAATTACATATCTGATCGGAAACGGCGTCGATATCCTCGTCTGTGATCGTGCTGCACGCGCCGGGTACGATGACGATGGCGTTCTGACCCGTCGTCTCGTCGACCATGATGAGCGCGGTGCCCGTCGGAACGCCGTCATGGAAAAAGAGGTATTCCTCGGAAAGATTCACCTCGCGCATCGCGCGCAGCGGGATCTCAGACAGGCTGTCGCGCCCGAGCTTCGTGATCATCGCGACGTCGCCGCCCGCTTTTCGCGCGGCGATCGCCTGATTGAAGCCTTTCCCGCCGGGACTCTGCATAAAGAAGCTGCCCTTGACCGTTTCCGCAGGCGCGGGCAAATGGGGCGCCCGGCTCATCAGGTCGACCACCGAGCTGCCGAAGACTGTGATTTTCCGCTGCATCACGCCGCCTCCTTACATGTACTATTGTAATTAAAATACAACTTGGATTTTTCCTTGTCAATAGAAGAAACGGGCTTGCGCGAAATTCTGCGCAAACCCGTTTCTATAGACAATCTCTGATATCGACCGTTTGCAGTTCCGCCGCGAACGGTGCATCCGCCGTGCAGACCGCGCACCTGCAGCCCGAAAAGTCCCCATATTCACGGAAGAAATATCTGCGGTCGTCGACGCTCTGCACAACGTTAATCTCATCGTTTATAATGATCTCAAATTGATTCAGCGGCAGCCGCAGTCCAAGTCCAGCGGCTTTAAGAAAGCTCTCTTTCAGCGTCCAGAAACGGTAGAAAGTCTCCCGTCTTCCTTCTTCCGTTTCCTGCGCGGCTATATGCTCATATTCCGCGGGGCAGAAAAAGCGCTTGGCAATTCTCAAATCGGCGTCCTTGACGCATTCGATATCCGCGCCGATCTCGTGTTCCGACACCGCGCAGAGAACGGAATTGCCGCAATGGGACAGGCTGAAAAAGACGTCGTCGCATCCGGCAAGGAAGGGCTTGCCAGCCTTTCCGTAAGAGCAGGTAAATTTGTGAATGCCGAGCCGCTCCAGCGCGTACTGCAGCAGCAGCTCCACGCCGAGCGAGGCGTTTTTATCCCTGCGGAAGCGGTATCGGTCTGTCTTTCGTTTTCTTTCCCCGGACGCTTTCGCATACGCCGCTTTGAACAGGTAGTCGTCCTCCAGCGCGCTCACGTCCGCAGCAAACAGAAGATTTTTTTCCATATCCGTTTTGAAATCAATCCACCCTTTTCAGCTCCGCGAGGGCGGCGTAGTGCAAGACCGTGAAGCGTACCGGCGCGATCTGCGCAAGGAGCTTTTTGTGTTCTTCTTCCCACGCGGCAATCTCGTCCTCAGTCAGTGACGCGCCGATCCCGCGGCACGCTTTCATCCTGCCGTTCCAGCTCTCGCGCGTAAACGGAACGCGCAGGCGGAATTCCTCATGTAATACCGGTTCAAAGAATTGCGCATAGCAGGCAGGGATCTCGATTGGGCGCATGACCGCGCCGCCGCCGGTCCACTCGGGAGAATACCGCAGAACGAGCTGCTCGCTCGCCGCCGCGATCTCGTCCTCAAACGGCAGCCATTCCATGCACAAAAGCAGCAATCTGCCGTCTTTTTTGAGCAGTCTGTGGAACTCGGGCGCGGTTTTTTCGTGGTCAAAGTACCAGTAGCATTGACATGCGGTGAGCACGTCAAAGGAAGCGTCCGTGAACGGCGCTTCTTCCGCCGCCGCGGTCAGATAGCGGATTTCCATGCCCTTTGACAGCGCTTTCGCCATGGCGATCTGCGCTTCAGAGCGGTCGGTCCCCGTCCAGCTCGCGCCGTAAGGATAGAGATTACGCGGTAAAACACCCGTCCCCGTGCCGACATCCAGCACGGTCTGCCCTCTCAGGCAAAGACCTCTGTCGATGATCCTCTGATAGAATTCATCCGGGTAAATATCGCGGTATTTCGCGTAGTCCGCAGCGGTTTTCCCGAAATCAAACGCTTTTCCTGCGTCGATCGTTCCGGTCGGCGTATTCATCGTTCTTCGCCAATCAGCGCAAGCAGCTCCCGGTTGCGCTCCAGCGCGTGATAGACGCCGTCCTCGGAGAGAACGCCGCGCTTCAGGCCGGCGGGGAGCTTTCCTGCCTCGTCGAGCGCAAAGTCCTTTTTCCAGTCTGCGCTCGTATAGTAAGCCTCCAGCTTTTTCACTTCCGTCTGATAGGCTTGCAGATCAGCAATCGCGCTTTCCAGCGCATTCAGTTTTTCCTCTGTCGCATTCAGAATACATTCCATTCTCTGAATGCGCTCCGTAGCTGTTTTTCTCAAAGCGCGCTCCTCGTCAGACGCACAGAATGCCGCGCCAGCCGCGTACGCCGTAATAGGAGTCCGCGCCGTTGTGGAACACGAACACCTTACCGTATCGCCGTTCGCAAAACAGCGCGCCGCCGAGATCGCGTATATCCTCCGGCGTTCTGATCCAACTCGACGTTTTGCAGTCGAACGAACCGAGCGTCTGCAGATATCGGTACTGTTCCTCGGTCATCATGGAAACACCGTGCCGATCCGCCTGCTCCATCGCGCTGCCGCTCGGCGGATTCTTCTTTCTCGAATGCAGCGCTGGCTCATCGTAGCAAAGGCTCCTGCGACCTGCAGGCGTTTCGGGAGAACAATCTGCAAAAAGGATCTGTTCTCCGTCACAGCCGATCACGTCCGGCTCGCCGCCGGTCTCTTCCATCCACAAAAGCGACTTTACAGCTTCCGGCGCGGAGAGAAGCCTTGCTTCCACATCCTCCCAGCGCACATTCGGATGCCGCCGCATGTTCTGTTCAAAACGGGTTTTCAATAATTCTGTCATAAATCGACCCTCACTGCACAGACTTTTTCCGGCTCACAAGATAGTAAACAGCATAGAATGCCGCGATATAGATCACAAACAGGGCGACCACGCCGACAGGATATAAGACCGGATTGCCGCCAACTAGATTGAACAGAACGTCGTAAGGCGTTCCGTCGCCGCGGCGCAGGAACATGTAATTGTAATCCAGCGCGGCGTTGGCGATCAGAGCCGCTGCGACAAAAAAGGCAAAGATAGCGTATGTGATCGGTATATTGCGCTTTTTCATACTCGCAAGTCCCGAAATGCCAATATACAGCGAGGCAAAACCCGCGATGGAATGCGTCAGCCCGGAAGCGACGTTTTCAATGCCGAGCACCGGATAAGCGTTATAATTCTGGAACGCGCCGACCGTGCCCAGCAGACCGCCAAGGAGTCCGAAAATGAAAACAAAATCCAGCGCGGCCTCGCGCAGGCGCCCCTTGGAAAACGCGGCAAGCGGGATGGTGATGAGCTGAATACTGCACAAAAACAGCGGGAGATTCGTTCGCATTTCCCGAATCCCCTCGCCGCGCGCGCAGAAGACGACGAGCTTGAAGATCTCGATCGCGTCGATCAGAATCGCCGCGATGATCAACGCGCGATTCTTGGTCTTTTCGCCCTTTTTCCGGTTTCTCAGGCCGAGAACGATCGCGAAGGCGACCATGGCGGTCATGAGCAGACCCACAAACGTCAGGTGCTGCCAACTGAGTGCTCCCTCCGGCGTCCTTTCATAGCCGCCAATGCCCAAAAATTCTCTCATTTCTCCAATCCTTTCATTGGATCCTCTTTTCAGAATCCGCAGCGGTGCAGCTCCCGATCCGGGCGCTGCACCGCCTTATCTGTTTAGTTGTTTTCCGCTCCCGTCGCGGGATCCTGCGCATTGGGTTCATACGCCGGCGTCTGCGGATAAAGCGGCGTCTGCGATTCCGGATACGTCGGTATCTGGGGCTGCGGATAGGTCGGCGTATGCGGTTGCGGATACGCTGCCGTCGGTACGGGCTGCTCCATCGGCATCGGCTGCTGCGGATACATCGGCTGCTGCGGATACATCGGCTGCTGCGGATACATCGGCGGCTGATAGGTCGGCATCGGAGGCTGATACGCGGGGATCGGCGCTCCGGCATGCGCTGCTCTCGTTTTCGACCGCAGAACGCTGCATGCGTATACCATCATGGCGATCGTGGTCAGGACGCCGGCAACAAATTTCAGCGTCTGCCCGAGCAGTGAAAGCATCGAGCTGAAGAAAGAATAGTAATAGTAATTGCCGTTCGCCATACCGATCGTCAGAATGATTAACGAGAGCACGCATTTGATACAGCCGAACACGATCACCAGCGCCTTGCCTGCGGCATTTTTAAGTACGCCGGATGCCGTCAGCATGTAAAATACGACGAACGCGGCGGTAAACAGAAGCAGAAGCACGTCAACGGTGCGCGTATAACGAAGCTCATCGATCACTTCAAGCAATACAGTGAGCGCAACCGAAACAATCATTGGGATTCCTGCCAGCACGGGAGACTTTTCGCTCTTCATGCTGCAGAAGACGAGGAACAGTATGGCAAGGATCAGCGGCAGCAGCGTGTAGCAGAACCACCTGAACGGGAAGTGCCCGATGTAGTCAAGATAGTACTCAAAGGATTCATAATAAACTGCGGTCTGAAGGGTGATATGGAATACAAACCATAGACAAGTCAGAATCAAGGCAACGATCGCAAGAGCGACCGGACCTCTGGGTTTTGCGCTTCTCGGCGCAGTCGGAGATACCGGCGCGGAGTACGCAGGGGTCGGCGGCACGGGATAATACGCAGTCGGGCTCGCCGCTTCGCCCGTCGCGCTGTTCACCGCACCGCAGCGGCTGCAGATCAGCGTGCCGTCAATCATATAGCTTCCACAGGTTTTGCAATACATAAACATTCTCCTCTCTTTGTAAGGCGTTTATTGTTCAAGTGCAATATACGCATGAGGCTCACTGTCATGCGATGGTGAGCCTCATGTTATGTGTTTGAGTCCTGCGGTTTCATTGCAGAGACGAGTTTTCAAAGCCGGGCTCAACCGAGCAAAGCCGGCCTTGATTATTCTCAGAATCTCTATATGCCACGATATCCTTATGCAGCCCACTGCGTTATGGTGCACTTTAGGCTCTACCGGTGTATGCAGGTGTATTCGAACGTCATTATAATACAGCACACGAATGCCAAATGTCAATAGGTTTGATCCATTTCACGCATTGTGCAAGTGTAGGTTGTACAATGATGTGTGACAGGGAATAGAAAAAAAGAATAGCGAATG
>CAMUZA010000062.1 GCA_947165085.1 uncultured Clostridia bacterium | reverse complement strand
GCAGCGATCCCCGCCTGCGCCAGCGCCTGCGCTGCTTCCTCGCAGTCTGCGTCTTCCAGGCAGAATGACAAAACGCCCGCCTGCCCGTCTCCGGTAAAGAGCCGCAGGTTTTTCTGCTCGCTCAGTTCCTCCTTCATCTGCAGGAGCAGTTCCCGCTCGTGGCGGAGGATCGCCTCCGGCGTCTGCTTGCGAACGAAGCGCATACCCTCCGTCAGTCCCGCGATCCCGCAGACGTTGTGCGTGCCCGCCTCTAAGCGATCCGGCAGAAAATCCGGCATCGCCTGATCCTCAGAATTACTGCCTGTACCGCCGAACAGCAGCGGCTTGCCGCCGTCGGCGCACAGTAGGATACCCGTTCCCTGCGGACCGTACAGTCCCTTGTGACCGGGCATGGCGATGAATCTTGCACCCAGCCGGCGAAGAGAGACCGGCAGCGTACCCGCCGACTGTGAAGCGTCAAGAATGAACGGGATGTTCCGTTCACGGCATAGTGCGGCGATCTTTTCCACGGGCAGGATATAGCCGAACACATTGGATACATGGGTGCAGATCACCGCGTCCGGCTGTTTTGCGATCGCGCGTTCAAAGGCGCGCACGGTATCTTCCGCGTCGAACAGCTTCTTTCCCGCAACGAGAACGTCCGCATGCAGCGCATACAGCGGTCTTGTAACCGCGTTGTGTTCAAAGCCGGAGATGACCACCTTTGCGCCGGGCGAGAGCAGGGAAAAGATCGCGGTATTCAGTCCATGCGTCGCGTTCATCGTGAAGACGACCTGCTCCGGCTCCGCGTCAAACAGCTCAGCAGCCATTTCGCGGCAGTGATAGACCGTCTCCGCCGCCGCCATCGCGGCGGCATGACCACCCCGTCCGACGCTTGCGCAGGTCCGCATGGCGCGCATGACGGCGTTCGGCACCGCAACCGGCTTCTGAAACGTCGTCGCCGCGCTGTCAAAGTAGATCATGCAAGCACCTCCTGCCATCCCCCGCCGGCTGCCCTGCGATAGATCTTTTGGTAGCCCGTTCCGGCGGACTGCAGCGCCCCTCTGGCTTCCGGCAGCAGTTCTTCGCGGACGCGAAGACTGTAGCCGCAGCCCTTATGTCGCAGGTCCTTCGGCGTGCGGACTGTCACGCTCGGAACGCCTGCCCGTTCCAGCGCGCGGCTTGCGCTGAGCGCCGCCGTGACCGAACGGAAGGTAAAGAAATAATCATACATGAAGCAACTCCCCCCTGCTTCATCGTATGTTTTTCGCCCTTTTTTGACACGCCCAGCCGAAAAAAGTTTCAAAAAAATCACAACTTAATAAAAACTTAATTTCTTTTCGGTTATATTTTTAACAAATCCGGTCTATGATGTAATTGTAAACAACAGATTCTCTTTTTCATTTTCCCCTCTATTCTATACTTGAACGCCGCAGGTAAGCCAGCCACTTGCCTGCGGCCTTCCTTTTCCGGCGTCAAAAACCGAGAGGATCCGTTCGAATCCTCTCGGCTGCTGCTTTTCTTTGATTAATACGCGACGCCCCAGTAGATCATTTTCTTTGCGGGCTTGCCGCAGATCGGGCAGGCGTCGCCCAGGTTTTCCTGTGCGAAGGGCATGCAGCGGCTGGACATGCCGGCAACTTCCTTCATCTTCAGCTCGCAGGCCTCCTCGCCGCACCACATGGTCTTGACGAAGCCGCCCTTTTCTTCCTGGATCTTCTTGGCTTCCTCCAGGGTGTGCGCCACGTAGGTATGCTCCTGCAGATTCTTCAGCGCGCGCTGATACAGTCCGTCATGCACTGCCTGCAGTTGTTCGGCGGCGGCAGCTTCCAGCCCGTCGAGGGAGACGAAAACCTTTTCACGGTTATCGCGGCGCACCATGCAGCACTGATTCTGCTCCATGTCCTTCGGACCGATCTCCACGCGCAGCGGCACGCCCTTCATTTCGTACTCCGCGCACTTCCATCCCATGGAATTGTCGGAGTCGTCCATCTTCACGCGGTAGCCAGCCGCGCTCAGGCGGTCAACGAGCTTCTGCGCCGCCTCAAGCACGCCTTCCTTATGCTGCGCGACGGGGATCACGATGATCTGCACGGGCGCGATCTTCGGCGGAAGCACGAGGCCGTTGTTGTCGCCGTGGGTCATGATGATGCCGCCGATCAGGCGGGTGGAAACGCCCCAGGAGGTCTGGTGCGGATATTCGCGCTGGTTGTCCTTGCTCGTGAACGTGATATCGAACGCTCTGGCAAAGCCGTCTCCGAAATAGTGCGACGTGCCCGCCTGCAGCGCCTTGCGGTCGTGCATCATGCATTCGATCGTATAGGTCGCTTCCGCGCCGTTGAACTTTTCCTTTTCAGTCTTCTGACCGCGCGTGACGGGCATGGCAAGCACGTTCTCGCAGAAATCGGCGTAGACGTTCAGCATGCGCTCGGTCTCCTCGCGGGCTTCCTCCTCCGTCGCGTGCATCGTGTGACCCTCCTGCCACAAGAATTCGCGGTGACGCAGGAACGGACGGCTCGTCTTCTCCCAGCGCAGCACGCTGCACCACTGGTTATACATCTTCGGCAGGTCGCGATGCGACTGGATGACGCTGCGGAAATGCTCACAGAACAGCGTCTCCGAGGTCGGACGGATGCAGTAGCGCTCTTCGAGCTTCTCGCTGCCGCCCATCGTGACCCACGCGCACTCCGGCGCAAAGCCCTCGACGTGATCCTTTTCCTTCTGCAGGAGGGATTCCGGGATCAGCATCGGCATATATACGTTCTCCGCGCCGGTCTTCTTGAATTCCGCGTCCAATTCCTTCTGGATGTTCTCCCAAATCGCGTAGCCGTAGGGACGGTAGATGAACATGCCCTTGATAGAGGAATAGTCGATCAGCTCCGCTTTCTTGCATACGTCGGTGTACCACTGCGCGAAGTCGACCTCCATATCGGTGATCTGTTCTACTTTCTTATCCTTTGCCATGTTAGTTTTCTCCCTTTCGGTAATCATCTTACCTATTGTATCACATCTGTCAAGTCATTTCATAGTATGGTCTGTGATCTTTTTGCCCCGAAGGAGGACGCCAAATGGTGACGCTCACGATCACTCTCGATCCGGCAGTCTTCGCGTTTTATCAGCGCGTCGCGGAACTGACGGAACTGCCCGTGGAGACGGTGCTTGCAGACGCGCTGTTCAAGCTCGCCGGAGAATTATCTCTTGAAGCGATGCGGAAAAAGTAGTCGATGGGAATTGTTTTTTCTCCGGAAAGCTGATATAATAGCTGAAGATAACGTTACAGAGGTGATGATCGGATGAAATCGATCCGAGATATCTATAAAATCGGCGTCGGACCGTCCAGCTCCCACACCATGGGGCCGGAACGCGCCGCGCGGCTGTTTGCCGAAAAGTACCCCAACGCGGACCGCTACTGCGTGAAGCTGTATGAGTCGCTCTGCAAGACCGGACGCGGGCACGGCACGGATCGCGTGCTGTGCGAGGTGCTCGGCAGGGCAAAAACCGACGTTCAGTTCGTCGAATATACGCCGGAGCCCCTGCCCCACCCCAATACGCTCGATTTCTTCGCCTATCGCGGCGAGGAGGAGATCGGCAAAATGCGCGTTTTCTCCGTCGGCGGCGGCGATATCGTCATCGAGGGCGAAGCGCCATCCGCCGCGGAAGAGATCTACCCCGAAAACTCCTTCGCGGAGATCGAGCAGTTCTGCGCTTGGCGATATATCTCGCTCAGCGAGTACGTCGAGCTGAACGAGGGTCCGGAAATCTGGGATTTCCTCGCAGAGATCTGGCGCGCGATGAAGCGCGCGGTGGCGGTCGGTCTGAACGCCGAGGGTATCCTGCCGGGCGGGCTGAATGTCGAGCGCAAGGCGAAACACCTGTTCTCGCAGGAAGATCCCGACGAGCTGCCGCAGGTGCGCGAGCTGCGGATCGTCTGCTCCTACGCCTACGCCGTCGCTGAGGAAAACGCCGCGAACGGGACGGTCGTCACCGCGCCGACCTGCGGCTCCTGCGGCGTCCTGCCGTCCGTCCTGCTGTATATGCAGGAGCACCATGATTTTTCAGACGAAAAGATCCTGCAGGCGCTCGCCGTCGCCGGATTGATCGGCACGCTCGTCAAACGCAACGGCTCGATTTCCGGCGCGGAATGCGGCTGTCAGGCGGAGATCGGCACTGCCTGCTCCATGGCTGCCGCCGCTTTGTGCACACTGATGGATATGTCGATCGACCAGACGGAGTATGCCGCCGAGATCGCGATGGAGCATCAGCTCGGCCTGACCTGCGACCCGATCTGCGGTCTGGTGCAAATCCCCTGCATCGAGCGCAACGCCGTCGCGGCGAAGCGCGCGATGGACGCCTTCAACCTCGCCCACTTCCTCTGCGGCACGCGGAATATCAGCTTCGATATGGTCGTGCGCACAATGAAGGAGACGGGTCAACACATGAACGAAAGCTACCGCGAGACCTCCGAGGGCGGCCTTGCACGGCTTTATAACCGCAGAAGATATGAGAAAGAGGGATAACGAATGAAATTAGGAATCGTCGGCCTGCCCAATGTCGGCAAGACCACCCTGTTTAACGCGCTCACCGGCTCGAAGGCGGAAACGAGCTCCTACGGCAGTACCTCCGCCAAGGCGAACATCGGACAGGCAAAGGTGCCCGACGAGCGGCTCGACTGGCTCGCGGAGCTGTATAACCCCAAGAAATACTCCCCCGCCACGATCGACTTCGTCGACGTCGCGGGCGTCAGCAAGGGCGGCAAATCCAACGCCATCCTGCAGAACATCCGGCAGACGGATGCGCTGGTGCACGTCGTGCGCTGTTTTGACAACGATCTTTTATTCACCGAGCCTGCAGACGCCCGCGGAGATGCGGAATCGCTTGACTTAGAGCTGATCCTGTCCGACATGGAGGTCGTGGAGCGCCGGCTGGACAAGGCGAACAAAAACCTCAAGGGCGGCGATAAAAAGTACAAGCGCGAGGCGGAAATGTGCGAGGCGCTGCTTGCCCATCTCTCTGACGGCAAGCCCGCGCGGACGTTTGAATTTACAGAAGAAGATAAAGACATTCTGCAGGACGGCGGTTTACTCACGGTCAAGCCGATCATCTATGCAGCGAATCTGGACGAGGACGGCATGGCGGACTACCGCAATAACGCGCAGTTCCAGGCGCTTTCAGAGCTCGCCGCCGAGCAGGGCGCGGCGGTATTGCCCATCGCGGCGAAGTTCGAGGAGGACCTTCTCGAACTCGACGACGAGGAAGCCGCAATGTTCATGGAAGATCTCGGACTGACCGAGCGCGGTCTGGATCGTTTGATCAAGGCGTCTTATGAGCTGCTCGGCTATATCTCCTTCCTGACCGCCGGTCCCGACGACGTGCACGCCTGGACGATCGTGCGCGGCACGAAGGCGCCGCGCGCCGCCGGAAAGATCCATACCGATATCGAGCGCGGCTTTATCCGCGCCGAGGTCATCGCCTTTGAAGACCTCAAAGCGTGCGGCACGATGGCGGTCGCCAAGTCCAAGGGGCTGCTGCGCAGCGAGGGCAAGGAGTACGTCATGCAGGACGGCGACATCGTCAACTTCCTGTTCAACGTGTAACGTGCTGTTAAAAGCGGGGCAGTTTTACAAACTGCCCCGCTTTTTTGAACGGTTTCGACACGTTGTTCAGGAAATAATATTTCCCAAATGTTGTATTTCGACAAATTCCACGCACAAGATGTGGTATTTTCTTACCGGGATGTACATGGACGCAAAGAGATCGCCACCGCCGTCATATCGTCCTGCGCCGGCATGCCTGCGATCAGCAGCGCCGCAAGCTCCTGCGGCGAGTCGCCGCGGAACGCCGCGATGTTCGCCTCGGTCTCCATCCCGCCTGCTCCGTCGCTGACCAGCACGAGCATTTCTCCCCCTTTCAGGGACAGTTCATATCGCTCCGGCGCGTGCTCTCCTCCCACTCCCACGCCCGGCGGCGTTGTGACTGTCCCGATTTTTTTGACCTCGTCCCCGTCGCGGAGATAGGACGCTGCCGCGCCCCACTTGAAAATCGTCGCCTCACCCGTGGGCAAATGCACCTGCAGAAGATCGACCGTGGCGAAGCACGTCGCGCCGCGCAGGATCTCGCAGCTGTTTAAGATCCTCAGCGCCTGTTCCGGCGCGATGCCGGAGCGCAGCAGCCGTTCCAGAAGCCGCAGCGTCTCGCCGCTGCACTGCGCCGCCTCTTCTCCCGTACCCATGCCGTCGCAGAGAATGACGTAGTATTCCAGATTCCGCGCGGCAAAGCAGGTTCCCCGGTCGCCGCTGATCCGGCTGCCGTTTTTCCCCACGCTGCTGATCCCGACCTCCGGAGAATATGCCGCCTCCGCGCGGTCGCGCCGCAGCGGATCCGACTCCGCGCGGAGGTATTTGGCAATACAGGAAAGCTCATCCGCGACCGCCTCCCGGCTCTCGTGCAGCTCCATGCGGTAGCGGCGGCGGTAGAGCATGCCCTCCAGCTCCTGATTGACCGCCGTGACGAAACCCTCGACGTGACAGCACTGCTCCCGAAACGCCTCCGGCAGATCGTTCGCTTCCACGAAGCCTTTTTCAATCATTTGCCGTGCCGTGCCGGACAACGCGCTGTAGGTTTCCTGCGCGCGGTACTCCCAGCAGCGGTGAAACCTTGCGCAGCAGCGGCAGACCCGTTCTGCCGCGCCGTCGAAGACCTCCTCCGCCTCGCCGGTCGGCGTGCCGTCGGTCGTTTGCAGGCAGCCGTGAACGTATTCCAGCACTTCTGCGGCGTTGCGCAGCGTCGTCGCCGTACTGCGCTGCGTGCCGGCGCTGAACGCGATGCTTTGAAAGCTCCCCTGCCAGAGAAAGACGCCTGCCGCGACCCCCGCCGCAACAAAAAGCGCGTTGAGGACGCTTGCAGACCCGAACACCAGGAGGGTCAGATTCGTCAGTACAAGATACGTCACTGCGACCGGAATCTTCTCCCGTCGCTGCAGAACGCTGCAGATCAGCGCGGGCAGGACGGTCGCGACGGTCATCCCACCGGAAAACCCGCTGCCCAGATCCAGCGCGATTCCCATCGCCGCGGCGACTGCAGGATCACCCGTGGCGACGCAGCACGCCGCAGCGAGAATCAGTCCGAGATTGACCGCTTCCGTCAAACCGGACAGCCCCGCGCACACCGCCGCCAACGCGAAAAGCTGTGCCTTGCGGCTGCCGCTGAAGCTGCTGTGAAGTGCGGCGGTACTCAACGCCGCAATCAGGATTTTTGCGCCAAGAAAAAGCAGATCCGCCGTTGTTGCGCCGACCTGCGCAATGCCGTCCAACAACGCAAAGACGACTGCGGAAAGGCTTGGAAAGAACCACTTCTTGAGCGGCAGCTCCGTCCCCTGAAATACCGCGGAAGCAGAGAACATCATCAGCGCGAGCGCAATATCGGACGCGGCGTCCGCGCCGAACAGCACGAGATAACCGCCCGCCGCGCCGAGCATCGCCGCCATGCTGGTAACGCCGAACGGTACAGAAAGCACAAAGCACGCGCCGATCGGCATCGGCGCGCCGAAAATCCGGACTCCCGCGAGAACGAAGCCACCGCAGAGCATGAACGCGCTGTCGCGCAGCAGCCGCTGTTTCGCGCTTAACGCCCGATGCCGTATCACCCATTTTTTAGATATCCGACGTTGTGTGCCGACCCCGTTCATTCCTTTGTACCTCCTGTCGCGCAGTCCCGATTTGCCTCGATTTTATCACGGCGCTCGGCGGTAAGCTGTCGGGAAATGCACCGGGAAATCCGTCGTTTGACATTTCCGGGCGAGAATGCTATGATAGACGAAACGGAGGAACATGCCATGGGAAGAGAACTGGAGTATAAGCTGCACATAAGCGACGAGCAGACGCTCGCGGCGATTCTGAACGATCCGAAGATCGCCGCCGCAAGGCAGGGCGACTGGCAGGAGCGGCGCATGAAAACGGCGTATTACGACTCGCCGGACCGGCGTTTTTCCGCGCGGCTCTGGACGTTCCGTCACCGGATGGAGGGCGAGAAAAGCGTCGTCTGTGTGAAGACGCCGACGGAGGATTTCCATACGCGCGGCGAATATCAGGTCGAGGCGGACGGCGTTAATCCGGACAGCATTGAGGCGCTGTTGCTGGCAGGGGCGCCGCAGGAGCTTGTCTATCTCTACGGCGCGGGCGATGTCGCGCCGATCTGCGGTGCGGAGTTCATGCGGAAAAGCTGCATGCTCCGCTTCGAGGACGGCAGCCTTGCAGAGCTCGCCGGCGACCGCGGCATCCTCCGCGGAGAGACGGAAATCATCGGATTTATCGAGCTGGAATTGGAATTATACGGCGGTACGCCTGACAAAATGTTGGAATTTGTCGCATATTTGAAAGAACGGTATTCTCTCCGTGAACAGCGGCTGAGCAAATTTGCCCGCGCTAAGATGCTGAAATAACGCTTATCCATCATACGGTACAACTCCCGCACCTGTAACGGACAGATTGCCACGTCGCTTCGCTCCTCGCAATGACACCACTGATTGTCTTTTCGTTTTTTTTGACAGTTATTCACTTTTAAGTCTTCACCATTCGCTTGCCAACATAAAAGATAGCATCCTGCCTCGGCAGGATGCTATCTTTTATGTTGGCGTTACCTATCTTCCCGGAAGACGTTTGCGACCGCCGTAGCAGAGCGACGACAGTCCGGTGGACTGTCGCGGACGATCCGGAGCAGCTATGCTGCGCAGGATAACGCATGGCGTAGCCGCGTTTGGCGGAGGCAAGGCAGCAAAAAGGAGTGGCAGCAACTTGCTTTTTTGGAGCGTGGTCCTCACGCGAACAAAAAAGCTTAGTTGCAACAGGGCAGGCCAAGGATTGTCTTCGCCGTTAAGAAACGCTCCTGTGGAGCGTTTTAGGCGAGTCAAGACCTCCGGCTAAGCCGGAGGCTTGATGAAGCCCTAGAAGGGCTTTATA
>CAMUZA010000061.1 GCA_947165085.1 uncultured Clostridia bacterium | reverse complement strand
GAGATGTTCTATCGCAATCTCTTCTCAAAGATCGGCGCGCTGCTGTGCAAAAAGGGTGAAGCGATCAAGAAACGCATGGACTACCGCGAGATCGGCGGCTCGATGCTGGTCGGCATCACAAAGCCGGTCGTCAAGGCGCACGGCTCGTCCGACGCATTAGCGATTCGCGGCGCGATCCGCCAGGCGATGAATGCGGTGGAAAGCGGCTTCTGCGACGATATCCGCGATAACATCGGCGCCATGACGCTGCCGCGGGAGGAAAAGCATGCTGAGTAAGCTCGAAGAAGCGCTGGGCTACGTCTACAAGGACAAGGAGCTGGTCCGTACTGCGCTTTCTCATACCTCTTATGCCAACGAAGTGCATAAGGATCCCCTGCGCAGCTACGAACGTCTGGAGTTTCTGGGCGACGCGATCCTCGGCTTCGCTACGGCGGAGTATCTGTTTCATACCTTCCCGACAAAGCAGGAAGGGGAGCTGACCAAGATCCGCGCGGAGCTCGTCTGCGAAAAGAGTCTTGCGGAAGTCGCGCAACAGATCAGACTGGGGGATTATCTCCTGCTCGGCAACGGCGAAGAACAAAGCGGCGGCAGAAATCGCGCAAGCATTCTCTGCGACGTGATGGAAGCGCTGATCGCTGCAGCGTATCTGGATGGCGGCGGCGCGGCGGCGAAAACGATCGTTTCCGGACTGATCCTGCCGATGCTCACGCGGGTGCTCAACACGCACGATTACAAGACGGAGCTGCAGGAGCTGGTGCAGCGCAAGCGCGACCAATCCCTGTTTTATGAGCTGATCGGAGAGCAGGGACCGGATCACTGCAAGGAGTTTTCCGTGCGCGTTCTGCTTAACGGCGTTGAGGTCGGACGCGGGACCGGAACCAGCAAAAAGCGCGCTGAGCAGGCTGCTGCGGCGCAGGCAATACAGAAGATATCAAAATCGGACTGATTTCAGTCCGATTTTTTATTGATATAGTATAAATTGCGGAATTTGCTTGCAATTCCCCACAATATCTGGTAAAATAACATACCGTAAATACAATAGGAGTAATATGTCGATGTATCTGAAACAACTTGAACTTCAGGGCTTCAAATCCTTCCCTGACAAGACGGTTGTCAGCTTCGGTCATGACATCACCGCGATCGTCGGACCGAACGGCAGCGGCAAATCAAATATATCCGACGCGATCCGCTGGGTCATGGGCGAGCAGAACTCCCGCAGTCTGCGCGGACAGAAGATGGAGGACGTCATCTTCGGCGGCACGGAGAAACGCTCTCAGGTCGGCTTCGCCGAGGCGACGCTCGTACTGGACAATTCCGACCGCGCGCTGCGCTGGGACGCCGACGAGCTGATGATCACACGCCGCTACTACCGTTCCGGTGAGAGCGAGTTCTATATCAACAAGCAGTCGGTTCGTCTGCGCGACGTGAACGAACTGTTCATGGATACCGGCCTCGGTCGCGAGGGCTATTCCAACATCAGCCAGGGCAGAATCGACGAGATCCTTTCCCTGAAGAGCACGGATCGCCGCGAGATTTTCGAAGAGGCGGCGGGCATTTCCAAATACCGCCACCGCAAGGAAGAAACGGAACGGCGTCTGGCGAATACGGAAGAGAATCTGCTCCGTATCGGCGACAAGATCTCCGAACTGGAGCTGCAGGTAGAGCCGCTGCGCGAGCAGTCGGAAAAAGCGAAGAAATATCTTGCCTACCGCGATGAACTCAAGGGCGTGGAAGTCGCGCTGTGGCTGCGCAGTCTCGATAAACTCAGCGCAACCGCGCGCAAGGCGGAAGAGGACTATCACTCCGCTGCGTTTATCCTGCAGCAGGAGCATACCGCGCTGGATGAACTCTACGTAACGGCGGAGACTCTGCGTTTCGATCTGCACAACCGCGACATGCAGACCGATCAGCTCCGCGAGGAGATCTCTCAGAGCGAAGCGCTCGTGCAGAGCATTCGCAGCGAGATCGCCGTTTTGCGCACGAACAGCGACAACTGCCTTGCGAATATGGAGCGCGTGCGTTCCGAAATGGCGGAGCAGGAGAGCCGCAACGGCGGTATCGGCGAGCAGATCAACGCGCTGGAAGCGAGGATCGCGGAGATCGCAAAGGACGCCGATGCGCTTTCCGGCAAGCTGCGCGAAGCCGAAACAGAGGGGAAGAAGCTCGCAGATTCCGCCGACGGCATGACGAAGCGTTATCTGACCCTGCGCAATGAGCAGGAGCGGCTCCGCACGGAGCGCTCCGCAAAGGGCGCAGATCTTGCTGCTGCGGAGGACTCTCTGAGCCGCAGCGCGGAGCATAAGGCGCAGGTGAACGCCGACTGTGAGGCGGCGAAGAACCGCCAGCAGGAAGCCGAGGCAAATCTTTCACAGGCGCGCAGAGCGTTGAACGACGCAAAAGATGACATTACCGCCGCGCAGAATACCATTGAGGGTTACCGCCTGCGCAGCAAGACCCGCACGGAACGCAGAGACGCTTTGCAGAAGCAGGTTACGGATGCATCCGTCGCGCTGGATACTGTCATTTCACGCCTGAAGCTCTTTGAAGAAATGGAGCGTGAGTACGAGGGTTATTCGAAGGCGGTCCGCGTGGTCATGCAGGAGAGCAAGAAGGGAACTCTGCGCAATATCCACGGTCCGGTCTCCGCGCTGATCCGCACGGACGACGCCTATACGGTCGCGATCGAGATCGCGCTCGGAAGCGCGCTGCAGCAGATCGTCGTCAGCGACGAGCAGGCGGCGAAAAATGCAATCAACTATCTGATGCGAAATGACGCCGGAAGAGCGACCTTCCTGCCGCTGAACGTCATTCAGGGCAAGGAGCTGAACGAGCAAGGCGTTGAGACCTGCCGCGGCTTCGTCGGTATTGCCTCTGAGCTTGTACGCAGCGACGCGAAATACCGCAATATTATTTGCAGCCTCCTTGGAAAAACTGTGATTGCGGACGATATGGACGCCGCGATCGCGATCGCCAATCGCTTTAGGCACCGCTTCCGTATCGTCACGCTGGACGGACAGGTGATCAACGCGGGCGGCTCGATGACGGGCGGCTCGGTGTCGAAAAACGCCGGTATCCTTTCCCGCGCCAACGAGATCGAACGCCTGCGGAAAAAGAAAACCGACGCGGAAGACCGCCTTGCAAAGCTGAAGACCGACCTTTCCGAGGCGGAACGCCTTGCGCAGCAGGTCGAATATGAACTGTCTGTCGAGGAAAGCAGACTCCGTACTGCGCAGGACGAGGCTTTGCGTCTGTCCGGCGAGGAGAAGCAGTACGCTGTCCTTGCGCAGGCGATCGGCGACGCGATTTCCGGCTCGGAGCGCGAGCTTTCGGCGATCGCAGCGCAGGAAAAAGCGGATGAACAGCGCAGGAAGACGCTGACGGAACAAATCGCCGCGCTGGAGCGTCAAATTGCCGAATCGGAGCGCGAGCTGACCGTTCTGTCTGACGGGCAGAGTATTGCAGCCGAGCAGAGCAACCGCCTGAGCGAGAAGATGACGACCATCCGCATGGATGCCGCCGCGCTGGAAGCTGAGCGCGTGACAGCGGTGGATTCGATCGGCCGGCTGCGCGGTCTGCAGCAGTCGATGCACGGTGATCACGCACAGAAACAGACGCTCCTTGCGAACTACCAGCAGGAAAACGACGCGATCCTTGCCCAAATCGCGCAGCGGGAAGAGGCGTTCAATACGCAGAACGCGGACGTGCAGGGCAAACGCGATCAGCTCAGGAGCGCACTCGAAGCGCGCATGCAGGTCGAAGCGAAAAAGACCGCGACGGATAAGGAAGCGCAGGATAAGAGCCGCGATATTCTCAACATGGAGCGCGAAAGCGCGCGGCTGGAAGCGAAAAAGACTGCGGCGGAGATGGAAGAAAAGCAGATCATCGACCGCTTGTGGGAAAACTATGAGCTGACCCCGTCTACGGCTGCGGATTCAGCGGCGGAGATCGAAAGCGTCACCGCGGCGCAGAAGACGGCTGCGGACCTCAAGCGGAAGATCACTGCGCTCGGCACGCCGAATCTCGGCGCGATCGAGGAATTCGCCCGCGTCAACGAGCGTTATGAATACCTGACCGGACAGCGCGACGACGTTCTGACCTCCAAGCGCGATCTGCTCGGTATCATCAGCGATATCACCACGCAGATGACGGAGATATTCACGACGGAATTTGCGAAGATCAACAACTATTTCGGTCAGACCTTTACGGAAATGTTTGGCGGCGGCAAGGCGTCTCTGGAACTGGAGATCCCCGAAGAGCCGCTGACTTGCGGCATCGAGATCCGCGTGCAGCCGCCCGGAAAGCAGCTCAAGACCATCACGCTTCTCTCCGGCGGTGAGAAGGCGTTTGTCGCGATCGCGCTGTATTTTGCGATCCTGCGTGTCCGTCCGACACCGTTCTGCATGCTTGACGAGATCGACGCCGCGCTGGACGATCGAAACGTCGAACGCTTTGCGACATACCTGCGCGGCTTCAGCACCAACACGCAGTTCATCGTTATCACGCACCGCCGCGGTACGATGGAGGCGTCCGATATGCTCTACGGCGTAACGATGCAGGAGCAGGGCATTTCCAAGATACTGCACCTGGATCTGAACAGTATGGAGAAACAGTTGGATATCATTTCGGAGGAATAACATGGGGTTTATTGAAAAAATCAAGCGCGGACTGTCCAAAACAAGATCGGCGATGTCCGCGACCTTCGGCTGCCTGTTCGACTCTTTCACGGGAGCGAACGAGGAGTTCTATGAGGAGCTTGAAGAGAGCATGATCCTCGCCGATATGGGCGTGGAGACATCCTGCAAGGCGGTCGATCTTCTGCGCGAGCGCGTGAAGGAGCAAAAGCTCCGGGGCGCGGAGGAGATCCACAATGCGATGAAGGACATCCTTGTTGAAATGCTCGACGTCGGCGATACGCGCCTGAAGATCGGCACAAAGCCTTCCGTGATCCTGGTGATCGGCGTCAACGGCGTCGGCAAGACGACGACGATCGGTAAACTGGCGTATCATCTGCGCCAGCAGGGCAAAAAGGTCCTGCTTTGCGCCGGCGATACATTCCGCGCCGCGGCAGCCGACCAGTTGGAGATCTGGGCAGGCAGAAGCGGTGCGGAGATCGTCCGTCAGCACGAGGGCGCAGATCCTGCGTCCGTCGTCTACGACGGCATTTCCGCGGCGAAGGCGAGAGGCTCAGACGTGATCCTCTGCGATACCGCCGGCCGTCTGCACAATAAGGCGAACCTGATGAACGAGCTCGGCAAGATCACGCGGATCATCGACCGCGAGCTGCCGGACGCGGATAAGGAGATCCTCCTCGTCCTTGACGGCACGACCGGACAGAACGGTCTTTTGCAGGCAAAAGAGTTCAAGCAGATCGCCGGCGTGACGGCGATCGCGCTGACCAAGCTCGACGGCACCGCCAAGGGCGGTATCGTCATCGCGGTCGCGGACGCCCTGCAGATCCCTGTCAAGTATATCGGCGTCGGCGAGCAGATGGACGATCTGATGCCGTTCGACGCGCAGGCGTTTGTGGACGCGCTGATTTAAGGAGGCTCACATGAGAAACGACGGCAGAGCAGTGGATGAAATGCGAAAGGTAACGGCGACGCTCGGCTTTTCCAAATTCGCCGAGGGAAGCTGTCTGATCGAGATCGGCGATACGATGGTGCTGTGCAACGCATCCGTGGAAGACCGTGTCCCGCCCCATGTGACGAGCGGCGGCTGGGTCACGGCGGAGTATTCGATGCTCCCGCGCGCGAACCGTGAGCGCGGCAAGCGCGATATTTCCAAGCTGAAGCTCTCTGCGCGCAGCGCGGAGATCCAGCGCCTGATCGGGCGCAGCCTTCGCTGCGCGATCGATCTGGAGGCGCTCGGCGAGCATACGATCACGATCGACTGCGACGTTCTGCAGGGAGACGGCGGCACGAGAACGGCTTCCGTGACGGGCGGCTTTATCGCCATGACCCTTGCCTGCAGAAAGCTGCTGGAGCAAGGGAAGATCGAAAAAATGCCGGTACGCACCTATGTCGCCGGAATTTCCGCCGGCATCGTGCGCAATGAGGCGATGCTCGACCTTTGCTATGAAGAGGATTCCAAGGCGTTGGTGGATTTCAACTGCATTATGACTGCGGAGGGCGACATCGTGGAGCTGCAGGCGACCGGCGAAGGCCGTCCGTTCAGCATGGAGGAACAGAGGAAGCTGATCGCTTTGTGCAGAAAAGGAAACACCGTACTGACGCAGATGCAGCGGCGCTGCCTGGGGAGTTTGGAATGAAACTGGTACTTGCGAGCAACAACGCCCATAAACTGCAGGAACTGAGCGCGATCCTGTCGACCCTCGGCATGGAAGTCGTATCCCAGAAGGACGCGGGCGTTTTCGTCGAACCGGACGAGACCGGCACGACATTTGAAGAGAACTCTTATATCAAGGCGAAGACCGTTATGGACGCCTGCGGTCTGCCGACTGTTGCGGACGATTCCGGTCTGATGGTCGATGCGCTGGACGGCGCGCCCGGCGTTTATTCAGCACGATTCGGCGGCGATGCCTGCAAGACGGACCGCGACCGGCTGAATCATTTGCTTTCCGAGATGGACGCGGTGCCGGACGAAAAGCGGACGGCGCATTTTGTCAGCGTGATCACCATGCTGACGCCGGACGGGAAGAAGCTCGTCGCCAGAGGCGAATGCCCGGGAAGGATCCTTCGCGAGGCGCACGGGGAAAACGGCTTCGGCTATGACCCGGTCTTCTATGTGCCGGAGGAGGGATGTACCTTCGCGCAGCTTCCGCCCGAACGAAAAAACCAGATCTCCCACCGTGCGAGAGCTTTGGAGGTCTTTGTGCGAAAGATCAGAGAGGAGAATGAAAATGCTGACAAGTAAACACAGAGCGGAGCTTCGCAGCGAAGCCAATACGCTGGAAACGACCTTGATGGTCGGCAAGGAAGGCGTGACGGACAGCGTGATCGAGGAAGCAGCCAGGCAGCTCGAAGCCAGAGAGCTCATCAAAGGCCGCGTTCTGGAGACCGCGCTGATGACCTCCAGAGAAGCCTGCGACGCGCTGTGCGACGCGCTGAAAGCGGAGGGCGTGCAGTGCATCGGCTCGAAGTTCGTGCTCTATAAGAAATCCGAGAAGAAGGCGCAGGAAGCGGCAAAACAGGCAAGAGCGATTCAGAAGAAAGCCGCCAATCCGGTGCGCAGAGGCGCGCAGGAGCGCCGCCGCAAAGCAAAGGAAGAACGCGAGAAGCGGAACGAGTATTTCCGTCAAGCTGCAATTCAAGCGGCGATCGACCGCAGAAACGGGAAATAATAAGAAAGAGAAGGGCGTTCGGTATGGCAAGAATCGGTATTTTCGGCGGCAGCTTCAATCCGCCGCATCTGGGGCATATTCTCGCAGTGCGCGAATTTCGGGAGAAGCTGTCTCTTGACCGCATCCTGCTCATTCCCGCCGCGACGCCTCCTCATAAGATGCTGACGGCGAATTCGCCCGCTGCCGTTCACAGATTGGAAATGACGCGCCTTGCCGCCGCTGAGCTGCCTTACGCAGAAGTGTCAGACATTGAGCTTCGCCGCGAAGGAGCAAGCTACACTGCAGATACGCTTGATGAGCTTCGCGCGATCTATCCGGAGGATGAATTCTTTCTCTTGATGGGAACAGACATGTTCCTCTCATTTGAGACGTGGTATCATCCGGAGCGTATTGCTGCGCAGGCAACGGTCGCCGTCGCGCACCGCAGCGCGGATAATGCGCAGCAGCTGCAGAACTGCGCGGAACGGCTGAAGAAAACGCTGGATCTGCGCGCCGTGTTCGTGGAGAACGAATACCTGCCGCATTCTTCGACCTCCGTGCGCGCGCTGCTTGCGTTTCAGGCGGCGGAGGACTACGTCGCGCCGACAGTCATGGAGTATATCCAAAGAAACGATCTGTATTTCTCCCGCGACGATTTGAAAGGGCTTGGCTTTGACCGCTTGCAGGAGGTCAGTCTGTGCCTGCACAACAAGAAACGTGTACCGCACGTGATCGGCTGCAGCGATACGGCGGAGCGTCTGGCGCTGAAATACGGCGCAAATCCGACGGACGCAAAGCGCGCCGGCATTCTGCATGACGTGACAAAAGCGTTGAACGGACAAGAACAGTTGAAATTGTGCGAACATTATGCTATGATACTAAGTAATTTTGAGCGCATGAATCCGAAGCTGCTCCATGCAAAGACCGGCGCCGTGATTGCAGAGCAGATCTTCGGCGAGAATCCCGCCGTTTGCGACGCGATCCGATGGCATACGACGGGCAGGGCGAATATGAACGTTCTGGAACAGATCGTTTATCTTGCCGATTATATGGAGCCGAACCGCGCGTTCGATGGCGTGGACGAGCTGCGTCGTCTGACGGAAGAGAATCTGGACGACGCGATGTATCTCGGACTGACCATGACGATGGAACAACTGAAGGCCAATCGCCGTGATATAGATAAGAATACCAGTGCCGCGCTGCACTGGCTGAAAGAAAGGAAGCAAAGCAGATGAAACTGTTTGGCAATACGAAACGTTCTGCGTCGGCAAAAAAACTGAAAAAGTCTGCGGATGTGCAGCAGACGCAGGAGCAGCCGCAGGCGGAAACGGAGAGCAGGCTGCAGCCGCATATCCGCGCGATCATCGTGATGCTATGCGCGATCTGTCTGTTTGCGGGCGCCGTCGCGATGTGCCTTGCGCTGATCAGTCACAGCGCGGACGCGGTCGAGCAGCCGACGACGGAACCGAAACAGATCAACTTCGTTGTCGGCAGAGCACCTGCGAACGAAAACGATCAGCCTTCTGCATCGGAAGTCGTACCGGTGCAGTATGAGGCGCCGAAGGGGAAGAACGAGTCTTCGCGGCTGAATATCCTGCTGCTCGGCATTGATAACGCAACGGATCTGAACAACATGCTCGTCCTTGCGAGCGTCGATCTGAACACG
>CAMUZA010000060.1 GCA_947165085.1 uncultured Clostridia bacterium | reverse complement strand
GTCCCATTCGGCAACGAGCCAGCAGTACTGGATATCCTCCACGCAGCAGGTCATGACATGACGGCCGATGGCAAACACATGTTCTTTTATCAGGTCATAATGCTGCGCAAGTCGTTGAAAACTGCGCAATTGGCTCTGATAAGCAGGGGAGTGCTTACAAAAAATGAAACAGAAGGACGGCAAGAACTATTTGACATCTGCCGAGCATATCGAGGCGTTCGGTGCGCCGGATGAGCAGACGCTGTTCGAGATGGCGGAGCTGTTCAAGGTCTTCGCAGATTCCACGCGCATCCGCGTGCTGTATGCGATGTTTGACAGCGAAATGAACGTATCGCAGATCTGTGAAAAGGTAGAGATGAGCATTTCCGCGGTCTCGCATCAGCTCCGGCTTTTGAAACAGTCCAAGCTGGTCAAGTGCCGCAGAGAGGGCAGAAATGCATATTATATGCTGGCGGACGATCATGTGAAAACGATCATCGGCATGGCAAAGGAACATATTGAGGAGGAATAACGATGAAAAAGACATATCGGTTACGAGACCTTGACTGCGCGAACTGCGCGGCGAAGATGGAAAACGCGATCAATAAGCTGCCGGAGGTCGAGAGCGCGACGGTCAGCTTCCTCATGCAGAAAATGACGGTCAACTATGCAGAAGGCGTTGATGACGCGGCAGCCCTTGCTGTGATCAAGAAGGTGATTCACAAGGTCGAGCCGGACTGCGAGGTTCTCGCATGACACGCAAGCAGAAACGACTGCTTGTTCGTATTGCAGCCGCATTTGCGGTTTTCGCTGTTGGATTTTTCCTGCCGGGTTGGTGGAAAGCCGGCTGCATGGTCGCCGCGTGGCTCATCGTCGGTTACGACGTGCTGTGGGCAGCGGCCCGTAATATCCTGCGCGGACAGGTTTTCGACGAAAAATTCCTCATGGCGCTTGCGACCTGTGCGGCGCTCGGTATGCAGGACTGGGCGGAGGCGGCAGCGGTCATGCTGTTCTTCCAGGTGGGAGAACTCTTCGAGTCGCTGGCGGTGGAGCGCTCGCGCCGCTCGATCACCGCGCTGATGGACATTCGCCCCGATACGGCGACGGTGCTGAGGGACGGCGAGGAGATCGAAACCGACCCGGAGGACGTCAGAATCGGCGATTTGCTCCTTGTACGGGCTGGAGAAAGAATCCCCGCGGACGGCGTGATCGTCGAAGGAGAAGCCTCGCTCGACACCGCGAAGGTCACGGGTGAAGCGATGCCGGTCGACGTATGCGCCGGTATGCGGGTCGTTTCCGGCAGCGTAAATCTGAACGGTGTGCTGACGATTCGCGCGGAGAGCGCGTATGAGCAGTCCACGGTCGCGCGCATTCTGACCCTCGTGGAGACTGCCGCGGAAAAGAAAGCGCAGACCGAGCGCATCATTACGAAATTCGCGCACTATTACACGCCGGCAGTGATCGGCGCGGCGTTACTACTCGCGCTGATCCCGCCGCTCGTTTTCGGGCAACCCTTTGCAGAGTGGCTACGCAGGGCGCTTACCTTCCTCGTCATTTCCTGCCCGTGCGCGCTGGTGATCTCCGTGCCGCTGAGCTTCTTCTCCGGTATGGGCGCTGCGGCGAAGCACGGTATTGTCGTCAAGGGCGGCATAGTGCTGGAGCAGCTTGCGCGGACAAAAACGCTGGTTTTCGACAAGACCGGTACGCTGACGGAGGGCAGCTTCTCCGTGCAGTCCATCCGCTGCGCGTCCGGCACGGAAGCCGAGCTTCTGCGGATCGCTGCGCTGTGCGAGCAGTACTCGAATCATCCTGTCGCACAGGCAATCACCGCTGCCTGCCACGACCCGCAGGGAGAAGTGCGGATCATCCGCGAGGAGGCGGGTTACGGCGTGACGGCGGAGATCGACGGAAAGAGCGCCGCGGCAGGAAACGCGCGGCTGATGAACTCTCTCGGCATAACGCCGGAGGAAACCGATGCGGTCGGCACGCACGTTTTCGTCACCTATGACGGCGCATATCTCGGTATGATCGCAGTTGCCGACAGACTGCGCGACGGCGCGAAGGAGACGCTGAACACGCTGCGCGAGCAGGGAATCGAGCGATTTGTCATGCTGACCGGCGACAACGAGCGTTCGGCGGAATACTATGCGGCACAGTGCGGCGTGACAGAGTACCGCGCGCAGCTTCTGCCGCAGGACAAGGTAGACTTCTTTGCGAAAATTCTTTCCGGGCAGAAGAAAAACGAAGCCGTCGCCTTTGTCGGAGACGGTGTGAATGACGCGCCTGTTCTGACTGCGGCGGACGTCGGCATCGCCATGGGCGGGGTCGGCTCGGAGGCTGCCGTAGAGGCGGCGGATGCTGTGCTTCTCAAGGATGATCTCAAGAAGCTGCCGATCCTTTTACGTATCGCGAAGAAGAAAACCGCAATTGCAAAGCAGAATATCGCGTTTGCACTGATCGTCAAGGGCGTGTGCCTGATCCTCGGCGCGCTGGGCTACGCCCCGATGTGGCTGGCGATCTTCGCGGACGTCGGTGTGGCGTTCATCGCAATCCTGAATGCTTTTCGGGCAAGCGTAAAGTGACAATACTGAAAAAGGGAGCCGCTTGGCTCCTTTTTTTGTATATAAATGAATATTCAAAATGACAAAAAGATGAAAAAAACAGACATTATGTTGCTGTATTTACAATTTTGACGATCAATCTGTGCTTTTCCGTATGAACAAATCCAAAATATTCCACATTTTGTGCCGGTTGCCACTTGTATATTCCGCGATGATATGTTATGATGTACGCGGTGGCGCTGTATCCTAGTCAGAGCGCGCCGGTATCGAAGAGGGGCCTAAAAATCCCTTAAAGGGCATATCGATGAAGTCCCTGGTGCTTGCTTTTTTCGCCCAGATTAGGGTGGGTGCTGGGGGTTAAGGTTTTCGGGCGAGGTGTAATGGCATATACCGACCGACCCGATTTCCGCGGAGACCAGTTCTTGTGCGACAGCCGTTCCGTAGCATTTACTCGCAACCCGGACTGCGTACGAAGCTGGAGATGAACCTGCAAGGCGGTGCACAGAATCGTGTGCTGCGTGCAGCGTAGCCTGCCTTGCGTGGACATGCCGGGATAGAGGAGTGAAGCGTTTCCAGCCGTGGCCGCGGCTGAGAGCGATATTGCCTCTTGAAACCATGCCTGCAAAAGAGGATAGAACCGGTGCGTAATGTTGTGGAAATCACCTAGGCTGACTTTATACCCAAAGGGCAGATAAAGGATTGCAGTGCGGACTAAGTGGCAATCGGGTATCGGATGCGGCGACGCTCCGACGAGACTTCAAACGGAAACGACCGTCCGGCAACGGGCGGCAGTCAAAGGGGAAATCCAACCCGACCTAAGCCGCAAGATTTACTTTATCTGCTGCCACCATTATGATTCCCTGGAGGAAATACCTTGCATAACGAACCCGAGCCCCGAAGTAAGGGGCAGAAAAAGAAAAACAAAAAACAGAGTAATATCCGGTGGATCATTACGATCTTCTTCGTGACGATCATTGTTTCCTCGGCAATCTCCTACCTGTCTTCCGTTATTATGGAGCATGCGGGTCTTGTCGAGGCATTTATTGTCTTAATGCTGATCGTCCTGCTCGGCGTGGTGTTTGATATCATCGGCGTTGCGGTGATGTCCGCAAGTGAGGCGCCGTTTCACTCCATGGCTGCAAAGAAGGTCCCCGGCGCGGCGGAAGCATTGTCTCTGCTGCGTAACGCGGAGAAGGTCTCGAGCTTCTGCAACGACGTGGTCGGCGATATCTGCGGGGTCGTCTCCGGCTCCGCCTCGGCGATCATAGCGGTCATGGCGCTCAAGCACCCGAGCTCTGAAGTGGTCAAGCAGCTTATCATGTCCGCCGTGGTTGCTGGCATCACGATTGCGGGAAAGGCGCTCGGCAAGGGGGTCGCGCGGAACAGGTCCACGCAGATCGTACATTTCGTATCAAAACCGATTCATTATATAAAGTCGCTCTTCCGGATCGGTAAGAAGTGACAGACAGGTCGTGTAAGCTTGGATTTGCTGAATCAAATCAATTCCAGAGAGGATCTCTGTGCGCTCGACGCGCAGCAGCTGCAGCAGCTCTGCGAAGAACTGCGGCAGTTTTTGGTGCAGAACGTCGCGAAGACCGGCGGGCATCTCGCCGCCAACCTCGGGCTCGTCGAACTGACCGTTGCGATCGAGCGCGTCTTTGATACCTCGAAGGATCGGCTGCTGTTCGATGTCGGGCACCAGTCTTATGTGCATAAGATCCTGACCGGCCGCAGAGATGAATTTTGCTCACTGCGGACGCTCGGCGGTATCGCCGGTTTTCCGAAGCCGGATGAAAGCCCGTGCGACGCATTCGTCGCGGGACACGCTTCCTCGTCCGTATCCACCGCGCTCGGAATGGCACGGGCGAGAACGCTTCAGAAACAGGATTACCACGTGATCGCTCTGATGGGCGACGGCGCGATGACGGGCGGACTTGCCTATGAAGGCTTGAACGACGCCGGCGAAAGCAACGAGCCGCTGATCGTGATCCTGAACGATAACGGCATGTCGATCACGCCGAACGTCGGCGGTATCTCGAAGCACCTTTCCGTGATCCGCACGCGCCCCGGCTATTTCCGCCTGAAAAAAGGCTATCGCAGCGTAACGAACGCCATCCCCGGCGGCAAAGCGATCTACCGTTTTTCGCACCGCATGAAAGAGCGCTGGAAGCGCATGCTGCTCGGCTCTACCTTTTTCGATGAGATGGGCTTTGAATACTACGGTCCCGTGGACGGGCATAACCTGAAGCGCCTGGAGTACATGCTGAATCTGGCGAAGAACTGCCGGAAGCCGGTGCTTCTTCATGTATTGACGAAGAAGGGCAAGGGCTATGCGCCTGCGGAAGAGAACCCCGACGTCTTCCACGGCATCGGCAGCTTTGACCCTGCGACCGGCAAGCCTTGCGCCTGCGCAGAAAAGCCAACTTTCTCCGACACGTTCGGAAAGACGATCTGCGCGCTTGCGCGGGAAAATGAGAAGGTATGTGCGATCACGGCCGCCATGATCGGCGGCACGGGTCTGAAAGAGTTCAGCGCGGAATTCCCGGAGCGATGCTTCGACGTCGGTATTGCCGAAGGACATGCCGTTGCGATGGCGGGCGGTTTGGCAAAGCAGGGAATGATCCCCGTAGTTGCAATTTACTCGACCTTCCTGCAGCGCGCGTTCGACATGCTGCTTCAGGACGTCGCAATGCAGAAGCTTCACGTTGTCTTCGCGGTGGACCGCGCCGGTCTGGTTGGCGAGGACGGCGAGACGCACCAGGGCATTTTTGATATCAACTATCTGCGCGCCGTGCCGAACATGCAGGTGCTTTGCCCTGCAAACCAGGCGGAGCTGGAAACAATGCTCCGCGAAGCCGTCCTAAGCATGGACGGACCGGTCGCCGTGCGCTATCCGCGAGGCGGCGACGGAGAACTGACGGCACAGGCGCAGTCACCGCTCCTTCGGCAGGGAACTGATATCACGCTCGTCGGTTACGGAAAGCTGATCAACGAGATCATGGGCGCAGCGGATCTTCTGCAGGCGGACAAAATCTCCGCTGAGGTCGTCAAGCTGCCGTCCGTCAAGCCGATCGACATGGCGGCAATTGCTCAATCCGTCCGCAAGACGCGACATCTTCTGGTTGCGGAGGAGGCGGTCTGTATCGGCTGTGCCGGTAAGGAGATCGCAGCAACACTGCGCATGCAGGGGATCGTCGTCCCGACCGCGCTGGTCAACATCGGTGACCGCTTTGTGCCGCACGGTACGGTAGCCGCCTTGTACCAACTACTGGGTCTGGATGCAGAATCCATTGCGAAGAAGGCGCGGGAGGTGCTCCATGAAGCATAAGGAACGGCTCGACGTGCTGTTGACCGAAAAAGGACTGTGCGAAAGCCGCAGCCGCGCGCAGGCGCTGATCATGAGCGGCGAAGTCTTCGTCAACGGGCAGAAGTGTGACAAGGCGGGTACGGCGATCGACGTCGACGCACAGATCGAAGTGCGCGGGAGCGTCTGTCCCTACGTCAGCCGCGGCGGCTTAAAACTGGAAAAGGCGCTGCGCGATTTCGGCGTCGATCCGACGGGGTACGTTTGCAGCGATTCCGGCGCGTCGACCGGCGGCTTTACCGACTGTCTGCTCCAGAAGGGCGCGAAAAAGGTCTTTGCAATCGACGTCGGTTACGGTCAGCTCGCCTGGAGCATTCGCACGGATGAGCGCGTGGTCTGCATGGAGCGGACGAATATCCGCTACGTCAGGCCGGAGGATCTGGGAGAACCCCTGGACCTGTCTGTCGTGGATGTCTCCTTTATCTCACTGCGGATCGTCCTGCCCGCGATCAAAGAACTCCTCAAGCCGACCGGACAGATCGTGTGTCTCATCAAGCCGCAGTTTGAGGCGGGCAAGGACAAGGTCGGCAAGAAGGGCGTCGTCCGCGATCCTGCCGTGCACGAGGAAGTGCTCGAACAATTCCTTGCGCTTGCGAAGGAGCTGCAGCTGACCGTCAGAAATCTGACCTATTCTCCCGTGAAGGGACCGGAAGGCAATATTGAATTTTTGGGGCATTTGTCCATGCTCCCCGATGGCGCGATCGAGCCGGATGTAAAGGCGCTGGTCGCAGCCGCACATGAAACGCTATGAAAAAAGTAGTTATGACCCCGAATCCCTATCGGGACAGATATTTCAAATATGCCAATCAGGCGCAGAGCGTCCTGCGCGAAGCTGGGATCGAAACGCGGATCTGCCTGGCGTTCGACGTAGACAAGAGCTTTGAGCTGCCGGAGGACGTGGTGCTCCACGACCTGACGGAGGAACTCAAGGACGCGGATCTTCTGATCTGCTTCGGCGGCGACGGCACGATCCTGCATGCCTCCAAGGCAGCGACTCGCGCCGGCGTGCCGATCCTCGGCGTCAACATCGGAACGATGGGCTTTATGGCGGAACTGGAAGGCAGCGACCTCAAGGAGCTCAGTCGCCTTGCGACCGGCAACTACACCGTCGAAGAACGCATGATGCTCCACGTCAAGGCGGAGCATGAGGGACAGATCCTCATGGAGGAGGACGCGCTGAACGACGCGGTCATCACCAAGGGCGCGGTCGCAAGGATCATTCAGATGGCAGTAAGCTGCGACAACGTGGAAATGATGTCCTTCGGCGGCGACGGCGTGATCGTCTGCACGCCGACCGGCTCAACGGCATATTCCATGTCCGCGGGCGGACCGATCGTCGAGTCGACTGCGCAGAACATCATCATTACTCCGATCTGCGCGCATGATATGAGGACGAAGACCGTCGTGACCTCCGCGCATCGGGTGATCACCGTTGAGATCGGCAGGATCGGACGCAAAAACGCCTTCCTTTCGGTGGACGGCGGCAGGGCGCTGCGGCTGAACAGCGGCGACAGGGTCACGATCACCAGATCGCCTGACACGACAAAACTCGTTCACCTGGACGAAAAGAGCTTCTTTGAAATTGTTAAGAATAAGTTTAAGTAGGTGTTGAAATGAAGGCAAAACGGCAGAAAAAAATCCTGGAGCTGATTGCGGAAAAGAATATTGAAACGCAGGAACAGCTTCTGCAGGAGCTGAGCGACTGCGGCTATAAGAGTACGCAGGCGACGGTATCCCGCGATATCAAGGAACTTCGTATCATCAAAACGCTCGACGGCCTCGGCAGCTACCGCTACAGCGCGCCGCATAAGAACGAGAGCGAACGCTTTGATGAGAGGTTTCGCGTCATTTTCCGTGAATGCGTGACAAAACTGGACTACGCGCAGAATCTGGTCGTCGTGAAGACGATGCCCGGTCTCGGCGCCGCCGCCGGCGCAAACATCGACGCGCTGCAGATGCCGACCGTGATCGGTACGCTGTCCGGCGACGATACGACCCTGGTCATTATGCGCGATACGGAAAGCGCGAAGGAGTTCTGCGAAGAGATCCGTAAAATGCTTGATTAAAAGAAGGTTGTCCCATGCTCCGACTGCTGCATATCGAGAATATTGCTGTCATCGAGCGGGCGGACATCCTGTTTGAGGACGGCTTTAACGTCATGACCGGCGAGACCGGCGCGGGCAAGTCCATTGTCATCGACGCGATCTCTGCGATTTTGGGCGAACGCGCCTACCGTGACATGATCCGTACCGGCATGGACAAGGCGTCCGTTCGCGCGGTGTTTGACCGCGTGCCGGAGCTTGCATGGTTTGCGGAGAACGGGATCCCGTACGAGGAAGAGATCACCGTCCAGCGGGAAATCTGGCTGGACGGGAAGAACGTCTGCCGCGTCAACGGCATGCCGGTCTCGGTCGGGGTGCTGAAAAAGCTCGGTATTCAGCTTATCAACATCCACGGACAGCACGACTCCGCCGCCCTGTTTGACGAGAATTATCATTTGTCCTTTTTGGACGGATATGCCTGTAACGAGAACAGCCTTGCCGACTACGGAAAGAAATACCAGACGGTGCAGAGCCTGAAACGGGAGATCGACCGCCTTGCCATGGACGAGGGCGAGAAGCTCCGCCGCATGGAAACGCTGAAGTATCAGATCGACGAGATCAGCCGGGCCGACCTGAAAGCGGGCGAGGACGAAGCGTTGGAAAGCCGGCGCAAACTGGTACAGAACGCCGAGAAACTATCGGACGGACTGCGCGACGCCGCGCGCGGACTGGACGGCGACGACGACAGCGAGGGCGCGGCTGCGCTGCTTGCGCAGGCGGAACGCGCGCTCGGAAAAATCGCAAGATTCGACGACTCCCTTGCGCAGCTCCATGAAGCGGTCGCGGACCTGATGTATCAGACGCAGGACGCCGCGGAACAGCTTCGCGACAAGATCTACACGCTGTCGTATTCCGCCGAAGAGCTGGAGCAGATCGAGGAACGTCTCGATACCATCTTCCGTCTGCGCCGCAAGTACGGCGCGACCTGCGAGGAAATTCTATCCTATCTGGAGCGGGCAAAGACGGAGCTGAACGAGATCGAATTCGCGGACGAGCGCATGGAACAGCTCAAGGTCGAGCTGAAGAGGGCGGAAAATGCCGCATGGGACGCAGCAAAGACGCTGCGCGCCTCCAGAAAGCAGGCTGCAATCGGCTTGACCGAGCGCGTGCTGCAGGAATTGAGCGATCTGGACATGAAGAAGGTGCAGTTCTCATGCGAATTCACGGAAACGGAGCTTACGCACCTCGGCGCAGACGCCGTGGCGTTTTACATGTCCGCTAACCTCGGCGAGGCGCTGAAGCCGCTCAACAAGGTCGCCTCCGGCGGCGAGCTGGCAAGGATCATGCTCGCCCTCAAAAATGTGCTTGCCCAGCGCGACCGCGTGCCGACGCTGATTTTCGACGAGGTGGATACCGGCGTGTCCGGACGCGCGGCGCAGCACGTCGCGGAAAAGCTGAAATCCGTTTCTAAGAG
Organism: uncultured Clostridia bacterium; assembly: GCA_947165085.1. Lineage (GTDB taxonomy): Bacteria > Bacillota > Clostridia > Oscillospirales > Oscillospiraceae > JAZOXB01. The sequence goes on along the minus strand of CAMUZA010000060.1, from coordinate 268 downwards.
CAAGCAGGTGCTCTGCGTGACCCATTTGCCGCAGCTTGCGGCGCTTGCCGATACGCATTTTCTGATCGAGAAGTCCGAGCATGACGGCAGAACGTATACTGCCGTCACCCCGTTGGACTTCGATGGGAGAAAGCACGAGCTCGCCCGCATCATCGGCGGCGCAAACATTACGGAGACGACCCTCAAGAGCGCGGCGGAAATGCTGCGATAGTTTTGTAGGTTTGTCAATGATGTGTTACACTTTTGCGAAAGAAAAAAGGGCGTCTTT
>CAMUZA010000059.1 GCA_947165085.1 uncultured Clostridia bacterium | reverse complement strand
CGATGACCATGACCGCCGAGTCCGCCGCCATCAGCGTGCGGTAGGTGTCCTCGGAGAAGTCCTGATGTCCCGGCGTGTCGAGGATGTTGATGCAGAAGCCCTCGTACTGGAACTGCATGACCGAAGAGGTGACGGAAATGCCGCGCTGCTTCTCGATCTCCATCCAGTCGGAGACGGCTGCGCGGGCATTTTTCTTGCCCTTGACCGCGCCTGCCTGCGCGATCGCGCCGCCGTAGAGCAGGAACTTTTCGGTCAGCGTCGTTTTGCCGGCGTCCGGGTGCGAGATGATCGCAAAGGTGCGGCGGCGGTTGATCTCTTGCTGTAAGGTTGACATAATATTCCTCCCGTTCCTCGGGGTAATCAAATTTCGCAATATATTGTACCATATACTGCGCAGAATTACAAGAAAAGACGCCGCAAAAGCGGCGCCTTTTTACTCCAATATCGCGTCGTAGATCCGGCAGTAAAGCACATCGTTGATATAGTACGTGCCGAACGTTCCGACGAGCGTGACCGGCGTGTTTTCTTCGGGGTAGGGAATGCCCTCGCGCAGCGCGAAGTGCACGCCCTCCTGACAGCATCCGTCCTCGTCCGAGATCAGGCAGGCGCGAGAGCCGTCGGAATAGACGATATAAGTGCCGGACATACGCACTACGTTTCCCAGATACGGCGTGGGATCGACCAGCATGTTGTATAGCTGAGAGAATATCACTGTGCTGCTGAGCGTTGTCAGGTCAATATCAACGTCGTATGCGTTTTCCTCTGCCTGCGTCTGCGTGACGGCGGACGCTTCGGATGCTTTGGACGCTTTATCCGGCGCAGGCTCGGAAGCGCATGCGGTCAGCACAGAAAGCAGCGCAAGGCACAAGGCGATTCGCTTTTTCATGTATGCTGACCTCCCCTCACCAAACCGACGAGCCAGCATGCGGCAAAAGCAACGATGTCGACAGCAACGATCGTCGAGCCGACCGGCGTGCCCGCCAGAATGGAGACGAGGATACCGATGAGCGCGCAGACCACGGACAGGATCGCCGCGCAGACCGTCACACGCTTAAAGCTGCGGAAGACCCGCATGGCGGACAGCGCGGGGAAAATGACCAGCGCGGAGATCAGAAGCGAGCCGACGAGATTCATCGCCAGCACGATGATGACCGCGATGATGATCGCGAGCAGCAGATTGTACGCGCCGGCTTTCGTGCCGGTCGCGCGGGCGAACGCCTCGTCGAACGTCACCGAGAAGATCTTGTTGTAGAAGAAGATAAAGAGAATGACCACGATGACCGAGAGCGCAGCGCAAAGCCAGACCTTGTCCCGCGACAGCGTCAGGATCGAGGACGATCCGAACAGGGTCGTACACACGTCGCGCGAGACGTTGGACGAAGAGGGAAACACGTTCATGAGCATATAGCCGAACGCGAGCGACGCGACCGAGATCATGGCGACGGCTGCGTCGCCCTTAATCCTCGTGTTCTGTCCGGTGCGGAGCAGCAGCACGGCGCAGAGCATGGTGACCGGCAGGATCAGGAGCATATTGTTCGTCAGATTCAGCACGGCGGCGATCGCCATCGCGCCGAAAGCAACGTGGGACAGTCCGTCGCCGATAAACGAAAAGCGTTTCAGCACAAGCGTGACGCCGAGAAGGGAAGAACACAGCGCGATCAGCACGCCGACGATCAGAGCGTACTGTACGTAAGGCTGCGTCAGATACCAGACGAGCTTTTCCATCATTCCGACGCACCGCCTTCCTGCTGCAGGAGAAAGAGCTTTCCCGCTTCGCTTTGCAGATAATCGTCCCGCTTTCCGAAATAGAGCTGTTTTCCGACGTGCAGGATATGCGTGGCGTACCGCAGCGCGGCATCGACGTCATGGCTGATCATGATGACCGTTACGCCGTGTCTGTGCAGCGTTGCAATAATATCGTACATCTCGGCGGTGACCTTCGGATCCAGCCCCGCGACCGGCTCGTCGAGGAGCAGGAGCGTCTGCGTGGCGCAAAGCGCCCGCGCCAGCAGCACGCGCTGCTGCTGCCCGCCGGACAGCTCGCGGTAGCAGCGATGGGCCAACTGCGTCAGCCCCAGTTTTTCCATATTCTCTTTTGCGATCCGCTTTTCTTCCCGCCCGTAGAAGGGGCGAAAGCCCATGCGATTCTGACATCCGGACAGCACGATCTCCTGCACCGATGCGGGAAAATCCCGCTGCACGACGGTCTGCTGCGGCAGATAGCCTATCTCGTTGCGCGAAAGACCGTCGCCTGTCATGACGCTCCCGCCGAGCGGCGGCTGCAGTCCGAGGATCGTCCGCATCAGCGTGCTTTTGCCCGAGCCGTTTTCTCCGACGATGCACAGATAGTCCCCGGCGTTGACCTTGAAGTTCAGATCATGCACGATCTCGTGTCCCTCATAACCGAGTGAAAGATGCTCACAAGTTAGCAAAGCCATTGAAATCTCTCCTATTCCATGCGGTTCATCGACGCTACGCGCAGCGCGCCGTTCTCGACCGTGCCGGAGACCTCGACGAGCGTGCCGATCGCGGGAACGTCCCCGTCCCACAGGATGCCGTTGCTCCACGAGCTGTCGTAGTAGGGATCCTGAATGGAGCTGAGCGACGCGATACGCCCGTAGGCGACGTAGGACTGCCCCTCAAAGACGTCCGGATGGGAGATGATATTGTACATCTGCACGCGCTCCAGCGTCGCGCCCATCGAGCGCATATCCAGCGCGGCGGAAACGCCCGCGTAGGCGGTCTTCGTTTCCACCTGCGCGTCGGTGATCCAGTAGCCGTCCAGCGCGCTCTCGCCGGAGGAAAAGACGCCCTTCACCGTTACCAGCGAGCCGACCGCCGGAAGCTCCTGTCCCTCGCGAGGCACGAACTCCCACTGCCAGTCGCAGCACCGCGTCTGGTCGTAATAGCCCCAGACGTAGTAGCGCAGCAGGTCGTTATACGCATCGTGGATCTCTGCGAAAACGCCCTCTTTTTCAACGGAAACGCCGTCATAGTCCGCGCCGTTGCCGCTGTAAAAAATATTCTGATAGAGCACGTATTCATCCTGACTGAAGACCTCGGGGCGTTCCTGCGGAGCAGCGTCCGCCGCGCCATCCTGCGCATCGCCCGTCGCACCATTCTGCGCATCGTCCGTCACCGGCGTCCCGCCGCCTCCCGCGCACCCCGCGAGGATCGCCGCGGTTAACACAAGACACAACAGGATCCTGATGAATCTGGTATACATAGACTTCCCCGTCCTTTCTCAGCGCAGCGCTTCCCGGAGCGCCGCAAGATTCTGCTCCATGATCGCCAGATACGACGCGCCGTTTTGCACGTCCGCGGCGGTGATCGACTGTATGGAGTTGAGCGTCAGAATTGTCTGATCCTTCGCTTTTGTCGCGGCACGGATCGTTTCCGCGATCTTTCCGTCCGCGCTTTCGAGCTTTAGGATTGTTTTCAGACCGAGCGCATCGATCTTGCCCGCCAGAAAGGCGACCGTCTCAAAGCTCGCTTCGCTCTCGGCAGAGCAGCCGACGAACGCGGCATAGTATTCAAGACCGTAGTCTTCGACAAGATAGCGGAACGGGAAGCGGTCGCCGAACAGCAGCGTTTTGGTATTTGCCGCGTCAACGGCAGCCTGATAGTCTGCGTCGAGCGCGTTCAGCTTCGCAATATAGGCGGCGGTGTTGGCGGCGTAGGCGTCCCTGTTTGCGGCGTCGACCTCGCAGAGCTGATCCGAAATCACGCTGCAGAGCTTGACGGCGTTCTTCAGAGAAAGCCAGACGTGCTCGTCGTAAGCCGTTTCTTCCTCTTCGCCTTCCTCCTCCGCCTGCATGCCCTCCTTGATCTCCTCTTCCTTCGCGTCGCTGCCGAGCACGTCCAGCAGCTTGACGACGACCATGTCCTTGTTTGCAGCCTGTTTCAGCACGTCGTCGACCCAGCGGTCGGATTCGCCGCCGACGCAGAGGAAAACGTCGCAGTAGGCGATCCGCGCGATGTCGTCCGCGGTGGGTTCATAGTTGTGCAGATCGACGCCGTTGTCGAGCAGCATCGTGACCTCCGCCTGATCCGCTCTGTCGCCTAAGATCTGCATGACCCAATCATAGATCGGGAAGATCGTCGTCACGATGCTGAGCTTCCCGCTGTCCGGAGTATATGCGCCGCAGCCTGCCGCGAATCCGGCAAGCATCGTCAGGCAGAGAAGAACTGCCAGTAGTTTTTTCATCGTATTTACCTCCGAAATGAAATCGAAATTGTGAAATGGGCATAAAAAGACAAGGGATCCGGCATACGCCGACAACGCCTGCCCGAACGGGCAGACGGATCCCTTGTGTTCCTGTATTTAATTCAGAAGTTTAACCTTTAATATAACCGGTGTTTCGCGATAGAAAGAAGCGCAAATCGGCAAAAGAACCGGCGCGGTGAAGCGGAGGCATGCAAAGAGCGCGGCTGCGGCGATCAGAACGCCGAACAGCGCCTGCAGCGTGTTTCTGCACAGCGCGATCACTGCGCAGACGGCGCAATCCTCGCCCATGCAGTTATGGTCTGCCTCCTGCGCGACCACGAAGAGCGACGCCGCCACGGCGAACAAAACGAGGACAGCAAGAAGCCATGCCGCCAAACGTCTGTAATTCGTCATGAAGAACACCGCCTTTCGTACCGCAGGTACAACCATACTGCAAATTGACTATATCACTGCCGCGCGAAATTGTCAAGAGCTGTAAAAACTGCCCGCGGCACGTGGAAATCGGTTGCATTGCCGACGCAGACTTGTTATAATAACGATATCAAACAACGGAGGACGACCAAATGCATACGATATGGAACGCCGCGGAAACGGTCCTGGAGACCGTTGCGTCGACTGCCGCGGAAACAAACGGAACGACGCAGAATACGACGCCCCTCACCGGTATGGGCGATATGCTGACGATGTTCCTGGTCCTGATGCTGTTCGGCAGCGGGATCTACGCGCTCTACACCTATTTCCGCCTGCACAGGACCTGCATGCTCTTCCCCAATAAATTCCTCTATCCGGGCGGCTGCACGGCGGACACCTGCGTGGACGTGGACGGCTTTATCGACTTCATCGAGCCGCGACTGCTGCTGCTCGGCGTGGTGATGATCCTGCTCGGCGGCGCCTACGTCGTGTATGCCATGGCGCTGAAACTGTCGAGCATCTGGGTGGATATCACGACGGTCATCGTGCCGGTCGGCGTTTTTATCTGGTATATGCTTGTGCAGCGCAAGGCGGCGCGGGAGTTCTGGTGATGAAGCTCGTCGTTCTGGACGGCTACGCCGCCAATCCCGGCGACGTAAGCTGGGAGGAATTTCGCGCCCTCGGCGATCTGACGGTCTATGACCGCACCGCGCCGGAGGAGACGATCGACAGGATCGGCGACTCGGAGATCGTCCTTCTGAACAAGACGCCGCTCGGCGCGGACGTGTTCTCTGCGTGCAAAAACCTGCGCCTTGTCAGCGTGCTCGCGACGGGATATAATATCGTCGATACGCAGGCTGCGCGCGCCCACGGTGTGACGGTCTGCAACGTGCCGGGCTATTCCACCGGCGCGGTCGCGCAGATGACCTTCGCCCTGCTGCTGGAGATCACCCAGCAGGTCGGACTGCATTCGGCGGCGGTGTTTGCCGGCGACTGGCAGCGCAGCCCGGATTTCTGCTTCTGGAACAAACCTCTGACGGAGCTTGCGGGCAAGACGATGGGGCTGATCGGCTACGGCGCGATCGGACAGGCGGTCGGAAATATCGCCCTTGCCTTCGGCATGAAGCTGCTGGTTACGGCGCGGCATGAAAAACCCGTGCCGGATGGCGCGGAATTCGTCGATTTGGATGCCCTGCTGCGCCGTGCCGATATTGTCTCGCTGCACTGCCCGCAGACGGCGGAGAACCGGCGTATGATCAACGCGGACGCCCTTGCAAAGGTGAAGGACGGCGCGATCCTGCTCAATACCGCGCGCGGCGGACTTATAGACGAGCAGGCGGTCGCAGACGCATTAAAAACGGGCAAGCTCGCCGCGTTCGGCGCGGACGTGGTGTCTCAGGAGCCGATCTCGGCGGACAATCCGCTGCTCGCCGCGCCCAACTGTTTCCTCACGCCGCACATCGCGTGGGCGCCCTACGAGACGCGCCTGCGCCTGCACCGGATTACGGCGGAGAACGTCCGCGCCTTCCTCGAGGGCAAACCGCAAAACGTGGTCAATTAAACATATAACCCCCGCGAGGCAAATAACCTCGCGGGGGTTTTCAGCATGGTTTATTTCTGAAAGGACTCCCAGCCCTGCTGGCGGGCGAAGACGGTGTCCGCAAGGAAGCGCGCAAGCAGCGCCTGCGCGGATGCCTCGTCCGGCGCGGGAGAGAGCAGGAGATAATCCACGCCGTCCAGCTTGATCTGCGCGGCAATTTCGCGCTCTTTCGTCATCACGGCGGGGATCTCTGCTTCTCCCGACGCGGCGTAGCCGCCGGAGAAGGTGAGCCGCAGCGTGCCGATTTCCTGCCCGTCGATCTGAAGATCGGCTTTGCAGATCGGCGCGTCCGCGTCAAAGGCGTAGGTGCTGATCGTGCCGCGCAGACTGACCGTGCATGGCTTGACCTCTCCGTCCGCGCCGAGCAGGACGCCCGGCGCTTCGTGGGAGATCCCTTCTTTTTCCGGGACGAACAGCAGCAGCAGCGCCAGCGCGACTGCCACGCCGAGCAGGACGCCGAGCAGGATCTTCAGACCCCGGCTGCGCGTGATCGACGGCTTTGTGATCATTTCTTCGCGCTCTCAACCAGACCGGTCGCCAGACCGGCAAGTCCCTGGATCTCGGACGGAATGATGATCTTCGTCGCCTGACCGTCCGCGATCTTCTGCATCGCCTCAAGCGCCTTGAGCTTGATGACCTGGTCGTTCGGACAGGCTTCGTTCAGCAGCCGCATCGCCTCCGCGGTCGCCTTCTGCACGGCAAGGATCGCCTCCGCCTGACCCTGGGCGCGGAGGATGGCCGCCTGCTTTTCCGCGTCGGCGCGCAGGATCGCGGATTCCTTCTCGCCCTCGGCGACGAGGATCTGCGAATGCTTCGTGCCTTCCGCCTGCAGGATCGCCTGACGGCGATCGCGCTCTGCCTTCATCTGCTTTTCCATGGAGTTCTGAATGTCCTGCGGCGGCAGGATGTTCTTCAGCTCCACGCGGGTGACCTTGATGCCCCACGGGTCGGTCGCTTCGTCCAGAATGGAGCGCATGTTCGTGTTGATGAGGTCGCGCGAGGTCAGGGTCTGGTCGAGCTCGAGGTCGCCGATGATGTTACGCAGGGTGGTCGCGGTCAGGTTTTCCATCGCCATCATGGGGTATTCGACGCCGTAGGTGTAGAGCTTCGGGTCGGTGATCTGGAAATACACGACGGTGTCGATCTGCATGGTGACGTTATCCTTCGTGATGACGGGCTGCGGGGGATAGTCGAGCACCTGCTCCTTGAGACTGACACGCTTCGCGATGCGCTCAACGAACGGGATCTTGAAGTGGATGCCCACCTCCCAGACGGTCGAGAACGCGCCGAGGCGCTCGATGACGTAGGCGCGCGACTGCTGCACGATGGAGATGTTCTTGATCAGAATGATGAACAGGATGATCACGGCGATCGCGATCAGGATGATGCCGGAATTGTTGCTGAAAAAGTCGCTCATATTGCTGCTTCCTCCTTTACAAGCTCTACGAAGACCTTGACGCCTTCGATTTTCGTGACGCGGACGACCGCATCCTTTTCAATGGGCTGATCGTCGGCGCTTCTCGCCGACCATTCCACGCCGCCGATCTTCACCGCGCCGGTCCCGCGCAGATTGTCAATCGCGGAGGTGACGACGGCGGTCTTACCGATGTTGCTGCTGGCGTTGGTGGGGACGGTGCGGGTCTTCATGTATTTTTTCGCAATCGGACGCAGCAGCAGAAGCAGCGCGGCGGAAACGACGAAAAACAGAACGACCTGCAGCCAGATCTCCGCGCCGAGCAGGGCGGCGATCATCGCGGCGAGCGAGCCGCCGATGAACCACACGGATACCAGCGCGCTGGTAGAGGCTTCCAAAATGGCGAATACTACGAGCGCCGCAAGCCACATCCATTCCATACTGGGCATAATGCCACCTCCTTCTACAGCTATAGTGTGCCACATTTTGCGGAAGAAGTCAAGCGGAACAGTTTGGAACAATGCAGAATGTGAAAGGCACAATGCGGAAAACTCTCAGGTTTGTCATTGCGAGACCGGCTTCGCCGGTCGTGGCAATCTGTCCGTTCCGATGAGGGACACTGTTCCGTAAAACGGTGAACGTGCCATACCTGCGACGGACAGATTGCCACGTCGCTTCGCTCCTCGCAATGACAAGGAAGACACTTTTTGCGCAGAAAACGACTGTATGTGCCGCCGGGGAAGTGTACGATTCCCGCGGTGCTACTGCCGCAGGGACTACACGCTTTCATCCCTGCGGAGTGGATACAGCCGTCAATCGCAGTATAGCAGAAAAAGCGAAAACGCGCAAGCAGAGAGTGAAATATCCTCCGGATGTGAAATACGCGCGCTGCGCGTGTGAAATTTGTCGCTTCGCGTCAAGTGAAAGGAAAGGGAGCCGACGGCTCCCTTTCGAGAAATAAGGTATTTATCTTTGCATCGCGGGTACTTCGTCCATGTCGGTGCGCAGGTTCGAGTCGGAGATCAGGTGGCGCGGGCATTTTGCCGCGCACCGTCCGCAGGAAACGCACTTTTCGTAGTCGATGACCGCCAGATTGTTGACGACGTGGATCGCGTCGTGCTCGCACTGCTTTTCGCACAGACGGCAGCCGATGCAGCCGATGTCGCAGATCTTGCGGGTCTTTGCGCCGCGGTCGTGGTTGGAGCAGGCGATCACGATATCCGCGTCGTAGGTGACGGGGACGATGACCTTGCGCGGACAGACTTCCACGCACTGGAAGCAGCCGGTGCATTTGTCCGCGTCCACGCGGGCGACGCCGTTGACGACGTGGATCGCGTCGAATTTGCAGACGCTCACGCAGGTACCGAAGCCGAGACAGCCGTTCGGGCAGGCGGACGGACCGTCGCCGGTGACGAACATCGCGCTGCGGCAGTCGGCGATGCCGGCGTACCGCGCCTTTGCCAGATGGTTCTGGCCGCGGCATTTGACCATGGCGACCTTCCGTTCGACCGCCACTGCTTCCACGCCCATGATGGCGGACATGGCGTTCGCCGCGTCCGCGCCGCCGGCGGCGCACTGACCGATCGGCGCCTTGCCGTCAAGCACCGCCTGTGCGTACGCCTGACAGCCGGCGTAGCCGCAGCCGCCGCAGTTTGCGCCGGGCAGCGCGGCGGTCAGCTTCGGCAGACGTTCATCGACCTTGACCGCGAAGATTTTGGAGGCGATCGCCAGGATCGCGCCGAAGACCGCGCCCATGACCGCGAGCACGAGGACCGCGTATAGTATTTTTTCCATACCGGCACCCCCTTAACCGATCTTGAAGCCGGAGAAGCCCAGGAAGGACAGCGCCAGCAGGCCGGCGGCGATCAGCGCGAGCGGGAAGCCCTTGAACGCCTTCGGACAGTCGCAGTCCTCCAGTCTTTCACGCACGGAGGAGAACAGGACGATGGCGAGGGTGAAGCCGATGCCGCCGGTCACGCCGTAGACCACAGATTCGATGAAGTTATAGTTGTTCTGAATGTTCAGCAGCGCGACGCCGAGAACTGCGCAGTTGGTGGTGATGAGCGGCAGATAGATGCCGAGCGCCTGATACAGGGCGGGCAGGGCTTTCTGCAGGAACATTTCGACGAACTGCACAAGGGCGGCGATAACGAGGATGAAGACCACGGTCTGCATGTACTCCAGACCCAACCGGACGAGCAGGAACTCGTTGACCGCCCAGGTCGCCGCCGAGGCAAGCCCCATGACGAAGATGACCGCCAGACCCATGCCGAAGGCGGTGTCGGTCTTCCGGGAAACGCCCATGAACGGGCAGATTCCGAGGAACTTGACGAGGATGAAGTTCTCCGCCAGAATGGCGTTCAGGGAGATGGTAAACAGAACGAAGAAGGTACTCATTTGACCGCCTCCTTTTCGCGCTCCCTGTCGGCAAGCCTGCGGTTGACCCACTGGGTCAGCGCGATCAGACAGCCGAGGGTGAGGAAGCCGCCGACGGGCATGATGACGAGCATGGCGGGGTACTGCTCGGGCAGGATACGCACGCCGTCCGCGCCGAACACGCCCTTGCCGAAGGTGCCGCTGCCGAGGAA
>CAMUZA010000058.1 GCA_947165085.1 uncultured Clostridia bacterium | reverse complement strand
TAGAAGCTATTTCTTTCCCACCGGCACAGCCGGTGGTTCTCTTTGGTCAACCAACAGCAAAAGCAGGGTGCTTTCACACCCTGCTTTTTATTCGATTACCCCTTCCACGCCGTCGGGGCGGAGGACGGTGATCTTCACGGAGCGAATAGTATTATGTAAACCTTCTCCGCGGGCGTAGACCTTGACGTAGTTCCTTGCGTGACCGGTAAAGAAGCCGTCCTCGATCTGCTCGAAGAGGACCTCCTGCACCGTGCCGATCAGCGCGGTATCATACCGTTCGCGCAGTCTTGCCCCGACCTCGGACGCCCTTGCGGCGCGGGCGGACTTGACCGCTTTCGGAATCTGATCCGGCATCGCGTCGGCGGGCGTGCCGGCGCGGCGGGAATACGGGAAGATATGCATGGCGGAGAAGCCGCAGATTTCCGCGAACGCCAGCGATTGTGCAAACTCCTGCTCCGTTTCGCCGGGGAAGCCGACGATCAGGTCGGTCGTGACGGCGCAGCCGGGGAAGTACCGTTCGAGCAGGCGGACACTTTCCAAATAGCGTGCGGTATCGTACTTGCGGCGCATCCGCGCAAGGACGGTATCACTGCCGCTCTGGAGGCTCAGATGGAACTGCGGGCAGAAATTGGGGTATTTCGACAGTCGTTGGCAGAAGTCCTCGTCGACGATCCGCGGCTCCAGGGAGCCGAGCCGGATCCGCGCCTGCGGCGCGCTCGCGCATATCGCTTCGGCAAGGTCCGTGAAGCGGCTGCCGTCCTTGAGATCCCAGCCCCACGAAGCGATCTCGATGCCCGTGACCACGATCTCGCGGTAGCCTGCCGCGGCAAGCTCCCTCGTCTGCTCCGCCGCCTCTCCGAGCGGCAGCGAGCGCACCGGACCTCTGGCGTAGGGGATGATGCAGTAGGTGCAGAAATTGCTGCAGCCGTCCTGCACTTTGAGCATGGCGCGCGTCCGCGTGGAAAGACCGCCCGCCGGCAGGATCTCGAACGCCCTGCGGCGCAGCGCCTGATCGACGGAGACGAGCTGCGTCCGCTCGCGGTACGCCTGCAGGATCATCTGCACGAATTCCTGCCTGCCGCCGCTGCCGGAGATCACGTCGACGCCCATCGCACGGACTTCGTCCGTGCTGACCTGCGCGTAGCAGCCGCACACGCCCAAAATCGCCTGCGGATGCTCGCGGCGCAGCCGGTGGATCAGCGTGCGGTTCTTGCGGTCGGCGACCGAGGTCACCGTGCAGGTGTTGACGATCAGCACGTCGCTGCCGTCCTCGGGCGCGGCTTCGTGCCCGAGGGCGGTAAGCTGCTGCTCCATCGCCTGCGTTTCATACTGATTGACCTTGCAGCCAAGTGTGTAACAGTGAAATTTCATATTCTTCCCCATAAAACGCTCTGTGTCATCCGAACAAACCTATTGTAGCAATTTCCCCAGCAAAAGTACAGTCCTTTCTTCGGAGTTTTCCGTAAGGGCCGTTTCGCGTCCGCCGGTTCTACCTGTCCTCTCCGCCGCATACGCTTGTACTGCGATATCGTGGAGGGGGCTTTATTATGTGGAAACGAATCATTTCTTTCGCGCTGTGCGCCATGCTGACGCTCTGCGGAATCCCGTCGGCGCACGCGGCGCAGCCGGAGATTGACGTCCCCGCGCCGTCTGCCATTCTGATGGACGCCGCGACGGGCACGGTACTCTTTGAGAAAAACGCGAACGAGCGGCTTGCGCCGGCGTCGGTCACGAAGGTCATGACCCTGCTTCTGGTCATGGAGGCGCTCGACAGCGGACGCATCGGCTGGGACGACACGGTGACCGCCTCGGAAGCCGCTGCCGGAAAGGGCGGCAGTCAGGTCTATCTGGAGGTCGGCGAGCAGATGAGCATGGACGAAATGCTCAAATCCGTGGTCGTCAGCTCCGCCAACGACTGCGCGACCGCGCTTGCAGAGCATCTGGCGGGCAGCGAGAGCGCATTCGTCGCAATGATGAACGAACGCGCGGCGCAGCTGGGGCTGACGGACACTCATTTCGTCAACTGCACCGGTCTGGACGACGAGCCGGACGCCGCGGAGCATCTGACGACGGCGCATGATCTGGCAGTTATGTCGCGCGAGCTGCTGAAGCACCCGGAGATCAAAAAGTACACGACGATCTGGATGGACACCGTGCGAAACGGGCAGTTCGGACTGTCCAACACCAACAAGCTCGTGCGCTTTTACGAAGGCACGACCGGTCTGAAGACCGGCTACACCTCCGCCGCGGGGCACTGCCTGTCCGCGACGGCAGAGCGCGACGGCATTGAGCTGATCGCCGTGGTTCTGCACTGCGCCAGCTCCACCGACCGCTTCCAGTCCGCCAAGGCGTTGCTCAACTACGGTTTTGCCAACTATGCGCTCGTCAGCGCGCAGCCGCCCGCGCCGCTTCCGACCGTCGCCGTGCAGCTGGGAACGCAGTCCGTCCTGACGCCGGTTTTGCAGGAGACCGCGCCGATCCTGATCGAAAAGGGCGAGCAGGCGCAGATCAGAAAGACCGTAACGCTGCCCGAGCAGATCGCCGCGCCGGTCGCCGCCGGGCAGCAGCTCGGTACGCTGACGATCGCGACGGACACGCGGACGCTGGCGGAAATCCCGATCGTCGCGCCGGCAGCGATCGAAAAGCTGACGCTCTGGCAGATGGCGGTGCGCCTGCTGCGCCGCGCCTGCATGGGCGGCTGACAAAACCCGCTCAAGCCATTCGGCTTGAGCGGGTTCAGCGTGTCGAAAATCCCTTTTCGACACGCTGGCAGGCTGCCAAAAAGTTCGGAAGACAAGCTACGCACGAACGTAGGCGTACATAGGTACGGTAGTTCGTGCGTTGCGCAGTAAGTCAAAATCCTTGCGGAGCAAGCATGTTCAGACCTCAATCATAAGGGATTGCCCCATTTTCCGCAAGCGCCATAGTCAGCGCTTATTTGGAAAAAAGATTGACTGATTTTGACGGTTCCGGACTGTTTTGACAGTCTAAACCCGCTCAAGCCGAATGGCTTGAGCGGGTTCTTTACTGAATATTTAATAGTCGTCGTCACCGAACTTCCGTTTGTACCAGAAGAACAGCGCCCACAGAACGATCGTTACGATCACCGGAAGCTCCCACGGGAAGCGCGTGCTTGAGGGCAGCAGATTCTTCGTGTCCTCGAGATCGGAATCCGTGCTGCTCGGTGTTCTCGTGCCTTTGTTCATGCCGCTTCCCGGGGGATCCGGCTCTGTCGGCTCCCCCTGACTCAGTGCGGCGAGCGCGTCGGCGAGGTCGGATACCGCCGTCTGATACATCTGCGTATCGACCGTGCTGGTACCGCTGCCCATCTTCATCGGAGAAAGCGTCTGTGCCGCGCTCTGCACGGCGGCATAGCGCTCTTCCGAATAGTCGGACGGCAGCAGTTCCTCCGCCTGTGACAGCAGCGTCTGCGCGTATCCCGCGAGCGCAGCGTCCGGCAGCACCGGCGTGGTCCACGGATGTGTTCTGACGTTCGCGATCTGATCGTAGGCGTAGGCGATCTGGAGGAGAACCTCGTCGTTCCCGTAGCCTGCGAACATGGAAAGTCCGAGCGGCATCGCGTGCGCAAGACCGTTCTCCGGGTCGGTTTCGGACAGACCCATCGGGAGCATGATCTCCGGCAGGCCGCCCATCGGCGAGAACAAAAACAGATAGCGCGACGCATTGTCAAATTGTCCGGACGGATTCTTCTGTGTCTCCGCTACGTCGTTCTGCGAAACGTAGATCACGGCGTCGATTTGATTCTCCTTCAGTAGGTCCGTCACATACTCGCGGATGCTCTGCATTTTCGTGGGCGTGGCATCGCTCGACACGGCGGAAGCGATATAGTACTCCGTCAGCTCTCCCGACAGATCGACCAGCTCCGCGCCGCCGCTCACGAGCGTCTGCTTTGCCTGCTCGACCATGCCGGCGATCTTCGGATCGAGCGGCTGCGGATGATCGGCGGGACGGTCCGTGCCGATCTGATAGAGATAGCCAAAGGAGTTCGCCAGATATCCGATGCGCTTGCCGCGCAGTCCATTCGCGCTCAGGCCGCTCATATAGCCGCCTTCCGGCAGATAGCTGTCCGCCGCTTCGGTATGATAGTCCGCCGGATCCGTTCCGGCGATCACGTCAAAGAGCAACGCCATGTCCTCTGCGCTGCGGCACATCGGGCCGATCACGTCCTGCTCGAATTTCAGGCGATGCAGGCCCGTCTGGCTGACCATGCCGAAGGAGGAGCGCAGCGTATAGATACCGGCAAAGCTCGCCGGTCTGCGCAGCGAGCAAACGCTGTCCACGCCGAGCGCAGCGGCGCAGAAGCAGCACGCGACCGCAACTGCCGAGCCGCCGGAGGAGCCGGCGGGCGTCCGCGCAGGGTCGTAAGCGTTACCGACCGCGCCGGCGATCTCAGAAATGGAGTTGACGCCCGATTCGGAAAGGGTCGACATGTTCGTCTTGCCCAGAATGATCGCGCCTTCCGCGCGCAGCCGCGCCACAGCCTCCGCGTCTTCCTCCGGATATCTGGAGCGGAAAACGTAAGTGCCGCAGGTCGTTGGCATGCCGACGACGTCAATGCTGTCCTTGACCAGAATGGGGATGCCGAGCAGTCTGCCCTTCGCGCCGTTGGCTCGCTCCTGATCGGCTTTCCTTGCATCGTCCAGCGCGTTCGGGTTCAGGTTGATGATCGTGCGCAGCTCCATCGGGACGTCGTACGCCTTGATGCGGTCCAGATACATCTGCGTCAGCCGCTCGCTCGTCAGCCTGCCTTCCTCCATCGCCTCGATCATGTCGGCGATCGTGGCGTCCATCAAATCTGCAGTTGTAAACAGGGCGTCCAGCCGCGGCGTTTGATTGTCCGCCGCCGCAGACACATACGGGAGCAGGAGCAGCAGGGAGAGCAGTGCCGCCGTCAGCCGAATAACGAGTTTCTTCATGCTTCTTGAGATTATCCTTCTTGTGATTTTACAGAATTACCATCTTAATTGGTATTCTATCATTTTCGGGGAGAAAAGTCAATGCGCGGGCGGTTTCTCTTTCCTGCAAATTTTTTGAAAAAGATAATGCAATTTTCAAAATATGTGTTATAATATGTCGGCTATCAACCATAGAGGAGAAGAAAATGAAAAACAATTTCAAGTACATCATCCACAACAACGGCGACGTAACGAAGAAAAATCCCGCTAAGGCGATCGAGATGTTCCCGATCTCCTGCGGCAGAGATGCGCGGAAAATCCACCGTCAGATCCCCGACTACCACATGACCCCGCTGGTCGCGCTGCCGAATCTGGCGCACCTTCTGGGTGTCGGCGGCATCTACGTGAAGAACGAGGCGGAGCGTCTGCACATGAACTCTTTCAAGGTCATGGGCGGCTCCTACGCGATCTACCGTCTGGTCAAGCGGCTGCTCGGCAAGGAGAACGAAGACCTTTCCTTTGACTACCTGACGAGCAAGGAATGCCATGAGGCGCTCGGCAACATTGTTTTCTGCTCCGCGACCGACGGCAACCACGGCCGCGGCCTCGCGTGGGCGTGCCAGAAGCTTAACCATCCCTGCAAGATCTACGTCCACAGCGAGACCTCACAGGCGCGCATCCGTGCGATTGAGCATTTCGGCGCGGAGGTCACGGTTGTGAACGGCAACTACGACGACGCCGTGCGGCAGGCAGCGGAGGACGCGAAGAAAAACGGCTGGTACGTCGTCTCCGACACCTCCTGGCCCGGCTACGAGGAGATCCCCACCTGGATCATGCAGGGCTACAACTCCATCATGCTCGAGGCGCAGGAGCAGTTTTCCGGCATGGGCATCGTGAAGCCCACGCACGTTTTCGTGCAGGCGGGCGTCGGCGCGCTGGCGGCAAGCGTCGTCGGCTTCTACAGCGCGCTCTTCCCCAACGATCCGCCTCTGTTCATCATCGTCGAGCCGACCAAGGCGCCCTGCGTCTATGAGTCCATCGCCGCCGGCGACGGCAAGTGCCACAGCGTCAAGGGCGATCTCGACACCATCATGGCGGGACTTGCCTGCGGCGATCCGTCGCCCGTCGCCTTCGATATTCTGCGCGACAACGCCGACGTCTTTCTTCAGGTGCCGGACAACGTCGCCGCCCGCGGCATGCGCATTCTCGGCTGCCCGCTCCACGGCGACCCGCTGGTCATCAGCGGCGAGAGCGGCGCGGTGCCGCTTGGCACCCTGTTCGCGCTCTGCACGGACGAGATCGACCCCGCGCTGAAGGAAACGCTGCACCTCGACATGGATTCGCAGATTTTCATGATCAACACCGAGGGCAACACCGACCCGACGGAGTTCCGCCGCATCCTCTGGGACGGCAAGAACCCCACGCCGGAACGCTACCGCGTGAAGGAGTAAGGCGGCAGGGATGCTGCAGAAAGATAGAACAGCCGCGCTGCGGATTTTTCCGCAGCGCGGCTGCTCTTATGGTCTGTACCCTGTATCATGCTTTGAAAAGCTCCGCCAACTGTGTCATTGCGAGCCGGTTGAAAACCGGCGTGGGAGCGCAGCCGTCGGCGGCTTTGCCGCCTTACGGATGCGGCCTACCCCTTGCGGGTGCAATCTGTCCGTCGCAGATATGGAATTTATGCCGTATCACGGTAAAGTGTCCGATGTCGGTACGCAAAGATTGCCGCGTCGCTTCGCTCCTCGCAATGACGCGGTTGGTCGTATTATTCCGTATTCCGAATTCCTAGTTCCGCATTATCCCTACTTCAACAACCGCCGCAGGGTCGATGCCCCTGCGGCGGTTCTTTATTTCGAGTTATTTCGCGATGTTCATAATAAATCGCATCAGGATCGTCGCGACCTGCGCTCTCGTCGCGCTGCCCTGCGGGTCGAGCTTGCCCATGTTGCCGGTGATCAGGCCTGCGCCGACCGCCCAGCTATAGGCGTCTGTCGCCCAGCCGCTGATTTTGTTTTTGTCGGGGAAGCCGGCGAAGTCGCTCTTCGCGCTCGTGTCAAAGTGCTTGAAATCGGAATAGCGGTACAGGATCGCCGCAAGCTGCTCTCTCGTGATCTTGCCGTTCGGATCGAACCGGTTGTTGCCGACGCCCGTGACGATGCCCTTCGACGCCGCCCAGGCGACCGCTGCCTTGTACCAATCCGCCTTCAGGTCCGTGAAGTCGCTCGCGCCCGCCTCCGGACTGCCCTCATAGCGCCACAGTACCGTAACGAGCATGGCGCGGGTCATCGGGGTATTCGGCTCAAAGGTCGTGTCGGTCATGCCGTTGAACAGTCCCTTCGTCACGGCGAAGTCGACCGCTCCATGGTACCAGTCGTCCTTTTTCACGTCCTTGAACTTGTAGGACGGGCAGTCCTTCCCGCCGTCGCATTCGCTGGGCGTGACGACCGCCTTGATCCACAGCGGATACAGATTCGTGTCCTCCAGGATCGGCGCGGTGGGATCGTAGGGCTTGGTGCACGCTTTGTCCGTGTACCAGCCGCCGAAGATGTAGCCCTCCTTGGCCGGATCCGCCGGCGCGCCGTAGACGTCGCCCTTGATGACTTCCACGCCCACGACGGGGTATTCGTCATTGACGTCAAGATACCAGCAGACGGTGCAGGTCTCCAGCGGCTCCTTCGGCTCCGTCCAGACGTAATACGAGCCGTCCGGCTTCCCGCCGGAGAGTTCCACGGCGTAGTCGCCGCCGTTCAGCTCGAAGACCGTCGAATCGTCGATCACGTAGCCCTCGTAGGGTTTCACGACGTTGCACATCATATAGTGCTTGCCCAGCTCGAAGGCATCGTCTCCGATGAGCATGAGATCATCGTCGTCGTTGAACCAATAGCGTTCGACCAACTCGTACGGGCCGTTCGCCACGTAGGTCGTCGTACAATCGATTGCCATCCAGCCCGCGACGGGATCCGTGACGCCGAAGATCTGCACGCGGTCGATGTGCGTCCGTTCTGTCGCCGGGATAGCGACGGAACGGCAGTACCAGTAGCCGGTGCTTTCCTTCGCGCCGAGGACGAGATCCATCTTGCCGTTGATGCGCCAGACGGTGGAGCTGTCGATCGTCCAGCCTTCCTTCGGGGCAACGCGGAGGGTGATCATATAGCTCTCGCCCGCCTCAAAGAGGGCGTCGTCCTTGATGTACGTACTGTTGCTCTTCTTCGACACGTTCACGTCTTTCCTGTCGGTCACGAGGGTATAGCCCGCGCCGGTGGGGATTGTGACGTTCTCGAAGGCGGTCTTCGCGGGGTCGCCCACGTAGAGCGTCTCCGTCATGCCGTTCAGCTCGATGACGTCGATATGGCGCGACGTTGCCTGGAAGTCCGCGGAGAACAGGTCAAACCCTGTGCCGCTGCTTCTGCTCCACTCTTCGTCGGTTAAGGACGCCGTGCCGTCGATGCGCCAGTAGCACTCTTCGCTGGCTGCAAAGAAGTAGCCTTCCTTCGGAACGAGGTCAATATCGAGATAGTACCATGTGCCTTCCACGAACTTCTCGCCCGGCTCCATGCGGATCTCATCGCCGGGGGCGTCGGGCATGGTCGTGTAGCGCCACCACGCCGCGTCTGCGATCGTATAGGGCGCGTCCTCGGGAACGAACAGCGTCGAAACGTCGGGCTCCGCGCCCGTAGCGGGCAGGATCATGCCGTAGACGTCGATCATCCTGATCTCATTCGTCCACGCACAGCGCAGCTCGACCTGATAGGCAAAGGTTTCTTTTTCCGGGTCTTCCGGCAAAGACGGCTTGCAGTCGGGGTCATATTTCGCCTTCTGTCCGCCGATAAAGACGGGCAGCGTCGCCGCCGTCGTTTCGTCCAGTCCGGTCGCGCCGTTCTGCGGCACGATCAAAAGCGTCAGCGTGTACAGCTCGCCCGCGTCAAAGGTGGGCGAGAGGTCCGCATTGATAATGCCGTCGCTGACGCGCCAGGACATGTTCCAATAGTACGCCGTGTAGAGCTGTGGCTCCGCTTCCAGCAGGCTGCTGCTGTCATAGGGGATCAGCGCGCCGTCGGTCGGCGTCGGAACACCGTTGATGGTGATTTTCCCGATCTTGCCGCCCTCTGCCGACGCAAGCGGCAGCACGGACAGCACCATTACGGCGCACAGAATCAACGCGATCAGTCGTTTCTTCATGGTGATTCCTCCTTGTCTCTGTTCAGCAGGGTTTGTCTGCCCCGCCAGTTTACAATTTCATTATAACACGGTTTTTCAAAAAAGGAAGAGGCTTTCTTTGGGAAAAGTGAAGCGCGCCATCTGCAAGCAGACAGCGCGCTTTTTTGAGATATGCGTCAATAGGACTCGAGGGGTTCCTTAAAATCGAACTCGTCTTCCGGGAGCGTAAAGATGGGGATCGTTTCATCCGGACCGCTTTCCAGGCTGACCGCAATGGCGTCCTTCAGCGTAAAGCGTTCGATTTCGATCGTCGGCGTTTCAAACTTCTTCATTCTTTACCCTCCTTGCTTGGCGTAGTTGCGTGCGGACACGCCGTAATTATAGATTGCCTTGACGAGATCCGCAAGATACGGAACGCTGTCGACGTCCTGCATGGAGTAGACGTAGGAGTTGACCGAGTAGGTCAGCGTCTGTCCGACCTGTACGCCGTCCTTCTTGAAGATCGCCGTAACGGTGTCGTCAAACTCCGTCGCCGCGATGCCGGTGAAGACCGTGCTGTACGTGCCGTTGGCGTTGACCCTCGACTGCGGGATGTTGTACGTCGAGGTGCGTCCGTTGATGGTCACTTCCACGGTCGTGACTTCCGGAACAGTCGTCGTAAACGTGAAGACCATCGCCATCTTGCTGCCGCACTGCAGGCTCGCGGAGATCCACTGGATTTCCTCGTCAGCATCGCCGGTGCGGTCGAGCTTGGTCTCCGTGACCGTCTCAAAGACGGACGCATGCGACAGGTCGACGCCTTTCGTCACGAGCGCGTCGGTGCGGTACTTGGTGTAAAGCTGCGCTTTCTCACCGTAGACCAGGATATCCGTCAGCAACGTGATCAGCTTCTCCGCTCCGGCAGTATCCTTATATTTGTTAATGGAGTTCAGGCAGTACTCACGGACACTGTACGTTTCCTTGCTCACGCAGGCGGTCTGACCGTATTCAGTCGTCGCGTACAGCTTCGCGCAGATGTTGTCACCCATCTTCTCAGGTGTTACACCCTCGAAACTGAAGGGGTAGCGTCCGTTCTGGTCCTTGCCGCTGTTTGCCACACGATAATCCTTGCCGTTGAAGGTGAAGATCATGTACGGATCGGTCATGTTCTCGGGAACGGCAGCGGAGTAAATCACGACGATGTTCTCGCTGATGGAGAGCCGTGCGGAAGCGATCTTGAAGGCGGTGTTCGTACCGTTGCCCAGACCGCAGTAGATGCAGAAGCCGTCGACATAGACGTGCTCGCCGGTCGCAGGGAGAACCCAGCTGTCTTCCTCGATCTCGTTTTCGCCGTTTTCATCGGAGAAGAACTTGTCGCAGCCGGAGGTGCAAATGTAGTAGGCGGTGTTGCCGTCTTCCACGCAGGTCGGCTCCTTGGCAGGCACGAATTCGAACTCGTGCGTATGACCGAGCGCGGGGATTTCCTCATACGTCGTGTAGTCACAGCGCGAGCAGGTGTCGTAGGCGTTCCAGCCGATCGAAGATTCGGTCGCAGCCTGCGCCTCGTGATGTACGAGGTCATGGCCGAGCGCGGGAATGACCTCCTGCGCGGTCAGCACTTCGTTGCAGACCGAGCAGTGGCTGCCTTCGGTCAGGCCGGTCTCCGTGCAGGTCGCAGCAACCGCAGCGTCGGTGACAACCGTGTGTCCGGTCGCAGGAACGACTTCCTGTGCGGTGAGGACTGCATTACAGACCGAGCAGTGGCTGCCTTCGGTCAGGCCGGTCTCCGTGCAGGTCGCGGCGACTGCCGCGTCCGTAACAACCGTATGTCCGGTCGCGGGAACGACTTCCTGCGCGGTCAGCACTTCGTTGCAGACCGAGCAGTGGCTGCCTTCGGTCAGGC
>CAMUZA010000057.1 GCA_947165085.1 uncultured Clostridia bacterium | reverse complement strand
TATAGTATATTAGCACACCCCATGCACCATGTCAAGCATTATTTTCTTGTTTTTTATGTTTTTTTCTGCTTTTCCCAGCCAAAACACACCACTTGAAAAAACGGCGCGTTTCGGATATGATGAAGAAAAAACGCTGCTCGACAGGAAAGGATGATTTACATGAAAGACCGCCTGATTTCCGCTCTGCTTGCCCTGCTCATGCTTCTTGCCGCGATCCCGACAGTCCAGGCTGCGGAATTTGAGGATACCGCGTCGCACTGGGCGAAGGAGTACATAGACGCAGCCGTCAGTCTTGACCTGTTCAACGGCGTCAGTGAGACGCAGTTTGATCCGGAAGGCACGATGACGCGCGGCATGTTTATCACTGTACTCGGCAGGCTCGAGGGTATTGATCTTGACTTCTGGGCGAGCGATGACGCGCCGCAATTCTTCGACGATGTCCCACCGACGCAGTACTACGCGCCGTATATCAGTTGGGCAGTGTGCAACGGCATTGCGGACGGCATGTCGCCGTCGACGTTTCAGCCGGACACACCGATCACAAGAGAGCAGATGGCGAAGCTGATTGCCTTTTATATTCAGCGCATGCGTCACGAACTGACCGCGCCGCAGGATGTTGAGATTCCCGATACGTTTGCTGACGCCGGTCGCATATCGACCTGGGCGAGGGAATCGGTAGATGTGCTGCGTCAGATGGGTATTCTGAACGGACTGCCGGACGAAAATGGCGGAGTTTCCTTCCTGCCTGCAAAATCCTCGACGCGAGCGGAATGCGCGGCGGTTTTCTGCAGAATCAACGGGGCGCTGGTGCGCAACCAGACGCCGCCTGTTCTGCCGACAGCGATTTCCCTTCCCAACGATTCCGTATCTATCAGCATCGGCGCCACCTTGCAGCTCACACCGACTGTTGTGCCGGAACAGGCAAAGTTCACTCCCTTGGTATGGCGAAGCTCCGACCCGAAGATCATGTTGGTGGACGGCGAAGGGCTTGTAAAATGCACCGGCTTCGGCACGGCAGTGATCTCTGTTTATACGCCGAACGGTTTGCACGCGGCATGCCGCGTTTCCTGCGAGGAGCACTACGCCTCCGCGGATGAAACAAGAGCGGAAAAATGCCTGCGGCTGTTCGGCGAAGTGGTCAACGATCCCCGCGCATATTATGACAACGAGGACAGTACAATCGATTATCAGCGTGCGCAGAGCGATATGGTGGACGTGACCGTACAGGTATGGGATCTGAACGGCAGCGGAGAAAAATACACCCGGTATTTTACCATCAAGGTTCATAAGAACATCGCCGCGACCGTTGTGCAGATTTTCCGCGAAATCTATGAAGGAGAGGAAAAATTCCCGATCCACTACCTCGGCGGCTTCAGCTACGGCGGGCATTCCGAGCACACGATCGGCACCGCGATCGACATCAATCCGAACGAAAACTATTATTATAACTCTCAAACGGGAGAGCAGGTCGGAAGCTACTGGAAGCCGGGCGAAGACCCCTATTCCATCCCCTTGGACGGCGAGGTCGCGCGAATCTTCAAAAAGTACGGTTTTTCCCAGGGAATCTGGAACTGGACCGTGGATTACATGCATTTCAGCTACTTCGGAACATAAAACACGGGACTGCTGCCGCAGCCCCGTGTTTTCATCATATTATCTTTACGCGCGGAACACGACGGGCATGCCCTTGACATGCAGCGGACTGATCTGCACCGTTACCGGATCGCCGCATTTGCACTCCATGCCGCTGACGTCCACCGCGCAGTGGAGCATGCCAACCGCGCCGACGACCGGGCACTGCTTTCCGCCGATCGTGACGGTCACATGCTTCTTCCGCAGTATCTGTTTCAGCGCAGACAGCGCCGCGCGGAGGCAGTCGCGGTTTCTGCCGAGCTCCGGCTGGCATGACACGCGGAAGCCGTGATACCAGCCGACCGGAAGGATCGCGATCCGCGTGTCCTTTTTTGCTTTCCAAAGTGCACTGTAGCCGGTCGTATGCCCCTTGGGCAGCGTGCGTATCTCGTCGATCTGCGTGATCGCGCAGCCAACGGGGTGCAGCTTGGTGCGGAAGGGCATTCTTCCCAGCAGCGCCGAGCCGAGACGCACGCCGTCCAGATGCATTTCCGGATACTTCAGGAACGCTGCGGAATTGCAGCAATGCACGATGCCGGTCTCCTGCCCGGCGGCACGGATCGCTTCGACGACGTCCATGAACGCCGTGAATTCCTGCCGTGTAAGTTTTTCGTTGTTGAACGCGCAGTTGAAGTGGGTAAAGATGCCGCTGATCGCAAGGTGCTTCATTTCCCCGTAGAGGGCGACGATTCGATCCGTTTCTTCCGGCAGGAAGCCGTAGCGTCCCATGCCCGTGTCGATCTTCAGATGCACCTCCGCCACGTCCGCTCGCTCGGCGGCGATCCGGTCGATCAGCCGCGCCGTTTCCTCGCTGCCGACGGTCAGGATGACCTTTCGATCGAGCAGGCGGTTGATCTCCGCGCGATCGTTGACTGAACGCAGCATGAGGATCTTCTCTTCCGTGAAGTTGTTGTCGCGCAGGATCTCCGCCTCTTTGACATCCGTGACGCAGAAGTGCGTAATCCCCTCTTCGGACAGAACCTCCGCCAGCGGCAGCACGCCCAGACCGTAGCCGTCTCCCTTGACGACCGCCCAAATCGGCACGGCACCCGCCTGCGCTTTCAGTTGTCGGATATTATTCGCCAATAGTTCACGGCTCACTGCATAAGTCGTCATAGCGTACCTCGTCACGCGTCTTTCCTGCCGCGGTTTTTGATCCGGTAGACCTTTGCCGCGAGGGTTTTATAGGCAAGCGCGCCTTTCTCTGCGATAAAATAGGACAGCTTATTCAGAACGTAGTCGTATTCCCCGACAAATTCGGTGAAGTCGCCGCCGAAGCCCTTTTTGAAGCGGTACAGACCGTAGTGCGGATTGTCCTCGGAGATGTCGCCGGATACGCCGCGGAAGTCGTAGACGCGGCAGTGATTCTCGATCGCCCACTGGATCATATTCCACTGCAGCAGGTAATTCGGCATCAGATTACGGTACTCGTTGGAGCTTGCGCCGTAGAGATACCAGACCTTGTCGCCGTAGTGGATCGCCAGCGTGCCGGCGATCGGCTTGCCCTCGAAAAACGCCATATACAGGCGGCATTTGTCGCCGAGGTTGTCCAGCATCGCGGCAAAATACTCCGGCGGACGGGTCGCAAAGTTGTCGCGCAGGCCGGTCTCGACCATGATGCGCGCAAAATCGGGCACCATTTCCTTGCCGCAGAGCTTGATCTCCACGCCCTTCTTGACCGCCAGGCGGATATTGTAACGCCACTTCTGGTGGAAAGAGGCAAGGATCTCCTCCTCGGTACGGTCGTTCAGGTACAGGCGGAAAACGTATTTTGGCTGGATCGCCTCGAAGTTCTTGCCGGTATCGCGCGTGCGGAAGCCGACGTCCTCGAGCATTTTGACAAACGCCGTGTTGTCCGACGGCACGTCCGGATCGATCTTGATCACGTACGCCTTTTCGGTCTTGGCAAGCTCTTTTGACGCCGCGATCAGTTCTTCAAAGGTCGCGCGGTCGTCCAGATCGCAGACCGGTCCGCGGCAGGCGTACATCATCTTTTTGCGGACGATCGGCATCTTGCGGATCAGAAAGGCGATGCTGCCCTTGATCGCGCCGCCGTCGTCGCGGCAGATGATCGCCTGCCAGCTCCACGCCGGCTTTTGCTTTGCCCAGAGGGAGCTCTGTGAAAAGTGCCCCTTCGGATGGCTTTCGACAAACGCCTCGTACTCAGCGAGGTTTTTCTGTGTGACAAGTTCGGTCATATCTGCATCTCCAAACAATTTTCTATTTTATAGTATACCACAACGTTTTTCATAATGCAACGGAAAACCGCGTCCGGATAACGGACGCGGTTTCGCAATTCATTCTTCTTCGTCGCCTTCGTAGGTCTTGTCGGCATCTGCCAGCGAGCGGGCAGCCGCCGCGTTATGGAAGGCGTTATCGACAGACGGCGTGATATCCTCGAGCTTGCCGCGGGTCACGTAGATCGCATAGCTCTTGAAGACCACTGCGCAGATCGGCGCCTGCTCCATGATCTGTGCGCTCAGATCTACGTATTTTCCGGTATTCTCCATCGCGGCATAACACATGTCGACCAGCGCGGAGTCCTTGATAGAGCCGTACATCAGATTGCCGTACCTGGAGAAAAACTCGGTCAGATCAAAGTTCGCCGTCATGCGCGTCTCGCCGTAATACAGATCAAAGTCGCCCTTGTCGAGCTTCTTCATGTAAGTATCGTGGTCGACCGCGCTCACAACGATCCGCAGCCCGGAGTCGTTCAGCACCTGCGCAATGTATTCCGCAGCCTCGACCCGAACCGGGTCGTCGGAGCAGACCAGGAAAATGCCCTGGTGGTATTCGTATTCCTCCGAAACAAGCACTCTCGATTCCCGCAGACCCGCTTCATATTTTTCGGGCGCGAAGCTGTAAGCGTCGGACAGCTTCGGGTCGCTGAGATCGGAGTATGGCGAGCACGGCAGGACGCTCGGCAGCGCGAAGCCGCCGTAGATCTTACTGGCGATATCCTCGCGGTCGATCGCGTATGTCACCGCGCTGCGCAGACTGTCGTTGGCAAAATAGCCGCTGTAAAGGTTGAAGCCGATATAGTGCAGAACGGTCGTCGGCGCTTCCCACACTTCATAGTCGCAGCGGTAGCCGACCGACGCCGGAGAGTTGGGATCGCAGTAGATCAGATCGGTCGTGCCGAATTCGAAATTATCGCGCAGCTCGCCGGAATCCTTACAGGCGGTCAGCCGGATGGTATCGAGATCAATCGCCGGCGCTGCTGCGCCGTTCCAGTTCTTGTTACGGATCAGCGAGCTGCCGGAAATAACGTAGGGACCGCTTCCGACGGGAAACGGATCGTTCACCGTGGACGCCTTGACGATCGGGATATCCAGCATCAGCGGGAGATTCTCATAGGGCGTTTCCACGTGAACAAGCAGCGTGCCGTCCTCCTGCACCGTGTAGTAGTCGATGTGCGACAGGCGCTCCATATAGATGCCGCTTGCCCTGCCCGCGTCGATACATGCCTCCACGTCCGCCGCGGTCACCGGAGAGCCGTCGGAGAATTTTGCCGTCGGGTCGATCGTAAAAACATACGATCTGCCCTCGTTATACAGCTTGAAGCTCTCGCAGAGTACGGGCTCAGCGCGGAATTGGTTGTTCACCGCAAACATGCCCTCGTACAAAAGGGAGATCAGAGCGCGGTTGACCGTCGCATAGCAGGTATACGGATTCACGCCCTTATCAGGCAGGTAAGACAGGCCGAAGCCCTCCGATTTATCTTTTTTTTGCGGCAACTGCTGCTGCGTTTCCTCTGTTGCTTCCGTGCTCTCGACGGTCCCGGTCGTAGCGGCAGGCGTCTGCTGCTGCGCACAGGCGCACAGCAAAAGCGTCAGCATCAAAAGCAATGCGATCAGCTTTTTCACGCGGTTTCTCCTTTAAGCATGATCATTGCAGCGAGCGAGCCGCGCTGTCCGCCGACCCGCCGGTGCGACCAGAAGCGATCCGGTTCGCAGGCGGTGCATGCCGCCGCAATGTCGATCTGCGTCACGCCCGCCCTGCGAAGAGCGATGGCGTTCAGTTCTTTTAGGTTTACATAATATTTCTGCCCCGCCGGACGGATCGCTTTGCGCGCGGCGTCTCCGAATGCGGCGAGCATGGCTTCCGGCACGTCGGCGTCCGTCTCAAAACAGCACGGACCGATGCATGGGCCGATCGCCGCGCGAATGTTTTCCGGTTTAGAGCCGAATTCTGCGCACATGCGCCGCGCCGCTTTGCCGGCAATATCCGCCGCCGTTCCGCGCCAACCCGCATGGACCGCGCCGATCGCGCCGCAGACGGGATCGTAGAGCAGGACGGGCGTGCAGTCCGCCGCGAAAACGGTCAGGACAACTTCCTTTTCATTGGTGACCAAGCCGTCACACTCGTGATCGACCGGGTAGAGCAGTCCCCTGCCGCAGTCGTCTTTGCCGACGCGGTCGATGATATCGGAATGCACCTGGTGCGTAAAGACCGTGTTCTCCGGCTTGAATCCGACTGCGTCGCCGAGGATACGGTAATTCTCAAGCACGTTTTCCGGCTCATCCCCGCGGTGAACGCCGAGATTCAAGGAGGAAAGAACCCCCTTGCTCACACCGCCGTATCGCGTGGAGAAGCAGTGCGCACTTCCCTCGAGCGCGTCGGCCGTGAGGTATTCCAGCGCGCCAATTCGGTTTACATAAAATCCCATTACTTGCTTTCGTCCTTATCGCGGCAGCAATTCTTATACTTCTTGCCGCTGCCGCACGGGCAGGGATCGTTCGCGCCGATCTTGACTTTCTTGACCGGCTGCCGCTTGACGGTATTATCAGAGGCACCGCCGGTCGCCGTGATCTTCGCGACCTGTTTGCGCTTGACGTCCTCCTCTGTACGCAGACGGAAAATATACAGACGGCGCACCGTCTCTTCCTTGATGGCGTTGATCATGCCGTCAAACATCGCGAAGCCCTCGCGCTTGTAAGCAACGACCGGGTCGGTCTGACCGTAGGCGCGCAGGCGGATGCCCTGCTTGAGGTCGTCCATTGCGTCGATGTTGTCCATCCAGTATTCATCCACAACGCGCAGGAGGATAATGCGCTCGATCTCGCGCATTTTTTCGGAGCCAAACTCCTGCTCGCGCTGTTCGTAGATTCTGCGGAATACCTCGTAGAGCTTCTCCGAGGCGTTCTCCACGGTCAAATCCACATTGGCAAGCGTACCCTTCGGGAAGTAGACGCCCTCGAGCTTCGAGCGCAGCGTCTCCTTGGGATCGCCCTCCTGGATGCCGAATGCATCCGCGACCTCCGTGTCGATGACGTGGCGGATCATGCCATCGATCGTGCCGGACAGATCCTCGCCGTCGAGCACCTTCTGGCGCTGCTCGTAGATGACCGTTCTCTGCGTGTTCATGACGTCGTCGTATTCCAGCACGTTTTTACGGGACTGGAAGTTGCGGCTTTCCACGGTCTTTTGCGCGTTCTCAATGGCGTTGGAGAGGATCCTCGCGTCGATCGGGGTATCCTCGTCGATGCCGAGACTGTTCAGCATGCCCATGACGCGCTCCGAACCGAACAGACGCATGACGTCGTCCTCCAGCGACAGGAAGAAGCGCGTTTCGCCGGGATCGCCCTGACGGCCGGAACGGCCGCGGAGCTGATTGTCGATACGGCGGGACTCGTGACGCTCCGTGCCGACGATAAACAGACCGCCGACGGCGCGCACCTTGTCCGCTTCCGCGTCCACGTCTACCTTGTGCTTTGCATAGGCTTCCTTGTACGCCGCGCGTGCCGCGAGGATCTCGGGATTGTCGGTCTCCGCGAAGGAGTTTGCCTCTGCGATGATCTCGTCCGGCAGTCCCTGCTTGCGCAGATCGGACAGCGCCATGTATTCGGCGTTGCCGCCGAGCATAATATCCGTGCCGCGGCCGGCCATATTGGTAGAGATCGTGACCGCGCCGAACTTACCGGCCTGCGCGACGATCTCCGCTTCTTTCTCGTGGTGCTTGGCGTTCAGAACGGTATGCGGCACGCCCTCACGCTTCAGGAGCTTTGAAAGCAGCTCGGATTTTTCGATAGAGATCGTACCGACCAGTACGGGCTGCCCCTTTTCGTGGCATTCCTTGATCTGACGGATGACCGCGCGGAATTTGCCCGCTTCGGTCTTGTAGACCACGTCGTTGTTGTCGATACGGATGACCGGCCGGTTGGTGGGGATCTCGACGATATCCAGTTTATAGATCGCGGAGAATTCCTCCTCCTCGGTCAGCGCAGTGCCGGTCATGCCTGACAGCTTGCCGTACAGTCGGAAAAAATTCTGGAACGTGATCGTTGCGAGCGTTTTGTTTTCACTGGCGACGGTGACGCCTTCTTTGGCTTCGATCGCCTGGTGCAGACCCTCGTTGTAGCGTCTGCCGTACATCAGTCTGCCGGTAAATTCGTCAACGATGATGACCTGACCGTCCTTGACGACGTAGTCGATATCGCGCTTCATAATGCCGCGGGCACGCATCGCCTGGTTGATATGGTGCGACAGCGTGGTATTTTCAATATCCGCAAGGTTTTCCACCGCGAAGAACTGCTCGGCCTTGGCAATGCCGCGGGCAGTCAGGCTCGCAGTGCGCGCCTTTTCGTCGACGTAGTAGTCGCAGTCCAGATCGTCCTGGTTTTCCTTTTCGTCCGTCGTGGCAAAGACCTTTTTCTTCAAGCCGGACACGAAGAAGTCCGCCATCTCGTACAGCTTGGTCGATTCCTCTCCCTTGCCGGAGATGATCAGCGGAGTCCTAGCCTCGTCAATCAGAATGGAGTCCACCTCGTCCACGATGGCGAAGCTGTGACCGCGCTGGACCATATCCTGCTTGTAAAGCGCCATGTTGTCGCGCAGGTAGTCAAAGCCGAGCTCGTTATTGGTGCAGTAGGTGATGTCCGCTTGATACGCCTCGCGGCGTTCGCCGGGTTTGAGATCATGGACGATCAGGCCGACCTTCAGACCGAGGAAACGATAGACCTTGCCCATCCACTCCGAGTCGCGCTTTGCGAGGTAGTCGTTGACCGTGACGATATGCACGCCGTGCCCTGTCAGCGCGTTCAAATAGGCGGGCAGAATGGCGACGAGCGTTTTGCCTTCGCCGGTCTTCATCTCGGCGATGCGTCCCTGGTGCAGGACGATGCCGCCGATGAGCTGGACGCGGTACGGACGCATGCCGAGCACGCGGTCGGCAGCCTCGCGGCAGACCGCGAACGCCTCCGGAAGGAGATCCTCCAGCGTTTCGCCGTTCTGATAGCGGGACTTGAATTCATCGGTCTTCGCGCGGAGCTGTTCGTCCGTCAGCTTTTTGACCTCGTCGCCCAGCGCTTCGATTTTATCGACCGTCGGCAGCAGCTTTTTGACCTCGCGCTCCGAACGGGTACCGAATATCTTATTGAATAATCCCATATTGCGTTACCTTTCGTGATGTATTGGAAGAATTATAACACAATTCTGCGCGGAAAAAAAGCCGCTCCGCGAAATGCTTACAGAAAATTCACAATCTGTTGTGCGCCGCCTCGTCAAACGTGATGACGGTATAATAGTTTTTCCCCTCAAACTGCACGCGCTCGTCGATCCGCCGCTTCAGCTCCGCCTTTTGATCGTTCATGGAGAACGGGAGCACCAGATCGAAGATCAGATTCGTATGTCCCGGACCTCGCACCATGCGGAAGTCGTGCATAGCCAGCTCAGGACTGATCGCCTTGATCTCCTTCTCTACCAGCTCGCGCATCCGGTTGAGCTCCTCGTCATCCGTCACGATCGGATCGTAATGGATGACAAGATGCACGTGCAGATCGCGCAGCGCGTCGCGCTCGATGTCGTCGATGATGTCGTGGCAGATCAGCGGATCGTCCCGGCTGTCCATTTCCGCGTGCACGGAGGCGAAGCACTGCCCGGGGCCGTAATCATGCACCATCAGGTCGTGAATACCCAGAATCTTGTCGTGGCTGAGGACCAGCTCAGAGATGCTGCGCACCAACTCCGGATCCGCCTGCTCGCCGAGCAGCGGGCTGATCGTCTCCTTTGCGATTCCAAAACCCGACCAGACGATGAACAAGGCGACCAGCAGACCGATATAGCCGTCGATCTGCAGGTTGAAGAAGTGTCCGATCAGTATGCCGATCAGCACGGCGGCGGTGGAGATCACGTCGTTGCGGCTGTCCGCCGCCGTCGCCGTCAGCGCAGCAGAGCCGATGCGCCTGCCGAGCGTATTACAGAACAGCGCCATCCAGAGCTTCACCAGGATCGAGCCAACCAGAACTGCGACCGTCACGTAGGAAAAAACGACGGTCTCCGGATGGATGATCTTTTCCACGGAGCTTTTGCCGAGCTCTACACCGATCACAAGGATCAGCGCGGCAACGGCAAGACCGGTCAGATATTCGATGCGCGCGTGTCCGTAAGGGTGTTCGTCATCCGCGGGACGCTCCGCCAGCTTGAAGCCGATGAGCGTGACCAGCGAGGAAGATGCGTCGGAGAGGTTGTTCACTGCGTCCGCCGTAATAGAAACAGAGCCGGAGAGAATGCCGACCGCCAGCTTTCCCGCGCACAGAAGAAGATTGCAGATGATGCCGACGATCCCCGCGAGCCTGCCGTAAGCGCCGCGCACGTTCGGATCGTCCGTATTCTTATGATCCCTGACAAACAGGCGAAGCAGGAGATTAGTCATAGCAAAGAAAAGCCTCTTTTCAGAAATACTATTGATTATTATACTAAATACATTGGAAAAAGTACACTGTTTTTTCTGTTTGGTCTTCTCATTTTGCGTTCTTTATGATAGAATGGTTTTTCAGAAAGTTTACAGAAAGGAGGATCGCTGTGAGAAAACTGTTAGTCTATCTGAAGCCGCAGCGGAAACGGATCGTTTTCGCGACGCTGCTGATGGCGATTTCGGTGCTGTGCAATCTTGCGCTGCCGACCATCATGAGCAACATTCTGGATAACGGCGTTTACCGCTCTGAAGTTGAAAACACCTTCCCCTACACTGCCAAAATGTGCGGCATTATGCTCGCGGTCGCGCTGGTCAGCCTGTCAGCCGTCATTCTCGGCTACCGCCTGACCTCGCGTATCACGACCTCGTTCACCCGCGACCTGCGCTCGGCGATCTTCCGTAAAGTACATACCATGACCTTTGAAGAGATGGGAAAGATCGGCACCGGCGGTCTGGTCACGCGCTCCACGCACGACGCCGGTACGCTCGCCTGGGTCGCTTCCATGCTCAGCGGCAACATTTTCATCATTCCGCTTCTGTTTATCGGCGGCGTCGCGCTGTGTTTCTCCAAGGACGTCACGCTGTCCCTTATTATGCTCGCCATGGTGCCGCTGGTCATCGTCGTGGTCGTCCTGCTCGGCAAGAAGATCACGCCGCGCTGGGAGCTGTCGGACAAATACTGCGACAAGCAGAACGACATCGTCCGTGAGCGCATCCGCGGCATCCGCGTTATCCGCGCCTTTAACCGCGAGCCGCGCGAGCATGAGCGCATCGCCGAAGCGACGCACGTGATGGCGGAAAACATCATCAAAGCCAACATTACGCTGGC
>CAMUZA010000056.1 GCA_947165085.1 uncultured Clostridia bacterium | reverse complement strand
AGGTTCGGGTTGCCGAAGATCGAGAACACGCGCGTGCGGACGGCGGTCTCCGCCCGATCCTGCCAGGTCTCGGGGATCTCCACGCCGACGATAAACTGCCATATCCCGTAGAGCGCGAAGACGAAGGCGAGCAGGACCATCGCGTCGTACATCAGCCGCAGGTCGCGCTCGTCGCGCAGCAGCCGCGTGACGAGGAAGAAGATCAGAATATACTGCATGCTCGCGCGGAAGCCCGTGACGTTGATGTCCCAGAAGCGGGAGGTCAGGCTCAGCAGCGCGGCGCCGACGAGCAGATAGAAGACGAGATACACGTCCAGCGAGGTAAACGCGCTGCGCAGGGGGCGGTCGGCGCGGATGCGTTTGACGACGATCCAGCCGAGGCACAGGAGCATCAGCGCCTCGTCCCAGACGGACGAGATCGCGCCGAGTACGAAGACGTCGCGCAGGAGCCAGTCGAGCGCGGCGTAGGATGCGATCAGCACCAGCAGGATCGACGTCGTGCCGCCTGCAAAGAGCCAGCCGAGCGTCAGGCTCTCCCGCCCCTTGCGCATGATCCATGCGTAAATGCGGAAGAGCAGGCTTTCGCGCAGCACAGATTCAATCCTTCGTCCGAAGCGGCAGAGCGCGGCGTTGACGCGGTCGAAAAAGCCCGCCGTCCTGGAGCGCGCCGCGAAGCCGTCCGCGCACAGGAGCCTTGCGAAGAAGCCGTAGAGCGCGGACTGCCGCCAGAGCCGTCCGAGCGCCGCCGAGGCGCGCCCGACGGGAGACCTTCCGACCCACGCCGCCAGCGCGGCGACCGTCCGCCAGATCAGGCTGTTTTTCAGCAGCGCGTTCATCCGAGCTGCTCCAGAGAGAGGATCTGACCCGTGATCTCCGCGCCGATCGTCTTGACGATATAGTCCTTGCCGATGCGGATCTCCTGCGTGACGACGGAATACGCGCCGGGCGTTGCCGTGGCGTTGGCCTCCACGGTCAGGATCAGATCGATCGTTCCGTCTTCGTTTTCCTTGACCTCATAGGCGGTGATCTGCGCGTCGACCAGTTTGTTGCTGTTATACAGACGACGCATATCGACCGTCGTTCCGCCGATGGTCCGCGGCGCTTCGTCCAGAGACGCGGCGACGTTGCGGGCAAGGTCCGCGTCGAGATCGTCGCACAGCACCGCAAAGCGGATATTCGGCGTTGACAGCGCGTTCGCGTCGCCCAGCTCCCCGCTGCCGCGATTCAGCAGCTTGTACGCCGCGAAGGCAAGCGCGGCAATGAGAATGACGATGACGATGACGTCGATAATATTCAGCTTCCGTTTCTTTTGAGACTGTTCCATAAGCCCTCCAAATTCCCGCGGACGGGATTGTTTTTTCAGAAAAAATATACTATAATTATATTTGATACAGCCAAGAAATTCAAGAGGATTTTAAGTATGAAAATCATCCACATGATTTCCGGCGGCGACGTCGGCGGCGCGAAGACCCACGTCCTGTCCCTGCTCGCCGGGCTGAACAAGACCGAGACGGTCCATTTGATCTGCTTCACTGAGGGACCCTTCGCAGCCGAGGCGCGGCAGCTCGGCATTCCGACGACCGTGATTGAGGACAACAATCTCCTGCGCACCCGCAAGCGCATCCTCGCCATGATCCGCCACGACGGCTATCAGGTCATCCACTGCCACGGCGCGCGGGCAAATCTCATGGGCATGCTCCTGCAGAAGAAGGCGGGCGTGCCGGTGATTTCCACCATCCACAGCGACTACCGGCTCGACTACATGGGAAGACCGCTTGCGGCGCTGACCTACGGCAATATCAACAAATTCGCTCTGCCGCGCTTCGACGCCTGGGTCGGCGTGAGCGAGGGCATGACCAGACTGCTGATCGAGCGCGGCTTCGACCCGCAGCGCATCTACACGCTCTATAACGGCGTGGATTTCTCCAAGCCCTGCCATCCCGTGCCGCGCGGCGAATACCTGCAGCGGCTCGGCTTCACCGAGGACAACGTCGTTTTCGGCATCGCCGCCCGCATCAATCCCGTCAAGGACATGACCACGCTCGTGCGCGCCTTTGCGCAGGCGGTGAAGCAATGCCCGAACATCCGCCTTGCCATCGCCGGCACCGGCGAGCAGGAGGCGGAGATCCGCTCTCTCGCGGCGACGCTCTGCCCGAGCGGCACGGTCAGCTTCATCGGCTGGGAGGCGGATATCGACAGCTTCTACAACGCGATCGACGTCAACGTCCTGACCTCCCTCTCCGAGACCTTCCCGTACGCCCTGACCGAGGGCGCGCGGATGCGCTGCGCCACGATCTCCTCGCAGGTCGGCGGCGTGCCGTGGCTGATCGACGACGGCTTCAACGGGCTTCTCTTCCCGGCGCAGGACGTGCAGAAGTTAGCCGAGCATATGGTTTATTTCGCTGAGCATCCGCGCGAACGCGCCGCCATGGGCGAAAAGCTGCACGAGAAGACGAAGCGCGAATTCTCTCTCGACGCGATGCTGTGCAAGCAAAAGAGCATTTACGAGACGATCATCCGCCGCGCCGCCCGTCCGCGTCTGCGCCGCGACGGCGTCGTGATCTGCGGCGCCTACGGCAAGGGCAACAGCGGCGACAACGCCATTCTGAACGCCATTGTCGAGCAGCTGCAGCACATCGACCCCGATCTTCCGATCTGCGCCCTCAGCCGCAACCCGATGGAAACCAAGCTCTGCGCCGGGATCAACTCGGTGCATGCGTTCCACATTTTCAAAATCGGCAGGCTCCTGCGCCGCAGCAGGCTCTATATCAGCGGCGGCGGCACCCTGATGCAGGACGCGACAAGCACGCGCTCTCTGATCTACTATCTGTTCAGCATCCGGCAGGCGGCGTTCCACGGCTGCCGAATCATGCTCTACGGCTGCGGCGTCGGACCGATCTCCCGCCCGCGCAATCAGAAGCGCGCCGGCAAAGTCCTCGACCGCTGCGCGGATATCATCTCCGTGCGCGACCGCTATTCGATCGACTTTTTGCAGCAGCTCGGCGTGACGAAGCCGGAGATCCACCTCAACGCCGATCCCGCCCTGCTGATCGACCCGCCGGACACCGACGAGCTGCGCGCCTATCTGCGCCGCAGCGGAATCAAGGACGGCAACCGCTATATGATGCTGGCAGTGCGTCCGTGGGAGGGCTTCGACGAAAAGGTCGCCGCCTTTGCGAATGCCTGCGACTACGCCCACCGCGAGTACGGCCTCATCCCGATCCTCTACGCGATGGAGCCGTCCCGCGACGAGGCGGCTGCGCGCGCCGTCGCGGAAAAGGTCAAATGCCCGCACCTGGTATTAAGCGCAGGGATCAACGGCGGCGAGATCCTCGCGCTGGTGCGCCGGATGTCGCTTGTCGTGTCCATGCGCCTGCACACGCTGATCTTCGCCTCGGGACAGGGCGTGCCGATGATCGGCGTCGTCTATGACCCGAAGGTCAGCGGATTTTTGGATTATCTGGGGCAGGATCTGTATCTCCCCCTCGCGGAGGTCAACGCCGCCGCCCTCGGCGACCTGATCGACGCCGCGATCGCGGAGGAGCCGTTCGCCGCCGAAAATATCGAGCGTCTGCGCAGGCTCTCGCGCAACAACGAGCTGCTTGCCAAACGCCTGCTGGAGGGATCGCTATGACGGACGAACGCAGAGAATCGCTGCACGCCTACGTCCGCTCCCATTGGATCGCGCCGCAGGAGCACGCGCACTTCTCTTACGCCGCGAAAACCTGCGGCAGCGCGCCCATGCCCGCTATGGCAAAGCCCGCCACGCACGCGGCGGCGGAGGAACGCGCGGACAGCGCGGCGCTTTCGGAGCTGGTCTGCCATCTGGACGAGAGCTTTTCGGAAATGGTGCTGCGGAAGATCGACGAGCGCGGTCTGACCGACGCGCAGTGCTACAAGAAAGCGAACATCGACCGCAAGCACTTTTCGAAGATCCGCTCCGACCGGCACTACCGCCCGTCCAAGCCGACCGCGATCGCCCTCGCGATCGCGCTGGAGCTGCCCCCGGAGGAGATCGACGAGCTGCTCGGCAAGGCGGGCTTTGCCCTCTCGCGCAGCAGCAAATTCGACGTGATCATCTCCTATTTCATCGAAAACCGCTGCTACGATCTCATGCAGATCAACGAAGCGCTCTATGAATTCGACCAGCCGCTGCTGTGCGTATGATTTGTCGCCTGTCGGGCGACCCGCAGGGTAATATCTCCTGATATCATGTGGTTGTAAACGAAACAACCACATGATTTTTTTAGGAGGTAAACACAATGAAAAACAACGCAACGGAACTGGTCTTCATCCTTGATCGCAGCGGCTCGATGGCAGGTCTGGAGGAAGACACGATCGGCGGCTTCAACGCCATGCTCGCAAAGCAAAAGAAGCAGGACGGCGAGGCGTTCGTCACCACCGTCCTGTTCGACCACGAGATCACGACCCTGCACGACCGCGTGAAGCTCTCTGACCTGAAGCCTCTCACCGACCGCGACTACACCGTGCGCGGCTGCACCGCGCTTTTAGACGCGATCGGGCAGACCGTGCAGCACATCAGGAACGTGCACCGCTATATCCGCCCCGAGGACGTGCCCGCGAACACCGTCTTCGTCATCACGACGGACGGTCTGGAGAACGCGAGCAAGGAGTATTCCACGGCGGCGGTCAGAAAGCTGATCGAGCAGCAGAAGGAACGCGGCTGGGAATTCCTCTTCCTCGGCGCGAACATCGACGCGGTGGAAACCGCGGCGTCCTTCGGCATCGCGCCCGACCGCGCCGCCAACTACCACGCCGACGGCAAAGGCACGAAGACGGTCTACAAGGCGGTCGCCGAGGCGGTCTGCGGCTTCCGCGCCAGCAAGGCGATGCCGAGCGCGTGGAACAGAGAGATCGAAGACGACTTCAACTGCCGCGACAGCGAACGGTAACTCCCGTCGAGAAGCGCCGTTTTTTGCTGGCCGGCGAAAAGAGGGCTGTACTTTTCCGCGTTCCGGCTGTATACTGTAGGCAGAAGGCAATCTCCCAAATACGCTATCACGGGAAAGGAAGTCTGAGATGAAGAAAAAACTGCTGCGATCCGCCCTCGCCATCCTGCTGGTGCTTGCGATCGTCATTCTGGCAGGCTGCTCCGGAAGCAAATCCGGAAGCAAATCCGACAGCAAATCTGACAGCAAATCTGACAATAAGCCCGACGATAAGCCCGACGATAAGTCCGACGACAAAGCTCCCGACGTCAGGATCGTCCCCTCGGAAACGAGCAGGATCGAGTATGAGGATTTTGACAACGGCTATCTGAGAATGCAGATACCGAAGGGCTGGAAGCTGGAAACGCCGAATATAAACACGTTTTCCGGCTATACCTTTAAGCTCTGCGATCCGAATAACCCGGATTATTTGATCCAATTCTGTCTGGGCATGTCGGGCTTCATGAAAAGCGAAGCGTCAAAAGAGCTGTACGCCGCGCTGTATTCCGCTGCCGCCTGGGGTCAGATGCCGGCGATCGACCCGCAGACCACCGAGCAGTACTATCGCGTATGGAACGAGAGCGCGGCAGTCGGCAATCAGATGATCAGCCAGGAATTCTTCGTGTATCTGGACGAGTTTAAAGTGATCGAAAATCTAGGGCCCACGCCCCTCGGCGGAGACGTACTCCGGGGGACCTTTGTGAACGACGAGGGCGAGACGCTGCAGGGTCTGTTCACGACGACCGTCGTGGACGTAGGCTCCTACTACGTCTACGGGTACGATCTGGCGCCGCTGAATACTTACCACAATATTATGATGTACGCGCCGGACGCGGAATTCGTGAATTGGCAGCCGATCTACGATTACTGCCTGTCTACCATCGAGTTCACCGACGCTTTCATGATCGGCTTCAACAGCGAGCAGTCCACACAGGTCATCTCCGTGCAGGCAAACGCGAAGATCTATGATGAAATGTCCGATATGATCATGGATTCGTGGGCAAAGCGCAGCAATTCCTACGATATCATCAGCCAGAAGCGCAGCGACGCCACGCTCGGCTACGAGCGGGTGTACGACGTCGAAACGGGCGAGGTCTACCGCGCGTACAACGGTTTCCTCGACAGTTATACCGGCA
This sequence comes from uncultured Clostridia bacterium, assembly GCA_947165085.1. GTDB lineage: Bacteria > Bacillota > Clostridia > Oscillospirales > Oscillospiraceae > JAZOXB01. Next base: position 6,544 of record CAMUZA010000056.1, on the reverse strand, counting down.
CGCGGTTCCAAAGCATTACGGACGATATGTACACGTTCGTGATCAGCGGCTATATCGAGAAATAGCATCAGCAGCATCCCGAGCTACGGGATGCTGCTTTCATATTCTGCGCTGTCCATCCCCGCGGCATCGGCCGGCGATGACGTACGGGGCGCTGCTCCTATTATTCAAACGGTTTCTTGCTCTTCTGCACAATCCGCAAATTACGCAGTGATTGTCCTTGTGTTATTTCCACACAGAGCTGTATCAAGGTCGCAATGATGCGCCAAATATCAGCTTAAAATATCTTCTATGATTTGCGATATGTGGAGAAGCTGTGCCGGCGAAAGCGCATTCAGCCGCTTTGTCAGCGCTTCCATCTGCTTGGGCTGCTGAAGCTCAGAATCAAAAAAATCCTGCGGCCGGATTTCAAGATATTCGCAAATGTAAAAGAAGCCGCTCATCGAAGGCAGTGCGCGCCGGTTTTCAATTTTGTTGATGTAGCTTTCACTTTGCCCAAGGGACAAACTCATATCGCGTGCAGAAACGCCCTTCTGCATTCTAAGCGCAGCAAGACGGCTTGCAAACCATTCTGAATAATCCATATTCGTCACCTCTGGGTATCATTGTAAGCTATAGCAAAAAAATTCTATGGATTACAATGATTATCTTATGTTGACATATGGAATTAAATGCTCTATAATTGCAATAGTTGAGATTTGTTCTCTTTAAATCGTTGGAAAGGATGACAGAATATGCAAAAAAGAAACCTTGTTAAAATCGTTGCGGCATTTCTCCTCGCGGCGTTGATCATCGGGCTTTGCGGCTGTTTTTTGACGAAAAGCGACGAGGATCTGATTCGCAGCCGGATCGCAGAATTTGTACGCTGCTATAACAGCGGCGATATGAGCGGCGCGCTTGCATGCTGTTCCGCCAAAACGAGGAACGCACTGGCCGCTGTTGTCAGCCTGCTTGAGCAGGCAGGCGGCTCGCTTCTGGGCGCAAAGGTAAAAATGTCTGATCTGTTTTCCGTCAGCGTCGGCGCAATGTCGGACGGCGATATGCTTCAGGTCGATGTTGACTCGATTTCCGTCAACGGCGATCGCGCCACGGCAAAAGCGACTATGCGCTACAAGGACGTGCGCACCGCGCAGTCCGCGCAGTTGGTCGTCGCGCTGTGCAAAGAAGGAAACGATTGGTATATCGAGGATATGCACGATTAGCGGTGTCGTTGCTTATCAAAAGAATAAAAACGGAGGTATTCATTATGTTTTGTATCAACTGCGGTCAAGAAATTGCCGATGGCTCCAATTTCTGTACATGGTGCGGAAGTCTTCAACCCAATGGTGTGCCGACATCCGGCAACCCGCGCCCGTTCATGGTCAAGCCGCCCGTTGCGACTTATGTCAGCTTGCAGGCAAAACAAAGAAATCTGCTGTATGTGCTGCTTGGCTTGCTGTTTTTCGGTATGCTGTTTACGATACTGCCCACATTCACCGTAACTGCACTGGCGATTGCATCGAAAAGCTATACAATGTTTGACGGCGTCGGTTTTTTGACGTTCCTCACCGTACTGATGTATCTCGGCGCGGCTGCCGCTATCCTCTATCCAATGCTGACAAAGCGCGCATGGCGTTCGCTTTATCTGCTTCCCTCTAAAATCGTTTCCTGCTGGACGCTGCTTTGGTTTATCATCGCCTGGATCGGCATCAACGATTCATTGAAGAGAAGTGCCTATTCTGATCTTTCCTCCTTTGGGCCAAATTTTGCTGGATGGCTTCTGTTGCTATTTTCCGTTGCAGCCGTGATCCTGAGCTTCGTTCTGTCGGCAGAAATAAAGGCGCTGGGGCAGAGAAGGGAAGCTGTGCAGGCATCATAATGCTGCCGCAAGCGAGGGAGCGCCGCTGTTAGCGGCTTTGCCGCCGTACGGACGCGGCGTACCCCTTGCGGGTGGAATCTGTCGTAGCAGGGATGGCAAGTGTGCCGTATTACGGCGGAGTGTCCGACGACGTCACACACAGATTGCCACGACTTGCTCCGCAAGTCTCGCAATGACGCGACTGCTTGTCTTCTCATAGAATATTGCACAGTTATTCGCTCTTAAGTCTTCAGTATTCATTTGCCAACATAAAAGAAAAGCATCCTGCCGAAGCAGGATGCTATCTTTTATGTTGGCGTTACCTATCTCCCGGGCAGGCCAAGTGTTGTCTTCGCCGCGAAAAAACGCTCCTGTGGAGCGTTTTAGGCGAACGCAATACTTGGCGAATAAAGAAAACCTCCTGCCGAAGCAGGAGGTTTCTATGATGTTGGCGTTACCTATCTTCCCGGGCAGTCACCCGCCAAGTATTGTCGGCGCAAATGAGCTTAACTTCTGTGTTCGGGATGGGAACAGGTGGACCCTCACCGCAATCAACACCAACTCGCTCCCGGTTTCCCGCGAGCTTTTTTATTATACTGCGCTTTTCCAATTTGTCAAGCACTTTTTTTGCAGAAATCGCAGGTTATTCTCCCATGACCTCTTCGGCGTATCGGACGGTTTCCATCGCATCTTTGGCATACTTGTCCGCGCCGATAGCGTCGGCGTATTCCTGCGTCAAGACAGCGCCGCCGACGACGATCCTGCACCACGGCGTCTCGCGCCGCAATTGACGGATCGTCTCTTCCATCGCCGGCACGGTCGTCGTCATCAGCGCGCTCAGACCGACCAGCGGAGCGTGCAGCTCTTTTACCGTCTTCACGACCGTTGCCGGCGGGACATCCTTGCCGAGATCGACCACATGGAAGCCGTAGTTCTGCAGCAAGAGCTTAACGATATTCTTTCCGATATCGTGAATGTCGCCGTGGACGGTAGCGATCACAAAGAGCCCCTTCTCTGCGCGTGTTTTGCTGCTTGCCAGCGTGGCTTTGATCACCTCGAACGCGCTTTTCGCCGCTTCCGCGCTCATCAGAAGCTGCGGCAGGAAGACAGTCTTATTCTCAAAGCCGACGCCGACCGTATTCAGCGCAGGAATGATCTCGCTGTTCACAAGATCCAGCGGATCGGAATCCGCAAGCCGTTCTTTCGTCAGGGCGGCGGCTTTCTCCTTGAGCCCTTTCACGATTGCGCGCTTCAGCGCAGGAATGTCCGCCGGAATATCTGCCTGCGGTGCGTTCACCGTTTCCGTAAAGCTGCTCGCCGCGGCAATATACGCCTCGCAGTTCTCATCCAGTTCCGCCAGCACCTTGTAGGCGTAGTACGTCTTCATCATGTCCACAGAGTACGGATTCATGATCGCGGCGGAAAGACCGTTTTCAAGCGCCAGCGCGAAGAACGTACTGTTGACAGGTGCCCGGGCGGGAAGGCCGAACGATACGTTCGAAATGCCGAGCGACGTATGCGCGCCGAGCTCGTCGCGAATACGCCGAACCGTCTCGAGCGTGATTTTTGCGGCTGCAGCGTCCGCGCTGACCGTCAGCGCAAGCGGATCGAACACGACGTCTTTCTTGTCAATCCCGTGCTGTGCAGCGACGGTCAGGATCTTTTTCGCGATCTCTACCCTGCCTCGCGCCGATTCCGGAATGCCGTTTTCATCGAGCGTCAGCGCGACCGCGACGCCACCGTATTTTTTCATCAGCGGGAAGACTGCAGCCATGCTTTCGGCTTTCCCGTTGACCGAATTGATCATCGCCTTGCCGTTATAGATACGGAGCGCTACTTCCATGGCGGCAATGTCGGACGTGTCGATCTGCAGAGGCAGATCGACGACTGCCTGCAGAGACTCCACCGCATTTTTCAGTACGGTCGGCTCGTCGATCTCCGGCAGTCCGACGTTGACGTCAAGGATATCCACACCCTTTTCCTGCTGTGCGATACCTTCAGAGAGGATGTAGTCCGTATCGTTCTCGATCAGCGCCTGCCGAAAGCGTTTTTTGCCGGTGGGATTGATGCGTTCACCAATCAGCACGGGCGCGCCGCCGAAAACGACCGCGTGCGTATTGGACGAAACCATCGTGAGATTCTTCGGCTCGACAGGTATCGGCGCAAGCTGCTTCGTCTTCCGGCATACCGCGCGGATATACTCCGGCGTCGTGCCGCAGCATCCGCCGACGAGGCGAACGCCCTCTGCTATCAGCTCCGCGGCGACATCGGAATACTCCTCGGGAGTCACGTCGAACACCGTTTTTCCGTTGACCGATTCCGGCAGACCGGCATTCGGCTTAAAAATCACCGGAACGGACGCATATCGCAGCAGCTCACGCACGATCGGACGCAGTTGCTGCGGCCCCAGTGAACAGTTGACGCCCAGCGCCGCGACGCCCATGCCTTCCAGCAGCGCAACCATGGCGGCGGGCGAGGCGCCGGTCATCAGCTTGCCGTCCTCGCCGTAGGCGCATGAGACGATCACAGGCAAATCGCAGCATTCTTTTGCCGCAAGCACTGCAGCCTTCGTCTCGTAGCTGTCGCTCATCGTTTCAACGTAGATCAAGTCCGCGCCGTATTTGACGCCGAGGATAACGGTTCGTTTGAACACGTCCACCGCCGCCTCGAAATCAAGATCACCGAGCGGCTTCAGGAGTTTCCCGGATGGACCGATATCCAGCGCGATAAACTTTTCCTGCGGTGCGGTGCTCTGCGCCCTGGCGGCGTCGGCATTGGACAGCGCCGCCCTAACAATCTCTTCCAGCTCGTCCGGCGGGAATTTCAGCGAATTCGCACCGAACGTGTTGGTGCAGACGACGTTGCTGCCCGCGTCATAATACGCTCTGTGTATCTCGGTAATCGCGTCCGGATGCGTGAGATTCCAACGTTCCGGATGTTCTCCCGGTCGCAAACCAAGCTCCTGCAGCAACGTTCCGGTGCCGCCGTCAAGACAGACAATATTCTGTTGCAAAAAGGCAGAAAAATTCATAACGCACCTCTGAACGCGCATCCTGCATTCCCGCAGGTGTCGCACTTGCGGGACGGTTTTTTACATTCTGTTTCGCATAATCCAACGATGGCGGTGACCGATTTGGACGGCGACATCATCAGACTGTCCGATATGCTCAGTCCGATATGCTTCCGGCAGTTTAGTACGGAGAATATCTCATTTTGAAACGACAGGTTCAGATCGCCATACCCCGGGCTGAAGCGCGGTTTTGCGGACAGTCGATACTCTTTTTCCACGTCGCAGCAGAACTGGTCGCACAGAGCTTCGATCCGCTCTGTTCCGATCGCGTCGATCATCAGCGCTTTCGCGGGAGAGAGAACGCTGTACTTTGCGATCAGGCGGTCGATCCCCACGCCGATCGTCGCCGCAAACGCGACGGCTTTTGCGCATCCGTCCAGATTGCGCGCCAGATTTGCAGACGTCACGCCAAACGCGCCGAAGTCGCAGAAATCGTCCGCGACGCGCACATCGAGCGGCAAAAAGCACACCCTGTAAGTCAATTTTTCGGCGATCTCCGCTCTGCAGGCGTCGAACAGTTCCCGCGCGGTATCATCCTCACCTCTGCAGCCGGCGTAGCGAAAGACCTCGCGTTCGTCGAGCGGCGGAGCGTCGTAGCTTTTTATCAGAACCATAAGTTATTATCCCAATATATCGCAAAGGTTTGCCCGGATCTTTTCGGCGACGTCCGGCTTGTTCATCGAATAAACATGGACGTTCTTGATCCCGTTCTCATACAAGTCGATGATCTGGTTGGTCGCGTAAGCGATACCCGCCTGTTTCATCGCCGCCGGATCGCCTGCGAACCTGTCCACGAGGCTCTTGAACTGCGGCGGCACGTAGGAGCCGGAGAGATGGATCGCTCGCTCGATCTGATTGGCGTTGGTGATCGGCATGATGCCCGGGATGATCGGCACCGTGATTCCCGCCCGCCTGATCTTGCGAAGGAAATCGTACAGAAGGTTGTTGTCGAAAAACATCTGCGTCGTCAGAAAATCGCAGCCGGCCTCGACTTTCTCTTTCAGATGCCGGATGTCTTCTTCCTGATCTTTGCTTTCCGGATGAACTTCGGGATAGCAGGCGCCGCCGATGCAGAAATCGCGGTCAGCGGCTTTCAGTTCTTTCACTAAATCGACGGCATGCCGGTAATCCCAGCCGCTTCGGTCAGCGTCTTCAAGCTCCTTCGGAATATCGCCGCGCAGCGCCATAACGTTTTTTATGCCGTAAGCCTGAATCTCTCTGATTTTCTGAGCGACGGTCTCTCTGCTTGACGAAACACAGGTCAGATGTGCCAACGTCGGCACGCTGTAGCGGTCTTTTAAGCTCTTCGCTATATCGAGCGTATATTTGCTTGTCCCGCCGCCCGCACCGTAAGTCACGCTCATGAACGCGGGTTTCAGCTTTGCGATCTCCTCGACCGCGGCTTTTACGCTTTCAAACGCCGTCTCGGTCTTCGGCGGAAATACTTCAAACGAAAGGGAAAGGCGATTTTGGTTCAGAATATCATTGATCTTCATATTCCTGTCCCTCCAAAATCCATTTTATGTATTATACACCAGAAAAGCGTCTAAATCAAGGCGAATTGCCGCATAGAAAAAGGACGATTGTAGGTTGTACAATGATATGTGACAGCGAATAGGAAAAAGAATAGCGAATGG
>CAMUZA010000055.1 GCA_947165085.1 uncultured Clostridia bacterium | reverse complement strand
TGACGAGCCCGGACAGTGTGACGAGCATCGACGGTTCTGCTTTCTACGGCTGCAGCGGGCTGACGAGAGTGACAATCAGCGACAGCGTGACGAGCATCGGCAATGAAGCATTCCGCGGCTGCAGCGGGCTAACGAGCGTGACGATCCCGGGCAGCGTGACGAGCATCGGCTATGAAGCATTCCGCGGCTGCAGCGGGCTGACGAGCATCTCGCTGCCGTTTGTGGGTAACAAGCCGCACGCTGCAAACGATACTTATCAATATCCGTTCGGCTATATTTTCGGCACATCATCCTACACCGGCGGCACAGCAACGACGCAGTATTATTATGGCAGCAGCACATCCAGCACGACTTCAAAGACCTACTACATCCCGAGCGCATTAAGATCCGTCACGATTACCGGCAGCAGTTATATTCCGTATGGCGCCTTCTACAACTGCAACGGACTGACGAGCGTGACGATCCCGGACAGCGTGACAAGTATCGGCGAGTGTGCGTTCCGCGGCTGCAGCGAGCTGACGAGCGTGACGATCGGCAGCGGCGTGCAGAGCATTGGGGAAAGAGCGTTTTATGGCTGCAGCAAGCTGACTGCTGTACACATTTCAGACATTGCATCGTGGTGCGGCATTGCATTTGCTGATGCTGAAGCGAATCCGCTGTATTATGCGCACAACCTGTATCTGAACGGCACGCTTGTCACGGATTTGGTAATCCCGGACAGCGTGACGAGCATCGGCAAATCTGCGTTCGCCTACTGCAGCGGACTGACGAGCGTGACGATTGGGAGCGGCGTGACGAGCATCGGCAAATCTGCGTTCCGCGGCTGCAGCGGCCTGACGAGTGTGACGATCGGCAGCGGCGTGCAGAGCATTGGGGAAAGAGCGTTTTATGGCTGCAGCAAGCTGACTGCTGTACACATTTCAGACATTGCATCGTGGTGCGGCATTGCATTTGCTGATGCTGAAGCGAATCCGCTGTATTATGCGCACAACCTGTATCTGAACGGCACGCTTGTCACGGATTTGGTGATCCCGGACAGCGTGACGAGCATCAGCTTTGGCACATTCTACGGCTGCAGCGAGCTGAAGAGCGTGACAATCCCGGATAGTGTGACGAGTATCGGTTCCGGGGCATTCTACGACTGCAGCGGACTGAAGAGCGTGACGATTGGTAGCGGCGTGACGAGCATCGGAAAATCTGCGTTCGCCTACTGCAGCGGACTGAAGAGCGTGACGATCCCCGACAGCGTGACGAGCATCGGCAATTATGTTTTCTACGAATGTAGCGGGATGACGAGCGTGACGATCGGCAACGGCGTGCAGAGCATTGGACAGAATGCATTCGCTGGCTGCAGCGGGCTGACGGATGTGTACTTCTGTGGCACAGAGAGGGAATGGAATGCAATTTCGATTGGCGATGGAAACAATTGCCTTACCGGAGCAAAGATCCACTACAACTACTGCGCTCATCCGCACACACATACCGAACACGCAGACGCGACCTGCACCGAGCCGGGCTATGACAGAACAGTCTGCGACGACTGTGGCGTAACGGTTTCTGAAACGGTACTTTCCGCGCTGGGGCATGACATCATCGACCACGAGGCGCAGGCGGCGAGCTGTACAGAGATCGGCTGGAACGCGTACCAGACCTGCACACGCTGCGACTACACGACCTACGAGGAAATTCCCGCTTTGGGGCATGACCTCGTCGACCACGAGGCGCAGACGGCGAGCTGTACAGAGATCGGCTGGAACGCCTACCAGACCTGCACGCGCTGCGACTACACGACGTATAATGAAACTCCCGCGCTTGGACATGACCTACTTGATCACGCAGCGCAGGAAGCAACCTGTACAGAGAACGGCTGGGCAGCATATCAGACCTGCAGCCGCTGCGACTATTCAACATTCGAGGAAACTCCTGCACTGGGTCACAACATCGTTGCCGACCCTGCGGCAGCAGCGACCTGCACCGAGACTGGTTTGACCGAAGGTCAGCACTGCACACGCTGCGACTATAAGGTCGAGCAGACTGTCATCCCTGCGTTGGGGCATGACCTTGTAACCGATCCTGCCGTTGCGGCGACCTGTACTGCGACTGGTTTAACTGAGGGCAAACACTGCACGCGTTGTGATTACAAGATCGCGCAGGAGGTTGTCCCGATGACTGCGCACAGCTACAAGGACGGCAAGTGCACCGTCTGCGGCGCAAAGGACCCGGACTATAAGCCGCCTGTAACCATCAATCCCTTCAATGACGTCAAGGAAGGCGAATTCTACTACGAAGCAATCCTGTGGGCGGTCAACGCTGACCCGCAGGTGACCTCCGGCACGAGCACGACGACGTTCAGTCCGAACGCTACCTGCACCAGAGCGCAGGTCGTGACGTTCCTGTGGAGAGCGAAGGGTTGCCCGGAGCCGAAGACCAATAACAATCCGTTCAATGACGTTAAGGCAGGCGACTACTATTACAAGGCCGTCCTGTGGGCCGTTGAGAACGGCATCACCGCCGGCACGAGCGCGACGACCTTCAGTCCGAACGCCGGATGCACCAGAGCGCAGGTCGTGACGTTCCTGTGGCGCACGGAGGGGCAGCCGAAGCCGACCTCGAGCGCAAATCCGTTCACGGACGTCAAGGGCGGCTACTACTACGACGCCGTTCTGTGGGCAGTTGAAAAGGGCATCACCGCAGGCACTTCGGCGACAACGTTCAGTCCCGACGCCACCTGCACGAGAGGCCAAATTGTGACCTTCCTGTACCGCGCCTTTGCAGCGTAGCACGTCCGAACATACCAATTGCAACAGAACAGAAACATCCTAAATAATGTAGGCAGTCCTCGTCCGAAATCTCGGCGAGGACTGCCTGTCCTTCGGCGTTGATTACAAACTGGCAAACCTGCAAATAGTGTTCAAGTCTCAAAATGAGGGGTAATAGTAATGTGTTTGTGTTCTGAATGCAGCTCAGTCCGCCAATAATAGATTATAAAAAACTTTCAAAACTACTTGATTTTATCATCAAGTTCGCATATAATATGCATAGGAAAACGGGCTGGTCGTCAGACCCGGGTCCACCTTTGGCGGGGAAGTTCCCCGCCTTTTCCTTTAAGGAGCAGCAGAAATGAAAGAGCTCAGTATTTTCGTTGACGAATCCGGCGATTTCGGCAGTTATGAGGCTCATGCGCCGTATTACCTGTTCACGTTAGTGTTTCATGAACAGGACAATTCCATTCAGGGACAACTCGCTCGGCTGGAGGCGACGCTCCAAAAGATGGGATATGAACCGACGCACTGCTTCCACGCCGGCCCGATTATTCGTCGCAAAGAAGAATATGCCTATTTGTCCGTTGCCGAGCGCCGAAGCTGCCTGAACAAGCTGGTTGCCTTTGCGAAAAGCGTTCCGATTACATATGTCTCCTTCTGTGCGGAAAAGAAGCACATCCGGGACGAACTCGGCTTGACCGTTGCCCTTAGCAAAATGCTTTCCTGCTTTCTCAAAGATAATCTCGCCTATTTCACCGGCTTTGATCGCGTTGTTGTTTACTATGACAACGGCCAAGTGGAACTGAACAAGATCCTTGCGTCCGTTTTCACAATTCTGCTGACCAATGTGGAATTCCGCAAAGCATATCCTGCCGATTATCGTCTGTTCCAAGTTGCAGATTTGCTCTGCACTATGGAGCTGATCAAACGGAAACACGAGACGAATAGCCTCTCCAGATCCGAGCAAATCTTCTTTGGCTCTGTGCGCGATCTGAAAAAGAACTATTTGCGCCCGTTAGAGCGGCTGCGGTTAATTAAGTAAGCTTCTTTATTCTATTGAATAGAAAAATGGAACAAGGCGTCCCAAAAACAAAGAAAGGGGTAGTATTTTATGGACTGGAATAAACTAATTGATGATACGCGGCTCGGATGCGAAGCATCAGGGAAAAAGGATAATCGCAATTCATATTTTAGAGATTTTGACCGAATTGTTTTTTCAAAAGAGTTCCGCCTTCTGCAGGCAAAAACGCAGGTTGTTCCCTTTCCGGAACGAGATGCAACACATACTAGATTGACACACAGTATAGAGACTGCTTCAGTTGGCAGATCTTTGGGCATCTTAGTGGCGGAACGGTTAAAACTAGAAGAACAAGGCATACATCCGGAAGATATTGGTGCGATTGTTGCCGCAGCCTCTCTTTGTCATGATATTGGTAATCCACCATTGGGGCATTCAGGTGAAGCTGCTATTTCACAGTATTTCCTTGATCCGAAAGGTAGAGGTTTACTTGACAGACTACTAACAGAAGATCAACGGTACGATTTTCAGCATTTTGAAGGTAATGCAATGGGCTTCCATTTGCTCACATATTCAAACCCAATCAAAACCAATGTAAAAGGAGGCCTTGGCTTAACATACTCAACATTGGCGGCTTTCACGAAATATCCAAATCGTTTTAAAGGCGAAAAGAATGAACGAGTGGGGAATGCGTGTTATAAAAAAGCGGGTCTATTGAAACAAGATGTGGACGAGTTTGCCAAGATCGCTAACCAACTGGGGCTTGTACCAATCGATGGGAAAGAAGATACTTGGTGCAGGCACCCATTGGCATACCTAACAGAGGCGGCAGATGATATCTGCTATGCTGTTGTTGATATGGAGGATGGTTATCGTAATGGCAGTGTATCGTATAATGAAGCTCGTAAACTGCTGCTTAATGTAATCAAAGCATGGCCTGAATCTATTTTGAACGAAAAGAGCATTATTGATAAGGACGAAATAATTGGGTATCTTCGCGCTAAAGCAATCAATGCGCTGATTCAACTTTGTGTTGACGCTTTTGAGAAAAACGCTAGTGCGATTTTGGAAGGGAGATTCAAAAGTACCTTAATAGAATCAATGCCAAAGAAGGCTCAAAAAGCGTACAAGGCGTTGAAAGAGACGGAGGTTGAAAAAGTATATACACATAACAACATCCTACTGACTGAGGCCGCTGGCTTTGTTGTTCTACCGGGACTACTGGACATCATGGTTGATGCTGCGTTCAATAACGGAGAACGCAGCAAAAAGATTCAAAGCTGTATTCTAAAAGAAAAGATTTGCAACGACAAAGCATTGTGCCAGGAAGACCGAAACTATCAGACGCTCCTAAGCATTGTAAAGTATGTGGCATTCATGACAGATACCTATGCGGTGAAACTTTATCGTGAGTTAACCGGAATCCAGTTACCGAACTACTAATATGAACAATAAAGATTGGCTTGCTATGGATAGGATAAACCGGCGATAGGGCAATGGGTTCTGCTGTCTATGCACTCATTCTGACAATCAACGATTCAGATTGTTTATTGGCAAAGGAGGGTATTTGCGGAACACCTAAAAAGTATAACCGAGCTAGTGCTAATGAATACATTAGGCGTATTCACAAACTGGCAAGCAATGCGTCTGTGGGTACATTCTCCCACCGATGCGGCTTGTTAGGGATTTGCCCTAAGACCCACTTCACAGAAAAGTCATACTTTTTTTTGCGACTGCGCGCCGTTCCGGCGCTGAAAAGATTTGACGATTTCGGACAGAACTCTCGAAAGATTATTTCGAGAGTTCTGTTGTTTCTCCGATCGTCTCTCGCCCGGACGAAGGAAGCTGCGCTTCCGAGGACGACTGCCGGAAAACTGCGGTGCAGTTTTTCGGCAGCGGGCGGCAAAAGCTTTTGCAGCCCGTGTCGGGAAAGCAAGGCAGAAATTGTGCCGCTTTGACGACATCGGCTGCCGCAGCAGCCGCATCCTTCGCATCTTTCTCGAACACCTCCGAAGCCCAGCGTCAGCGGGTTCGGAGGTGGGAGGGGGAAAACCGAAGCACAGTTGAAGAAACGGCAAGAGCCAAAAGCGATTGACGTTTCTGAGCCGTGCGAAGGGATTTCCGACGAAGAGCCCACGGTACTTTGCAGCCGAAGGATGAAAGTACCATAGTGGGTTAATACACTTTCGCAAAGGTGCGTCTTCCAGGACCTGCCTTCCAAAGAAATGCGCTATCCGAATTAAAACATACTACGTTATGTAAATTGGGGTTGACATTTTGAGGGTGACGATGTATACTTAGGTTAGTAAAAGCAGGAGGTGGGTTTTATTGAGTACAGTTTATGAGAGAATGCGGAGCGTCCGGGAAAAAGCAGGACTTTCGCAAAACCGTCTTGCCAAGTCGATCGGCATCGGGCAGTCGTGCATCTACCGTTACGAGGCCGGTCAGACGGAGATCCCGGTCAGCGTCGCGATCAAGTACGCGGATTTCTTTGATGTATCGCTCGACTATCTTTGCGGCAGGTCGGACAACCCCAGAGGCGGCAGCTATGAGGAGAAGATCAAACTCGAAAAGGTATATCCTGAAATGGATAAGTTCATCGAGATGTGCTTTGACCCGAATTCGGAGATGAACAGCCGCTTGAAAGAAACCCTGAAGCAGATGCTGAAAGAAAGCGGGGGCGGCAAATGAACGCCGTTATCTATGCCCGGTATTCCTCCGACAATCAGCGAGAGGAAAGCATCGAAGGTCAGCTCCGCGAATGCCGCGAATTTGCCGAAAAGAACGACATCCAGGTCATTGACGTATATACCGACAGAGCATTTTCGGCAAAGACAGACAACCGCCCGGACTTTCAGAGAATGATCAAAGACTCCGCAGGCAAGAAATTTGAAGTGGTCATCGTTTGGAAGCTCGACCGGTTTGCCAGAAACAGATACGATTCCGCACATTATAAAAGCGTGCTGAAAAAGAACGGCGTCAAAGTGATTTCCGCGACGGAGACGATCTCGCAGGGCGCGGAAGGCATCCTTCTCGAAACGATGCTGGAGGGTATGGCGGAATACTATTCCGCTGAGCTTGCCGAAAAGGTCACGAGAGGTATGACCGAGAATGCGCTGAAATGCAAATACAACGGCGGTACACTGCCGATCGGCTACGTTATCGACGAAAATCAGAGATTCCGGCTCGACCCGATTGAAGCGCCGATGGTGTTGAAAGCATTCACCGACTACGCAAACGGCGCTTCTATGAAAACGGTCGTGGATATGCTGAATATGGCGGGAATCCATACGAAGGCCTCACCGAAACTGACGCTCAATTCCGTCGCGCGAATGTTCCACAACAGAAGATATATCGGCGAATACAAGTTCAGAGACGTCGTGATTCCGAACGGCATCCCTGCGATCGTACCGGAAGAATTGTTCTATCGGGTGCAGGACAGAATGGAGGCGGTCCAGAAAGCGCCTGCGAAGCTGAAAGCCGAAGACGAATACTTGCTCACGACGAAGCTGTTCTGCGGCAAGTGCAAATGCTTGATGACGGGGGAGAGCGGGACAAGCCATACAGGCGACGTCCACCGATATTACAAGTGCGTGAGCGCGCGCAAGCACGAATGCGACAAGAAGACGGTACACAAGAAGCGGATCGAAGACCTCGTAATCAACGAGATAAAGGGCCTGCTGTTCAACGACGAGTTGATCGCAAAGCTGACCGATCTGGTAATGGAAAAGCAGAGCGCGGAAAACGTCCTGCTCCCGGCGATGCGCAAGACGTTGGAAGAAACCGAGAAAGCGATCGGCAATCTGCTGAACGCTATCCAGATGGGCATCATCACCGAAAGCACGAAGGACCGGCTGACGCAGCTCGAGCAGCAGAAAAAAGAGATCGAGCTGAGGATCACCAAAGAGGAGATCGCTCACCCGACCGTAACAAAGGAACAGATCCGTTTGTATTTGAGAAACTGCGAAAACTTGATTTGACAAAGCTGGAACATCGGCGGAAGCTGATCGACATCTTCGTCAACGCGATTTATCTCTACGACGACAAGATCCTGCTGACGTTCAACTACAAAGACGGAACGAAAACAATCGTTCTCACTGATTCGGGAGAAATATCCGGAGAAGGTTCTGATTTGAGTGCATCCGGTGCACCAAAGAATCGCCGGGCCCATACGGGCGCGGCGATGGAAAAGCAGGTCTATGAGGTGCCGCGCGAGATCGACGACGCGGTCTCCCGCCTCAAGCTCGACGGCGCGGGCTTCCGCATCGACGCGCTGACCCCCGAGCAGGAGGCGTACCTTTCAGGCTGGAAGGTGTAACACTAAAGCAATTGGAGGAATCAATATGCTGACAAAAGAAGAACTGCAGGTTTTTATTGACGAAAACTGGCGGGAAGAAGTACAAGCGCACGGGTTTTCTCCTTACGTTCGAAACGCAAATCATTGGTATAAGATCGTCAATGATGAGGCGCTGCTATCACTCATTTTCTTTTCACCGGATGCGCGAAATATGGATCTGCGCGTTGGCATGACGCTTTTGTGCGATCGCCCGAGCCCGATCCCGTTCCAGCGAAAATCGCTCCATTATCTTGAAAACCAAGATGGCACCACCTTGTTCACGCTGCGCAGAGAACTGTACGCATACAATAAAATCCACAATTTGGGGCTGCCACTTGACCGCTTCATTTATACGGACGATATGTTCTCCGAGTTCTTCTACCCCATCACGAAATGGTATTACCATACGGCGTTCGACGTCTTGATCTGGCCGACGTTCGATCAGATTGACAACGCGCAGTCTTGCTATGACCGGTATTGCGAACTCGCGGCCTTGTGTCGCCCTTCGTCGGACGTTGAGACGACGCGATCTTTTGCGGAGTGCGCCTACCTCGGAATGTATGACGCATGCAAAAGAATGGTCGATGAGCCGGGAGGCATGCGAGAGTTTTTGGAACGGTACTGGCAGGACAAAAACTGGAGATTTCTTGACGGCGTGAAACGTGCGGAGGACAATAAGGCAAAGCGGCATTACGAGGAATTGCAGGCGAAAGTCGAGAGCGTTGCGTCCCCGGAAGCCTTTGAAACCTATCGGCGGTATCTGCGCGATGTAACGGAGAAGGAGAATCTCCGTATTCGGAAGCTCCTGCTTACAGAATAGGAAAATAGGAAAACCGCACCGGAACGGTGCGGTTCTTGTTATTAAAGCGTTATTTTCCGAGCCGGTTCTTGACGCGGAAAAGCAGGCGGACGGTACGGTAACGTTTTTTATCCAGCAGCTTGAAGACGAGCAGCTTGTTGCTGTCGAGTTTGGAAAGATACTTGTTTTCGCGAAAGCGCGGGAAATGCTCCTCCATGTAGGCGCGGAAGTCTGCGATCAGATGATGCTTCCGGTCGATGAGCAGGACGCGCACCGTCGCGGCGAGCCAGATGTGCTGGATCGCCTGAAATTCCAACGCGTCGCGGTACTTTTCATAATACCCGTGTTCCTGATACCAGCCGAGAATGTCGTCGTATGCGTAGAGGATCTCGACATTGCGCTCGCTGTTCTTGTTGTTCATCGCGCTGCCCTCGCGCTGCAGATAGTGGTAGTAGCACTTCGGCAGGCGGATCGCCGTCTGCGCGACGGCGAGGATCTTGGTCACGACGCGGATATCCTCATACCAGACGCGGGTGGCGAAGGAAATGCCGTGTTCTGTGAACAGCCCGCGGCGGTAGGCGCGGTTCCACGGCGCCATCACGCCGAAGAATAGATCCGGCTCGTCTTTGACCTTTAACAGCTTATCCGGCGCAACCAGCTCGTGCAGCTCGCCGACCTTCTTACCGTCCTTTTCCACCTCCGCGCCGTAGAGGATCAGATCGGCGGGGTTGGTTTCAACGGTATGCTTGAGATCGGCAAGGAAACTGTCGGAGAGATAGTCGTCGCCGTCGATGAACAGCAGATAGTTTCCAGAGGACAGCTCAATTCCGTGATTTCTCGCCGCGCCCGCGCCGCCGTTCGGCTGATGGACGGCGCGGATCTTGTCGGGGTACCGCCGCGCGTAGTCGTCGCAGATCGCTCCACAGCCGTCGGGCGAGCCGTCGTCGACCAGCAGCAGCTCAAAATCCTGACAGGTCTGCGCCAGAACGGAGTCGATGCACTTCGGAAGATAGGCTTCAATCTTGTAGATCGGCACGATCAGGCTGAACGTTGGCATACGCTGTCCTCCTTTGTAGTTCTGCATCTATTATATCCGCAGCATGCGGAAATTGCAACTATTTCAGCAGAAGCGGCTGCAGCTGGTCCCCGCGCAGCGCAGCGGCTGCAGTCTCGGAGAGCAGATTCATATCTGCGACGAGGCTGTAGGGCTTTCCGCTCGGGCTGTCCTGCCCAAAGGGAACGAAATAATAGTGCTTGCGGTTGAGCAGTTTGCCGATGTTTTCCGCGCTTGCGGAGAGACCGTCGTTCGTGGAGATTGCCAGCACGATCGGACGCGCGTTGCGCAGATGCGCCTTGCAGGCGAAGGTCACGGGAGAATCCGCGATGCCGTTGGCGAGCTTGCCGAGCGTGTTGCCCGTGCAGGGCGCGACGATCAGCAGATCGAGGAGCTTCTTCGGTCCGAAGGGTTCTACCTCGGCGATCGTATGCAGGACGTTTGTTCCGGTGATCGATTCTACTTCATTTCGGAAGTCCTCCGCCGCACCGAAACGGCTGTCGATCGTGTAACCTGATTCGGAGAAGATCGGAATCACGTGATATTCCTCTGCCAGCGCACGCAGCGCGTCGATCGTTTTTCGGTAGGTGCAGAACGAGCCGGTCATGGCAAAGCCGACGGTTTGCTTCATGGTGCTTCCTCCCTTCGGATATCATCAAGGACGTTCTGCGCGTAGAGCGCACCTGCAGTCTTCGGCGCGCAGCGCCCCGGCAATCCGGGCGCAAAAAGACAGTTGAGCTGATGCTCTTTGCAGTACTCCTGCGAAAAACCGCCCGGCGCAGAGGCAAGCTCTATCAGAAGACACGCGGGGCTGAGCGCGTTCAGTTGTTCCTCCGACAGCACCGTGGCCGGTACGGTGTTGAATATGAAATCATACTGCCCAAGGCCGTGGAGGTACCGACCGGTCAGATCGGTCTGCAAACCCATCGCTTCTGCAAGCGCGATGTCCGTCGGCTTTCTCGCCGTTACGGTCACGCGAGCGGACAGCCCGTGCAGCTTCCGCGCCAGAATCTTCCCGATCCGCCCGAAGCCGATCACCAGACACCGCGCCCCGTGCAGCGTGATCGGCGTATGCTCCATCGCGAGCTGGATCGCGCCCTCCGCCGTCGGGATGGCGTTGGCGGTTGTCAGTGGCTCCGTGCCGTACAGATCGCGCACGACCGAGCCGTGATGTTCCAGCGCCTCGCGCCATGCGCCGAGCAGCCCGCCCCAGACCGTGCTGTCCCGATCCACGTGCTGCAGGACTTCCTCCATCGGAATGGCGGAATGTCCCCGCAGCAGCGCGCCCTGACAGGACGGAAAGGGGAGGATCAGCCGTTCGATATAAAAAGGCAGCGGTGTGTCGGGCATATCCGGCACGCCGAAGCAGCGGACCGTATGACCGCTCTCCTGCAGATGCCTCGCCGCCCAACGGTTCCGCGCGTCCCCGCCCAAGACCCAGAATTCCATACATATACACCTCTTTACCACCATGCTATGCTTTTTTTGCAATTTGGTGAAAAAGAGATATTGCCACAGACGGCGAGCTGCGCTATAATGAGATCAGAAAGAAAAGGAGAAATTCGAAATGGAGCAGCAACGCGGATTTATCCATGATATGCTGGACGTCAAGCTGTTGATCCTGTATGTCATGGCGCGGGTCATGTACCCGGTGGATTTGCAGAAGATATATGAGCTTTCCTATCAGGACGACTGCCTGAGCTATTTCGATCTGGCGCAGGCGGTGCCGCAGATGGTAGAAAGCGGACATCTGGAAGAGGTCGACGACAAGCGGTTCGTCATTACTGAGAAGGGAAGAGAAGCCTGCGCGGTGACGGAGGACGCCGTTGCGTTCCCCGTGATGCAGCGCGCGCAGGCGGCAGTTGACAAGTTCAATCGCGCCGTTCGCCGCAGCAACTTCGTCAAAACGAAGATCGTCAAGCGCGAGGGCGGAGACTTCTCCGTCCAGCTCAGCCTAAACGATGAGGTCAGCGACCTGCTTAAAATGGAGCTGATGGCGCCGACCCAGCGGCACGCCTACCGCCTGGCAAACGCCTTTGAAGAAAACGCGGAGCAGATCTACCGCGTGGTCATGGATCAACTTCTGGCGCAGAAAAAGGAAGGCACTTGAAATTCGGGAAAAGTATGGTATAATATAGTCAGCAAAGGTTCTACAACACGAAAGGAGCGACTACCATGAAATTCCAGTTTACCGAGAAAAAAGTCAGCCTGCCCTCCAACGTCCACGCTTATGCCGAAAAGAAAGTAATGAAGCTCGAGCGTTTCTTCCGGGACGATGCGGAGGCACTCGTCGCCTTTTCCGTAGAAAAGGATCGTAACAAGGTCGAAATTACGATCCACGCCGCAAACACCTTCTTCCGTGCAAGCGAGGCAACGTCCGACATGTTCGCGTCGATCGACGCAGCGGTCTCCACGATCGAGCGTCAGATCCGCAAGAACAAGACCCGCCTTGCCCGCAGACTCCGTCAGGACGCCTTCGTCCGCAGCGCAGAGGTTACTTCCTTCGCGCCGGATCCCGAGGAGAACAGCTTCGAGATCGTGCGTTTCAAGGAATTCCCGATGAAGCCGATGACCAGGGAAGAAGCGATCCTGCAGATGAATCTGCTGGAGCACAATTTCTTCGCATTTAAGGACGAAGAGAACGATCAGGCGTTCGCGGTGGTCTACAAGAGAAACGACGGCGGCTACGGCTTGATTGAAAATAACGAGTAAAACGAATAATTCGAGCGCCGCTGATGTTTATCAGCGGCGCTCTTGTGTTAGTGGCGCAGTTCCGGCTGTTGTGCGGAAAAACCTTAGAAAAAAACGCAAAAAACAAGAAAATAATGCTTGACATGGTGCATGGGGTGTGCTAATATACTATA
>CAMUZA010000054.1 GCA_947165085.1 uncultured Clostridia bacterium | reverse complement strand
AAATCTGTCCTTTTTTCTTTCGCAAAAGTGTAACACATCATTGACAAACCTACACAAGGCGGCTTCAGCGCAAAACTGCTTGACTTTCCCGATCCGGTATCATATAATATAAAATGGCGATATAGGGAAAACTCATCGCCGATTTGAGGATCTAAGATTATATACCGGATCAAAAAAGAGATATCGAAACGGAGAATTTCGTATGGAAGTGGTATTTGCCGCGCTGAAGCTGGTCGCCGGTCTTGCGTTCTTCCTCTACGGCATGCACGTCATGTCGGCGGGCTTGGGAAAGATGGCGGGCGGCTCTCTGGAGCGGTCTTTGAGAAAAGCAACCTCGCACCCCGTCCTCGGCATGGGACTGGGCGCGGGCATCACCGTAGCGATCCAGTCATCGTCCGCGATGACGGTCATGCTGGTCGGTCTTGTCAACTCCGGCCTGATGCAGTTCGACCAGACGATCAGCGTCCTTATGGGGTCCAATATCGGCACGACCGTGACGAGCTGGATTCTGACCCTCACGGGCGTCGAGGGCAGCGACTGGATGGAGCTGCTGAAGCCGAAGAACTTCTCGGCGATCATCGCGATCATCGGCGCGGTCCTTGTGCTGATGTCCAAGAAGACCAAACGGCAGGATCTGGGCAAAATCATGGTGGGCTTTGCTGTCCTGATGTACGGCATGACCTTCATGAGCGACGCGATGGAACAGGTCAAGGACAATCCGTCCTTCCAGTCGATGCTTGCCGCGTTCGACAATCCGTTGATCGCGCTGCTTGCCTCTACGCTGTTCACCGGCATCATCCAGTCCTCCGCTGCGACCATCGGTATCGTGCAGGCGCTGACGGTGACCGGAATGATCACCTACGGCAACGCGATCCCGCTGGTGCTCGGCGCGAATATCGGCACCTGCGCGACGGCGCTGCTGTCCTCCGTCGGCGTTACCAAGGAGGCAAAGAAGGTCTCCGTGGTGCATGTCATCATCAAACTGATCGGTACGGCGATCTTTATGATCGGCTACGCCATTGCCGACACCGCATTCGATCTGCACTTCCTCGAGGATAACCCCGGCAGACCCGGCGTCGCGCTGATCCACACCGTGTTCAACGTCGCAAATACCGTCCTGCTGTACCCGTTCCATAAACAGCTTGTGAGGATGACCAATTTCTTTGTCCGGTCGTCGAAGAAGGATGGCGTCGGCGCCTTCCTGGACGAACGTCTGATCAGCACGCCGTCCGTCGCCGTCAACGAGGCGATGGTACAGACCAAGAAGATGGCGGAGCTGGCGCAGAAGACGCTGGAGAACGCGCTGGAGCTGTTCCACAACTTTGATGAAAAAGCGGCGGAGCAGATCGTAGCGGACGAGGGAGATCTCGACAATTATGAAGATAAGCTCGGCTCCTTCCTGGTGAAGCTCTCC
Organism: uncultured Clostridia bacterium; assembly: GCA_947165085.1. Lineage (GTDB taxonomy): Bacteria > Bacillota > Clostridia > Oscillospirales > Oscillospiraceae > JAZOXB01. The sequence goes on along the minus strand of CAMUZA010000054.1, from coordinate 11,455 downwards.
AGCCGCTCCCTGTCCGACCGCGACTCGCGGCAGGTCTCTCTGATGCTGCATACGATCGGCGACTTCGAGCGGCTGGGCGACCACGCGGTCAACCTCCTCAAGTCCGCGCGCGAGATCAAGGAGAAGCAGATCACGTTCTCCGAGGACGCGCAGGCGGAGATCCGCAACCTGACCGACGCGCTCAACGAAATCCTGTCCATGACCGTCCTCTCCTTCCGCGAGAGCGACCGCGCGCAGGCGAATCACGTCGAGCCGCTGGAGCAGGTCATCGACGTTCTGATCGCGCGCTCCAAGAGCAAACACATCGAGCGTCTGCAGCTCGGCAAATGCACGATCCAGACGGGCTTCGTGCTGTCAGACCTCCTGACCAACTACGAGCGTATCTCCGACCACTGCTCGAATATCGCCGTCGCGGTGATCGAGACGGGCATCGGCAGCTTTGATACGCACGCATATCTGAACGATATCAAGACCGGCGGCAGCCGCGATTTTGTCAACGACTACAAGCGCTACGCCGAGAAGTACGGCGCCGCGAAAGAATAAGCCGAAAGAATAAACCAACAAACCAATAAACCATTTAAAAGACGCTCGTCCAGCCGGATGGGCGTCTTTTTGATAATATTTTCAAATTAGGATAGCTATTTGCGGCGAATTGTGATATAATGTATTTGGTGAACATTGGAATTTCACCGGATCATATTAAATCTGCCGCATCTGCGGCTCCATATTATAGGAGGATACACTATGGAAACCTACGGCATTGAAAAAATGGGCATTCTTGCCCCGAAAGCGGTCTACCGCAACCTCGGTCCCGCGCAGCTGACCGAAGCGGCGCTCCGCCGCGGCGAAGGCAAGCTCAGCAACACCGGCGCGCTGGTCGTCACGACCGGCAAGTACACCGGCCGTTCGCCTAACGATAAGTTCATCGTTGACACGCCCGCCGTCCATGACGACATCGCGTGGGGCAAGGTCAACCGCCCGATCTCCAGAGAGCGCTTCGAGGCGATCAAGGGAAAGATGGCAGCCTACATGCAGGGCCGCGAGGTTTTCGTTTTTGACGGCTATGCCGGCGCAGACAAGAAGCACACCAAGAAGTTCCGCATCATCAACGAGCTGGCGTCGCAGAACCTCTTTATCCACCAGCTTCTCATCCGTCCGACGGCGGAGGAGCTTGCGGACTACGGCGAGCCGGACTACACCGTCTTCTGCGCACCCGGCTTCAAGTGCGACCCGAAGGTCGAGGGCATCAACAGCGAAGCGGCGATCATCATCGACTACGAAGCGCACGAGATCATCATCTGCGGCTCTGCCTACGCGGGCGAGATCAAGAAGAGCGTCTTCTCCACGATGAACTTCGTTCTGACCAAGGAGAACATCCTGCCGATGCACTGCTCGGCGAACATGGACCCCGAGACCCATGAGACCGCCGTTTTCTTCGGCCTGTCCGGCACCGGCAAGACCACGCTGTCCGCCGACCCGAACCGCAAGCTCATCGGCGACGACGAGCACGGCTGGGCGGACGACGGCATCTTCAACCTCGAGGGCGGCTGCTACGCCAAGTGCATCAACCTCAAGGAAGAGAACGAGCCGGAGATCTATCACGCGATCCGCTTCGGCTCCCTGGTCGAGAACGTCATCATGGACGAGCAGACCCGTGAGTTTGACTTTGACGACGGCAGCCTGACTGAGAACACCCGCGTCGGCTACCCCGTCAACTATATCTCCAACGCGGCGATCCCCGGCGTCGGCGGCATCCCGAAGGTCGTCATCTTCCTGACGGCGGACGCCTTCGGCGTCCTGCCTCCGATCTCCCGTCTGGATGAGAACGCGGCGATGTACCACTTCGTTACCGGCTTTACCTCCAAGCTCGCCGGCACCGAGCGCGGCGTCACCGAGCCGCAGCCGACCTTCTCCACCCTGTTTGGCGAGCCCTTCATGCCGATGGATCCGTCCGTCTACGCTGAAATGCTCGGCAAGCGCATCCGCGAGAGCGGCGCGAAGGTCTACCTCGTCAACACCGGCTGGGCAGGCGGCTCCGCAGCCTCCGGCGCGAAGCGCATGAAGCTCGCCTATACCCGCGCGATGGTCACCGCCGCGCTGAACGGCAGCTTCGACAACGTCGAGTTCAAGCACCACGACGTGTTCAACGTCGACTATCCGACCTCCTGCCCGAACGTCCCCGACGAGATGCTCGACGCACGCGGTCTGTGGGCGGATAAGGCAGCCTATGACGCGCAGGCGAATAAGCTGGCGACCATGTTCTCCGAGAACTTCGCAAAGAAGTACCCGAACATGCCCGCGCACATCGCCGCCGCCGGTCCGAAAGCGAAGTAATAGAAAACGATACGAAACCGCCCTCCTGCAACTGCGCAGGAGGGCGGTCAGTCTATCAAAAGAACGTAGAAATCGGATAAATGAGCGTGTCAAAAAGATTTTTTTGACACGCGGAAAGAAGCCTATTGCAGGATCAGGAATATCGCGAGCGTCATGACGGTGGAGACGGCATCCTCCGTGCCCTCGGATAAGAGGAGCAGCATGATGAGCAAAAGCAGCAGATCGCCGCTGTCCATGCCGGGAAAGAGCTTTTCCAAAAACGGAACGGGAAAGGGCGCGGCGGACTGCGGCGGTGCGGGCATTGGCGGCGGCGGTACGGGCATCGGCGGTGGTATAGGCGGCGCGGGTGCGGGCATTGGCGGCGGCGGCGCGGGCATTGGCGGCGGCGTAGGCTGCGCGGGTCTGCGCTCCGGAACGTCCTGCCTGCGGTACTGGCCGTTTCCCATCGGCATATAGCGATGATACATTCAGCCGCCTCCTTTTCCCGGGAGTTTTCCGTAATTGCGCAGGGCGAAGCCTGCCAGATGCGAGATCTTCGCGATCTGCAGGGCGCGGTCGATATTGCCCTGCCGCTCCGGACGAAGATAGGGCTTGAGCGCATGGAGCAGGGCCTCCTGCCTGCCGTCGGACTGCTGAGCCTGCTGCATCATCCCGAAGATCGCCTTCACAAAGCCGTCGTCCGGCGGCGGAGGCGGCGCGGAAGGCGCAGAGGACGCTGCTTCCGGCGGCTGCAGGCCGAAAGACTGCGCGAGAGACAGGATCTGCGCCATACTGTCCGGATCGTTCATGATCTTTTGCAGCTGTTCCTCCAGACCTTCCACGGCTTCACCTACTTTCCGCCGAATTTGCGCAGAAGATCGTTCGCCTCCTGCGACCCCATCACGTCCTGCAGCAGCGACTGCGCCTGCGCGGCGTTTCCGTTTTGATACGCCTCAGCGGCGCGGCGGGCGTTTTCGCCGCCGTCGCGCTGCAGCAGGGCGAGCAGCCGCTTGCCCTCCGGCGAGGAAACGAGCGCTTTGAGCTGCTGCACGGAAATTTGAGAATTATTCTGCACGGAGATTGCCTCCTTTTTCGGAATCTGCTATAATATATATATGTTTCCGAACGCGAAAGGGTGACACGATGAAAATACTGGTGCTTTCCGACTCCCACCGGGAGGAGGAATATCTGCTCTCCGCGGTGCGGCGGGAAAAACCGGACGCCGTGATCCATCTGGGCGACCACGCCTCGGACGCACTCGCGATCGAGCGGGAGTTCCCGCGGCTGCCGGTGTGCAGGGTGCGCGGCAACTGCGATCGTTTCGATACCGACGTGCAGGATGAAGCGCTGCTCCAATGGGAGGGCGTGAAGATCCTCGCGACGCACGGTCACCGCTACCATGTGAAATCGGGACTTTTGAATTTCTGCTACGCCGCCCTGCAGGCAGGCGTGCAGGTCGCCCTGTTCGGTCACACGCACATTCCCTACTGCGAGGAGTCGGAGGGACTGTGGCTGCTCAATCCGGGCGCCTGCGGCAGACTCTTTCCGACCTACGGCATCATTGAAATCAATAACGGCACTGTGCTGTGCCGCGTTATGGAGGAAGCGTTATGATTCTGGCAGTGGATATCGGCAATACCAATATCGTCCTCGGCTGCATCGAGGAGGGGAAGATCCTCTTTGAGGCGCGCATGGCGACCGACCGGCTGAAGACCTCGGATCAGTACTGCGTGGAGATCAAGAGCCTGCTCTCGCTGTATGACGTCTCCCCGAAAAACGTCAGCGGCAGCATCATTTCCTCGGTCGTGCCGCCGGTGCTCAATTCGATCAAGACCGCGATCTATAAGCTGACCGGCGGCGACTGCCTCGTGGTCGGACCGGGGATCAAGACAGGCATGAACATCCGCATGGACAACCCGCTGGAGGTCGGCAGCGACTTGATCGTCGCCTCCGTCGCCGCGATCGCGGAGTACGGCGCGCCGCTGCTGCTGGTGGACATGGGCACGGCGACGACTGTGACCGCGGTCGACGAGAGCGGCGCGTTCATCGGCGGCTGCATCTGCCCCGGCGTCAAGATCTCCATGCAGGCGCTGACCGACCGCACGGCGCAGCTTCCCGGCATCAGCCTCGACGAGCCGGAGCATGCCATCGGCAAGAATACGCGCGACAGTATGCGCAGCGGAATCATGTTCGGCGCAGCCGCAATGATCGACGGCCTGCTCGACCGCATGGAGGCGGAAATGAGCGGCGAGGTCAAGGCGATCGCAACCGGCGGTCTGTCGAAGTACGTCATTCCGCTCTGCCGCCGCAAGCTGATCTACGACCGCAGCCTGATGCTCAAGGGCATGTGGCTGATCTATCAGCGGAATCTCAAATAAGCGCGGACAGAAACGCCGCCAGCGCGACGAAAAAGCCTGCGCCGATGCCGAGCGTGACGACGCTCTCCACTGCGGCGGCGATGGTCTGATAGCGCTGCTCCTTGCGAGCGGAGGCTGCCTGCGCGGCAGTTTCGGGAAGATAGGGGACTAAATCGATCATGTTACGCATTTTTGTATCGCTCCTTTGCTGTTGATACTTGAAGTATAGCTTTATTGCAGACCAATAAATCGGACTGTATTCAGAAAAATCAGAAGATTTTTCGAGAATTCCGTCCGATTTGTAACTTTTTTGTAATTATTTTTGCGATTCTGATTTGTAACATGACATACCGGACTTGACGGATTTCCGTTCGTTTGCTACAATGTGATTGACATAATTCCGACAGGAGTGAAATCATGAAACGAACTGTCATCAGCCTTCTGCTGATCCTGTGCCTTTCGGCGGGGCTGATACTACCGGCGTATGCCGCTCCGACGATGACGACGAGCGAAGCGGGCAAGGCGTTTATCCGCGACGTCTCCGGCGGCGATCAGTACCTTGCCGGCGCGGAGAGCGCGGTCAACAATTTCATGTCGAGATACGGCGTAACCCTCAATCAGCAGCAGTTTGACGCGCTGGTGGATTTCGTGGTCAGCTACGACACGTCCATCCTGAGCTGCGGCTACAAGGTCGAGACGGTGATCGGCAGCGGGAGCTACACCGAGCTGCAGATCGCAAACGCCTTCTGCTCATGGGTCAAGGACGGCAACAGCTTCTCCCAGAAGCGGCTCAACCGCCGCCTGCGCGAGATCAAGCTCTTCCTCTACGGCAGCTATGACGGCAATACGGACCAGGTGAGCTTCCGCTACGTGGTCTACAACGGCAACGGCGGCAAAATCTCCGATAACACCGTCCTTTGCTATACCTTGAACGGTACATACGCCAATCTTCCCACCGCGAGCTACAGCGGGCGGTACTTCGCCGGCTGGTACACCGATCCGAACGGCGGCGACCATCTTTGCAACTCCGATCCCGTCACGAAGAACCACACGGTCTACGCGCGCTGGTCCTCGACCGAGGTGAAGAATCCCAACGAAAAGAGCGCGGACGATCCGACCCCGATCAACACCGATCCCGCCAACTGGCCGCCGCTGCCGCCCCTGAAGATCAGTGAGGCGGGCATTCAGTTCATCAAGAATCAAGAGGGCTTCGTTGCAAGTCCGATTTGGGACTACGGACAGTACAGCGTCGGCTACGGCTCTCGCTACGACCCGAACAACAGCCCGATCAAGATCTCCATTCCCATCACGGAAGCGGAAGCGGACTATCTGCTGCGCTACATGCTCGTCGACTTTGAGGCGATGGTGGACAAGGAGCTTGCCAAGGGCACAGTAGAGCATACACAGGCGCAGTACGACGCGCTGATCAGCTTTGCCTACAACCTCGGTCAGCAGTGGATCAGCAGCAAGTACGAGACCTACCGCTACATTCTCTACGGCGGCTGCACGGAGATGGAGCTGGTCAACAGCTTCGGAAGCTGGTGCAGCGCGGGCGGCAGCGTGCTGTCCGGACTTTGCCGCCGCAGGATCGACGAGGCGAATCTCTATCTGAACGGCGACTATACCCGCTGGAGTACCGCTTACAGTTGCCTGATCTTCAACGGCAACGGCGGTACGCCGAACGACAAGGTGCAGTATTACAAGCCGAATACCGTCGTCGGTGCGCTGCCGGGCGCGACGCGCTCCGGCTATCATCTGACGGACTGGTACACGAGCGCGAGCGGCGGCACGCCGTTTACGGCGCAGTCGAAGTCGCCGGCCTCCGGCACGCTGAATCTCTACGCCCACTGGGCGGCGGGCGATCCGCCTCCCACGGAGCCGACGACCCCGCCCTCGACGCAGCCATCGGAGCCGACAGAGCCGACCGAACCTACCGAGCCGACGACAGCGCTCACTGAGCCGACCGTGGCACCCACTGAGCCGACCGTGGCACCCACTGAGCCGACGACGGCACCCACTGAGCCGACGACGGCTCCCACCGAGCCGACGACGGCTCCCACCGAGCCGACCGTGGAACCTACCGAACCTACCGAACCCACAGAACCGACGGAGCCGACCGGTCCGACCGAACGCTTTACGGACGTCACGCCGGATCAATGGTACTACGAGCCCGTCCTGGAGGCGGTCGACGCGGGACTGTTCGGCGGCGTCAGCGAGACGGAATTTGCGCCGGACGCGCCGATGACCCGCGCCATGCTCGTCACTGTCCTGTACCGCATGGACGGGGAGCCGGCGGCGGACAACGCCGCGCCGTTTGCGGACGTCACGCGCGGCGCGTGGTACACGGCGGCGGTCGACTGGGCGTATGAGAACGGGATTGTCAACGGCATGAGCGAGACCCGCTTCGGCGTCAATGAAAACGTCACGAGACAGCAGCTCACCGCCATGCTCTTCCGCTACGCCGATTATAAGGAATTTAATACGGCGGGCAGAGCCGTGCTGGACACCTTTGAAGATGCCGGCGACGTTGCTGCTTATGCGGTTGAGCCCATGCAATGGGCGGCGTGGCATATGATCGTCAGCGGCGACAACGGACGGCTCCTGCCCGGCGGGAACGCCACCCGCGCCCAATGCGCGAAGATGATGACGGTTTTCCGGATCATTTATCATATCGAATAAAAACAAAACGCCTTGGCGAAAATTCCGTCAAGGCGTTTTACACAGTCCCGATTATGGGACTGAGAAAATGGTAGAATCAGTACAGACAGTGACGAAAGGAAGGACCACGATGTACTGCACTATCATTTCAGTCAGAGGACACTATGAGGTTTTTGCCGCAGACGGACGTTTTCTGTTCTCTGCGGACACCAGAGCGGAAGCCATGGAGGAGCTTGCAGAGTGGGAGGAAGAACGTATCGCCTGACGCTGTGCTATGACGGCACCCGTTACCGCGGCTGGCAGCGGCTGCCGAACGGCGCGCTGACGGTGCAGGGCATAATCGAAGAAGCGCTGTCCGAGATCTTCGGCATGCCGATCGAGGTCAGCGGCAGCGGAAGAACGGACGCGGGCGTCCACGCATGGGGGCAGGTCGCCTCGTTTCACGCGCCCGAACTGCCGATCGGGGCTATCGTGCCGAAGCTGCGGCATCTTCTGCCGGAGGATATCGGCGTGATCGACCTCTCCTACGCGCCGGAGCGTTTTCACGCGCGCCTTTGCGCGGCGCGGAAGACCTACCGCTACCGCGTGTGGAACAGCGTGAGGCCGGACGTGTTCGAGCGCAGATTCCGCACGCAGATCATGCAGCCGCTGGACGTGGACAAAATGCGCGAAGCGGCGAAGCTGCTGGAGGGAAGGCATGATTTCCTCGGCTTCTGCGCGAACAAGCATCTCAAAAAGTCCTCCGTCCGCACGCTCTATGCGCTTTCGGTCGAGCAGGACGGAGAGGAGATCCGCTTCAACCTGACCGCCGACGGCTTCCTGTACAATATGGCGCGGATCCTTGTCGGAACGCTGCTGGAGATCGGCGGCGGCAGACGGGAGATCGGCTCGATCGCAGAAATCTTCGCGCAGAACGACCGCGCTTTGGCGGGCGAAACCGCGCCCGCGAAGGGTCTTTGCCTGATGGAGGTAGGCTACGAATGAACATTCAGATATTCGGGCGAAGCAAGTGCTTCGACACGAAAAAGGCAGAGCGCTATTTCAAGGAGCGGCGGATCAAGGTGCAGAATATCGACCTCAACCGTTACGGCATGTCGAACGGTGAGTTTGAGAGCGTGCTGCGGGCGGTCGGCGGCGTGGACAAGCTGATCGACTGGGAGAAAAAGTCGCCGGAAATCGACCTGATGCGCTACATGGACGACCGGATCGCAAAGGAGGACAAGCTCTTTGACCATCCGGAGCTGATGAAAACGCCCGTCGTGCGCAACGGTCGACAGGCGACAGTGGGCTATTGCCCGGAGGTCTGGAAGCAATGGGAGCAGGCGTGAGCCGCATCGTCATTCCCGCACAGGCTCGCTCGCTCCTCCTGCGGCTGAATGCGGCGGGCTATGCCGCCTACGCGGTCGGCGGCTGCGTGCGCGACAGTATCCGCGGTGAAGAACCGGCGGACTGGGATATCTGCACGGACGCGGAGCCGGAACAGACGGCGGCATGCTTTGCAGACTGCCGCACGGTACTGACCGGCGCGCGCTACGGCACGGTCACGGTGATCCTTGACGGCACGCCCTACGAGATCACGACCTTCCGGGAAGAGCATGGCTACAGCGACAGCCGCCATCCGGACGGCGTGTCGTTTTTGCGCTCTTTGGAGGGCGATCTGGCGCGGCGCGACTTCACGGTCAACGCGATGGCTGCCGACGCGGACGGTCGGGTGATCGACCGCTTCGGCGGCATGGAGGATATCCGGCAGGGGACGATCCGCTGCGTCGGCGACCCCGCGCAGCGGTTTACGGAGGATGCTCTGCGCATGCTCCGCGCGCTGCGTTTTGCCGCGCGATTCGGATTCGCCGTCGAGCCGGAGACGGAAGACGCCATCCACGCGCTTTGCGGCAGACTGCGGGCGGTCGCGCCGGAGCGGCTGCGCAAGGAGCTGAGCGGTTTACTCTGCGGGCAGGCGGTGCGCGGCGTGCTGGAGCGGTTTTCCGATGTGATCTGCGTGCTGATCCCGGAGCTTACGCCGTGCATCGGCTTCCGGCAGTGGAACTATCATCACAAATACGACGTCTGGGAGCATACGATCCGCGCGGTCGAGGCGGCGCCGCCGACCGAGCCGCTGCGTCTTGCCATGCTCCTGCACGATATCGGCAAGCCTGCGTCTTTCACTCTGGACAAGCAGCTCGTCGGGCATTTCTACGGTCACGCCGTGATCGGCGGTGCGATGTGCGAGCGCATTCTGCGCCGCCTGCGCTATGATAACCGCACGGCGCAGCTGGTGACGCTTCTGGTGCGCGAGCACGGTTTTTATCTGCTGGAGGACACGCCGAAACGAATGCGGAAGCTGGTGTCCCGCTTCGGCGCCGATACCGTGCGTCTGCTCCTGCAGGTGCGCCGCGCCGATGGGATCGCCACCGGAACCGCGGAAGGCACAGCGGAAAAAACTGCAGTAGCGGAACGACTTTTGGAAAGCGTTTCCGCCCAGTGCGTCCGTCTTCCGCAGCTTGCGCTGAACGGTAAAGATCTCCTTCGCATGGGGGTCGGACAAGGTCCGCAGATCGGCACGATCCTGCATGCCTTGCTGGACGCCGTTCTGGATGGCAGCGTGGAGAACGATCGCGCCGTCCTCCTGCGGGCGGCGCGTGAAATGATTGACAAATCGGACGGTTTCCATTAGAATAATAGTTTAGAACGACTCTGAGAAGTGAAGTGACAGCACATGCTTTTTGCGATAAAAGGAAATATCTGCTGCAGCGAGGATATCGAGCATATCCGCTGCGTGGAAAATGCGTATCTGGTTTGTGAGGACGGCGTCTGCGCGGGAGTGTTCCGCGCACTGCCGGAGCGCTATGCCGCACTGCCCGTGACCGACTTCGGCGATAAGCTGATTGTCCCCGGCATGACAGATCTGCACCTCCACGCGCCGCAGTTTGCTTTCCGCGGACTGGGCATGGACATGGAACTGATGGACTGGCTCAAGACCTACGCCTTCCCAGAAGAAGCGAAATATCGGGAGCTTGCCTATGCAGACCGCGCCTATACGCAGTTTGCCGACGCGATGCGCCGCAGCGCGACGACCCGCGCAGCCATATTTGCGACGCTTCACGTTCCGGCGACGGAACTGCTCATGGAAAAAATGGAGGACAGCGGACTGATCTCCTACGTCGGCAAGGTCAATATGGACCGCAACGGTCCGGAGTACCTCTGCGAAACAAGCGCGCAGGCGTCGCTGGAAGCGACCGAACGCTGGATCTGTGAGACGCAATCAAAATTCAGGCGCACCCGCCCGATCCTGACGCCGCGCTTCATCCCGTCCTGCACGGACGAGCTGATGCGGGGACTGCGCAGACTGGTGGAGAAGTACCATCTGCCGGTACAGAGCCACCTGTCGGAGAATTACTCCGAGATCGAATTCGTGCAGAGCCTTTGCCGCGATTCCAAATTCTACGGCGACGCTTACGACCGCTACGGACTGTTCGGCGGCGACCATCCTTGCATCATGGCGCACTGCGTCCACAGTGGCGAGGCGGAGATCAAGCTCATGAAAAAGAACGGCGTGTTCGCCGCGCATTCTCCGCTGTCGAACGCCAATCTTTCCTCCGGCGCTGCGCCGGTCGGCAAGCTGTTCCGAGAGTTCGTGAACGTCGGACTGGCGTCGGATATTGCAGCGGGTGAGACGGAAAACCTGTTCCGCTCCATCGCGGCGGCGATCCGCGCCTCCAAGCTGCGCTGGCGGCTGGTGGATCAGAAGATCTATCCGCTGACGGTTGATCAGGCGTTTTATATCGCGACGGTCGGCGGCGGCAAGTTCTTCGGCAAGGTCGGCCTTTTCGAGCCGGGTTACGAATTCGACGCGATCGTGATCGACGATTCGACGATCACGCATCCGCAGGAGCTGGGACTGCACGAGCGATTGGAGCGCGCGCTCTACATCGCGGACGAGCGCCATCTGTGCGCAAAGTACGTCGCGGGCAGCCGGCTGTTCTGAAAAATAAAACCCCCGGGGTGCTGTGCAGCGCCCCGGGTTTTTTCTAAAGCAAGCGCCTCCGGCGAAGCCGGAGGCGCTTGCTTGCTGTTGATCAGTCAAACGGGTTGGGGTCCTTGTCGAGGAGCTCCTGCGCGGCTTTCGCGCC
>CAMUZA010000053.1 GCA_947165085.1 uncultured Clostridia bacterium | reverse complement strand
TCAGATCGTTGTTCACAACCTCCATAGCTCGATTCCGAATGTTGTTCATTCGCTGGTCTCGGCTGCCGCCTCGGTCGGCGCTTCTGCCTTCGGCAGAGGTCTCCACCGGAGACCCGCGCCCCACAACATTTGATCCTGTGCTTTAAGCTGTTCGGTGACGCCCTCACGCTCGGTCATCTGCTTTACCAGCTCAAGAAACATAGCTTCTGCCTGCTCGTTCAGATCGGCAAGATAACCGTTCAGCTTGCCGGTGATCTGCAGCTCTGTGTACAGTGCCTTGCGGTGTTGCCGGAGATACCGCAGATGCCGCTGACCCCAAGCGCCGATGGGCCTTTGTTCTTCAGCGGGCAGCTTCAAACATGGAACGAAATAATTGCCTTGCAGCTCATACCAAAGTCCGTTCTTTTCGTCGTAGATGTGTTTTTCCATGATGTAATCCTCCAAATTTGATTGATTCCTGCAATTCAATCACTCTGGCTGATTACAAAAGCCCCAAGGGAGGCAACTTCTTTACGAAGCGCCTCCTTTGGATGGCTTCTTCTTTTTTTGTTCCGGTGAAGAACTCGCTGCCTCCGCCTGTAAATGCGGCGCCGCCGCATTTTTTCAAATCCGAGGTGTCAGGGCTCCCGCGCCCCCTCCGCAGTGGGATAGATCACGCCGTACGGAAAGCCGCTTGGCGTACAGCGTCAATTCCTTGTATTTTTATTACGAATATTTTATTATTATACTTGATACATGCTTCTTCGTGTTGTATAATATGTCATAATGCAATGCTTTTGAAAGAAGCAAAGAAAGGAGTGCCATCCACATGAAGAAGAGCTTTTCCACCCCGGAACTGGAAGTGATCTCCTTTGAGCTCCGCGATAATATCTCGACAAGCGGACCTGAGCATTACAGCGGCTACATTGACGGACCCGGTGATTGGCCGGTCGATCCCACCTCCGATCCTGGTGAAGAAATTGAATGGTAGCATTAAGCACAGAGAAGAAGTCATCCTTTGGATGGCTTCTTCTCAGCGTGTCGAAAAACCATTTTTCGGCACGCTGACAGGCTTTCAAAAAGGCCGGAAGACAACAACTCGCGACCGTCGGCGTACATGGGTACGGTAGGCCGCGAGTTGCGCAGTAAGTCAAAATCCTTGCGAAGCAAGCCTTTTTCAACCCCAAAAGTTGTAATATGTTCCATATTCGTAAATACCAGGACCGGCGCATCATCGAAAAACACTTGACTGATTTTGACGGTTACGGGCTTTTTTGACAGTCTGAGAAGAAGTCATCCTTTGGATGGCTTCTTCTTTTTGTTCCGGCAAAGAACTCGCTGCCTCCACCTTGGCAAGGTAACTCCCGCGGAAAACGCAATCCCTTTATGGCGCGAAATCCGTTTCCGGCTTGTTGCACGCCGCGCGGCAATTCTTTCGCGTCTCGTTCCTCCGATTGAGGAGGTGATGAGATGAGCAGCGAGGTCCTGGTCGCGATCTTGTCGCTTGCGGGGACGCTTTTGGGCAGTCTCGGCGGCATTCTCGCATCCTCAAAGCTGACCAACTACCGCCTTTCTCAGCTGGAGCAGAAGGTGGACCGACACAACGGCTTCGGCGAACGCATCCCCGTCCTGGAGGAAAAAATGAAGGTCGTCAACCACCGGCTGGACGATCTGGAGGGGGTGATGAACCGTTGAAGGAATCCTTTGGAAAACTCCTGACGATCAAGTCGCTGGTCACGCTGAGCGCGACCGCGGTCTTTGCCGCGCTGTCCTTGACAGGCAGGCTCGGCGCGCAGGAGTTTCTGACCGTCTACACCGTGATCGTCAGCTTCTATTTTGGCACACAGTTTGAAAAATCCGGAGGTAACAAGGCATGAAGATCTGTCTGGACGCCGGTCACACCATCGGCTCCAATCCCAGTCCCGTCGACTCCGCCTACCGCGAAGGGACGCGGATGTTCGATCTGCAGACTTATCTCAAACCCGCGCTGGAGCGTTACGGCTTTGAGGTAATCTGCACGCGCAGACGCATAGAGGACAATCCCTCTCTCTACACCCGCGGCACAATGGCAAAGGGCTGCGATCTGCTTTTGAGTCTGCACAGCAACGCCGTCGGAAACGAGCGCAACGACACGGTGGACTATGTGCGCGTCTACTATCCCGTCAGCCGCCGCGGTCAGGCGCTTGCCAAAGCGCTGTCGGAGGCGATCGCCTCGAGCATGGGCACCGTCCAGCAGCCGCAGTTCGTCGTCCGCTGGAATTCGGCGGGCAGCGCCGACTACTACGGCGTCATCCGCTACGCCGCTGCGGCAGGCGTGTGCAGCATGATCCTGGAGCACAGCTTCCACACCCACCCGCGCGCGACCGAATGGCTGCTTTCGGACGACAATCTTCGAAAGCTGGCGGAGGCGGAGGCCGCCGTCATCGCGGAATACTACGGAATGGAGGAATCGGAAATGCGTTATGAACGGCTCGGAGACGTCAAAAACGAGGCGTACCGCCCAACCGTGGAGAAGCTCATGAAGCTCGGTTTCCTGCGCGGCAAGAGCGGCAGCGGCGAGGATACCGTGCTGGATCTCGGCGAGGACGCGCTGCGACTGCTGGTCGTACTCGACCGCGCCGGCGTTTTTGACTGAAGAATCCGCAAAAAAGCAGACGAGGCTGCGCGCCTCGTTGCTTTTTTTCTTGCACTGCGCAGAAAACTGTGCTACTATTATATAGTACAGATAAAACAACGGGTAAAAACGAGAGGTGTTGATATGGATCACCCGATTTTCAACGGTTTGCTGCAGCAGCCCGCACTCATGGCTCTGCTGATCGCGTTTACCGCACTGATGGCGCTGATGATCCCTGCGTATTTTTACGCATACCGTCCGAAGCCGAACTCGACCGAATGGATCGGGCGCCTTGACCGCCGCAGCTTCCGGCCGCTGACCGCAGGCGCGCTTTCTTCTGCGGATATCGTATGGTCCCTGATTGCGATGTTCTGCGCCGCCTTCCTCTGGGTCTCGCACTACCTGATTTGGAAAGGCTCCGCTTGGTTCAGACCGGCGCTGAAAACGTCGATCCCGATCGCAATTGTTGCGCTTTCGGTGTACCTGATCCTCCGTTTGATGGACGGCAAGCCCCTGCCCGCGATCCTCGCCGCGCTGATCGGCAGTATATCGCTCACGAGTCAGCCGAAAGCCATGGCGCTGTTCTCTCTGTCGCTGCTGTTTCTCTATCTGTGGGTCTGCGCGCCCTATGACGCGCCGATATTCTTCAACGCTGTCTGGCTTGGGCTCTCCGCAGGCGCTTACGGCCTTTCTCTGTTGTATCACTTCCCGCTGATCTGGATGCTCCCCTTCTATTTCGGCATTTTTATCGTCATGCAGATCCTCCGCTGGAAGAACGGCAATCCCCAGACCCGCACAAAAAAGCTCATCCTATCCGTCGTCCTGCTGCTGCTGTTGATCCTTCTCGGCGTTATCGCGGTGTGGCTCGTCTACTGCGTAAAGCGGCACAAAGGCAGTCCGCTCGAGCTGCTCCGCTCTTTCCGCTTCTATCAGAGTCTGATTCCCGCTCTGCTCAGCAGACTCTCAACGCTCCTGCGCCGCTCATCGTACTGGCATACGCTGGTTTTCAGCGATTCCTTCTGTTTTATCGCCGGCACAGTCGCCATCATTCCACTGCTGCACGGACTGATCAAACAGCGCGATACGCGCTGCCTGTTCCTGCTTCTGCTCTTCCCGTGCCTGCTTCTGGCATGGTACTTCAGCGCATGCTACGCGCTGATCCCGGTGTTCGCGCTCATCATCGGCTGGTGCTGGTGCTTCTGCGCGCAGCGCGGCCGTCCCCTGTATGCGGTCGGCTTTGCCGCGGTGTACGTTCTGTTCCTCTTTGCGGAACTGTTTATTCACTGATTCGGAGGTTTTCAATGAAGATTTCTATGGGTTGCGACCACGGCGGTCTGGAATTGAAGGAAACGATCAAGGCGCATCTTTTGGAGCGCGGCTTTGAGGTGGAGGATTTCGGCACTTACAGCAAGGAAAGCTGCGACTATCCCGATTTTGCCCGTCCCGCCGCCGAGGCGGTCGCCTCCGGCGCCTGTGAGCGCGGCATTCTCGTCTGCACGACCGGCATCGGCGTGTCCATCACCGCCAACAAGGTCAAGGGCGTCCGCTGCGCGCTGCTTTCCGATCTGATGTCGGCGAAGATGACCCGTCAGCACAACGACACCAACATGATGGCGCTCGGTCAGGGCGTCGTCGGCCCGATGCTCGCCCTGCAGATCGTCGATATCTGGCTCGACACCGCCTACGAGGGCGGCAGGCATCAGCGCCGGATCGACAAGATGATGGCAATCGAAGGATAAACGCCAAAAAAACGAGGGATCGAACGATCCCTCGTTTTTTTATATCTCGGAAGCTCTTTTCTCAAAGCTTTCATAGAAGCGCGCAATATGGATCCCGTCGCACAGCGAATGATGCACGGAAATGTTGAGCGGCAGAAGGATCTTGTCTCCCTGCTCGAAGAATCTGCCGAAATTGATCCGCACGTTGCTGTCCGGCGGATCCGGCACCGGCATGGAAATGGCGGTGAAGCTGAGCCACGGAATACTGCTCACGAAGAAGAGCCGGTCGGGATCATCCCCGTCGTCCATGCTGCAGCTGCGCCTCGCCTTTTCCACCTCCGCCTGCGCGTAGGGCAGATACTGCGCAAACGGCTTCGCGCAGTCCAGCTCGCAGTAGCAGTACGTCCCGTCCGGCAGCGCAACCGTATGGGAGCTGAGGCAGGTCTCGTATTCCACGACCTGATTGCCCTTGATGCGGCGGCGCAGCTCCGGCACCTCGTTCGCGGCGTTGATCGCGCAGTAGAGCACGGTCAGGAAGAACGGCCAGCCGTTTTCCAGCACCGTCTGCCGCAGATGCGTGATGTCGCAGTTGGCCGTCATCGAAGCGTAGGGATTGGAAAACGTGCGGAAATACTCAAACTGCCCGCGCCGCGGGTCGTTTTTCATGTCGATGATCTTCATTTGAGATCCTCGATCGCTTTGCGGATACGTCCGACGGATCTCTCGCTGCCGAGCAGGTGCATGACGGTGTAGAGGTCGGGCGAATTGGTCTTGCCGGTGACGGCGACGCGCAGGAAGGTCGAAACGTCCGCAACAGAGCCGGGGAAGGCGTCGGGATTCGTCTTGTATTCCTTCATATCGGCGGCGAAGCCGATCTCGGCAGTGATCGCCTTGACCTTGTCGAACCATGCGCTCGCATCGTCCGCCGGGTCGCAGACCGCGAGGTATTTCTCCAGCGCGGCGCGGATCACGGCGCGGTCAAAGCCCTCCGGGAAGCCCTCGGAGACGAAGTATTCGTCATAGAAGAAGCCCATATACGGCTTGACGTCCTTCCACGTCGCAAGATCCTTGCGGGGCTTCTTGCCGCCTCTGCCGATAGCGAAGATAGCCTTGGCATAGCCGGGATCGCGCTTTAAGACGGCGGCGAAGTCGGGGTCGAACTCCTCGGCGTACTCCAAAGCAAGCGCGTAGACCGTCTCCGCGTCCATGCGGGCAATCTCGTTCTTGGAAACGTCGCACAGCTTCGCGTAGTCAAACAGCGCGCCGGCGGGATTGAGCTTCTTGTAGGAGAACTTGAACTCGTCGGACGGCGCAGCAGGATTCGCCTTGCGCCAGTCTTCGTAGTTGGAGTTGAGCAGTGTCATGATATACTCATAGACCGCGCTGACCGGGAATCCCTCCGCCTTGTAGTAGGTCAGCGCCAGCTCCGGATCCTTGCGCTTGGACAGCTTGCGCTTGGACGTGCCGTCCATCTTCATCAAAGGTCCGATATGCACGTACTTGGGCAGCTTGAAGCCCAGCGCGCGGAAAAGCTGCAGATGGAACGGCAGGCTCGGCAGCCATTCGTCGCCGCGCACCACGTGGGTCGTGCGCATGAGATGATCGTCCACCGCGTGGGCGAAGTGGTAGGTCGGAATGCCGTCGGATTTCAGAAGCACCTGATCGACGTCGTTTTCCGTGACGTTCAGCACGCCCTTGACCAGATCGGTGAATTTGAACTTGTTCTCGACCGAGCCGGTGGAGCGGAAGCGAAGCACCCAGGGCTTTCCCGCCTCGACTGCCGCCTTGACGTCCTCAAACGGGCGGTCGCGCCAGATCGCGTACTCGCCGTAATAGCCGAAATTGACCTTCCGCGCCTCCTGCAGCTCTCGCATCCGGGTCAGCTCCTCCTCCGTGCAGAAGCACGGATAGGCGTCGCCCTGCTCGACCAGTTTCTTGGCATATACATGGTAGATGTCCGCGCGCTGGCGCTGACGGTAGGGGCCGTAGTCGCCGGCTTCGCCGTCGACCGTCACGCCCTCGTCAAAACGGATGCCGTAGTGCTTCAGCGTGCTGATGAGCACCTCCACCGCGCCGGGCACCTCGCGCTTCGCATCCGTATCCTCCACGCGCAGAAACAGTACGCCGCCGGACTGATGCGCCATGCGTTCGGAGATCAGCCCCTGCACCAGATTGCCCAGATGGACGAAGCCCGTCGGCGACGGCGCCATGCGGGTGATGACCGCGCCCTCGGGCGCATTCCGCTCCGGAAAACGCGCCTCCAGTTCCTCCGGCGTCGTCGTGACGTTCGGGAATAAGTAGTTCGCAAGTGCGATCGTATCCATGTTCATTACCTCAGCTTCTTAGTTGAAATGCTTTGTCAGATTCGAGAAGTCGATGCCGCGGAACTCCCAGTCGGCCTCGTCGATCTCTTCCGCAGTCGTCAGAAGATCGAGATACCATTCTCCGTCGACCTTGATCATGACCAGCGGAATGGGATCCTTCGTCAGCTTGCGCTCCGGGATGTCAAACTCAACGTAGACGATCGCCGCTTCCTGCACATAGCCGTCATCGGTGCCGAAGCACAGCTTGTACTGCTCGTCGATATCCTTGACGTATTCCTCGCCCAGATCACGGGTCTCGCCGATCCTGACGCTCGCCTCTTTCAGATTCAGCGTGTCGGAAACGTACTCCAGCACGGCGGGCGGCAGCGCCTTCATCGCCTCGTTTGCATCCATCTCGATCAGCGCGCCGCACAGATCGTCCGCCGCGTTCTTCGCGCCGTTGCCGGGAAGCAGCACTGCGATCGCAATAATCAGCAGCAGCACGGCGGCCGCGACGCCGATCATCGTAATTAAACGCTTTTTATTCGCCGGATCCTTCGCGCCGTTGACCGGCTTCGCGATCTGCTCGCCGCAGGAGGTGCAGAACTGCACGTCGTTCGGATTGGACGCGCCGCATTTGGGACAATTCATAACGGGTTCCTCCCTGATTGTATATATTACGATTATTGTAATACAGCAGCTTTCCTTTGTCAAGCAAAGCCGCGGCACGTCAGTCAAACGCGCCGCGGCTCGGACTTGCATTTTCTGTTGGATTTGCTATAATATCAGTGCGGCAGGAAAATCAGACGGCAGAGCAGCATCGCAAGTACCGGGATCGCCGCGCCTGCAAAGAGCTGCGCCGCGGAATGTCTGCCGAGTTTTTTGCTCGCCCAGAAGATTGGCGTCAAAAGCAGATAGCCGATCAAAAACCACGGGTTCGCGTACAGCGCCAGCATGGCGATCGGGCCGGAGCAGCCGCAGGTGTGACCGCTTGCCTTAAAGTGCAGCAGCGTGCAGACCGCGATCCCGACGCCGGAGATCAGATACGTGCCGAACAGCACTTTTTCCGTCGTCGTGCCGCCGCCGAATACCGCGAGCAGAAAGCCGCCGATATAGCCTGCAACCGAAAAGATCACCGCAAGATTCCGCTGACCGTCCCTGCCCTTTTCGCGCAGCGACGGGATCATATAAGAAACCGGATAGGCGAGCAGCGGCAGCGCGGTGAGGAATCCGAGCGCCGCAAGATAGTGCCATACCGAGGCGAAGCTGTCCGTCAGAAGCGCATACAGCAGCGAGCAGAGGATCGCCGCAAACACCGGCGCAGTCGTCAGAATGCGGATTGCTTTTGCAAACTTATCTGTCAACGAGATCACTCCTCCCTTTGCGTTGGCTTCAGTATACCCGGCACGGCCGGGCTTGTCACGCCACGGATCGGAGTTCGACGGTTACCCTGCGGAGATACCCCTCCACCGTGGGTCGAGAGCCGCTCTACTGACAGTAGGATCCCAGTAATATCAAGCATTTCCAGGAGAATCATCATGATGGAATCAGAAGACGCCCTGCGGCAGCTGATCGCAGAGAACATAGCCTATTACCGCCGGCAGAACGGAGATACGCAAGCCGATCTGGCGGAAAAGCTGAATTATTCGGATAAGTCCGTCTCCAAATGGGAGCGCGGCGACGGCACGCCCGATATCTTTATCCTCTCCAAAATCGCCGACCTTTACGGCGTCACGGTGCAGGATCTTCTTCGGACGAAAAAGGTCCCGAAATCCCACACGCGCCACGTGCTGATCACCCTGCTGTCGATCGGTCTGGTCTGGCTGGCGATGACGGTGCTGTTCTGCGCCGCTAAGATCCTCGGCATTCTGCCGGATTGGGCGTGGCTGCTGTTTATCTACGCGATCCCCATCTCCGCTATCGTTTGGCTGGTCTTCAGCGCGCTGTGGTGGAATCTGCTGCTGCAGGCGATCTCCGGCTCGCTGATTATATGGGGCGTCGGTCTGAGTTTGGTGCTGTCCATCCATCTGGACTCCGTCTTTTTACTGCTCACCATCTGCGGCGTCCTGCAGATTCTGCTGGTCCTGTTCTATGTCCTGAAGTATCAGAGCAGAAAGAAAAACGGATAAGGGGGCGCCGGACATGCTGAAAGAAAACATCGTATGTAGTTATATCTCCATTCTGGAGGAAGAGCTCGTCCCCGCGACGGGCTGTACTGAGCCGATCGCCATCGCCTACTGCGCCGCCGTCGTGCGCAAGCTGCTCGGCAGGCTGCCGACGCGCGTGCAGGCGACCGTCAGCGGCAATATTCTGAAGAACGTCAAGAGCGTCGTTGTGCCGAACACCGGCGGGCGCAAGGGCATCCGTCCCGCGATCGCCGCAGGCATGGTCGCCGGCGACCCCGACCGCGACCTGCAGGTCATCGCCGAGATTCCCGAGGAAAAGCTCGCGGCGCTGGACGACTTCATGAACAGCACGGAGATCGACGTGATCTGCGGCAGCTCGCCGTGCAAGCTGGATATTGATATCCGCGCCGAGGCAGGAGAGCAGTCCGCGCGCGTGCGCATTACCAATCACCATACGAATATCGTCTTTATGGAACGTAACGGAGAAGTCCTGCGCGACCTTCCGGTCGTGGACGCCGCCGAGGAGCATCGGACGGACAAGAGCTGTCTCAACGTGGAGGACATCGTGCGCTTTGCCGACACCGTTCCCCTCGACCGGCTGGAGCCGCTCCTGCTGCGGCAGATCGAGCAGAACTCCGCCATCGCGGAGGAAGGCATCCGCGGCGCCTGGGGCGCGCAGATCGGACGAATTTTATTGGAAGACTATGGGAATGATATCAAGCAGAAGGCGAAAGCCTACGCCGCCGCAGGCAGCGACGCCCGCATGAGCGGCTGCGATATGCCCGTGGTCATCCTCTCCGGCTCCGGCAATCAGGGCATCACCGCCTGCATGCCCGTCGTCGTCTACGCCAGACACATCGGCGCGACGCAGGAACAGCTCTGCCGCGCGCTGATCGTCTCCGACCTTGTGACGATCCATCAGAAGAGCGGCATCGGCAGGTTGTCCGCCTACTGCGGCGCGATCTCCGCCGGCGTCGGCGCGGGCGCGGGCATCTGCTATCTGCTGGGCGGCGGCTTCTCCGCCGTTGCCCATACCGTCGTCAACGCCGTCGCCATCCTCTCCGGCACGATTTGCGACGGCGCGAAACCGTCCTGCGCCGCGAAGATCGCCGCCGCCGTGGACGCGGGGCTGATGGGCTACCGCATGTATCTGCATCACAAGGAGTTCCACAGCGGCGAGGGAATCGTCGCAGGCAGCGTGGACGACACGATCGCCAACGTCGGCATGCTCGCCCAGGAGGGCATGCAGGAGACCGACAGCACGATCCTGCGGATCATGCAGGGCGGCGACTGCGTCTGATTTTTATAAATCGTTATTTTCTTCGTCACAATTCGGTAACAATCACACCGTAAGATATGGATAATTCCAATGAGCAAAAGGAGTTTTTTGCCATGAACGAAAACGAATTAACGACTGAATACCCGTCCGCGTCTGTTCCGCAGACGCCAGACGCGCGTGATACAGCTCCCGCGCAGGCGGAAACACCGTACGGAACCGCTCCGCAGGCAGAAACGCCGTACCGCGCCGCTCCGCAGGCGGAAACACCGTACCGCGCCGTGCCGCAGGCGGAAACACCGTACCGCGCCGTGCCGCAGACACCCCCCGCTTATTCGTATCCTCCGGCGTACGCTGCGCCTCGCGCCTATCCCTATCCGCCGCAGCCGCCGCGCACCGTCCGGACGGAAGCGCCGAAGAAAAAGCGCATGACTATGCGCATCGCCGTGGTGGCGCTCTGCTGCGCGATCCTCGGCAGTCTGCTCGGCGGCGGAGCGGTCGGTCTTACCATGCACCGCATGTATCAGCAGGATCAAAGCGTCGCCACGGACACGGGAACGCGAGAGACGATCAAGCAGGTGCCTGAAACGCCCGCCCGACCCGTTTCGACCGGCGCTCAGAAAACGCCGGCGCAGATCTATGCTGAAAACGTCGGCGCGGTGGTCGGTATCGCCAGCGAGAGCACGACCTACAACGTCTTCGGACAGCGTTCCGCGACTGCCAGCTCCGGCACCGGCTTCGTCGTCACCTCCGACGGCGAGATCCTGACGAATTACCACGTCGTCCAAGGCGCGCAAAAGCTGACCGTTACATTGTATGACGGCAGCGCCTATACCGCGACCGTTCTCGGCTACGAGGCGGAGAGCGATATTGCCCTGCTCAAGATCAACGCGACCGATCTGCAGACCGTCACGATCGGCGATTCCGACGCCCTGCTGATCGGCGACGAGGTCGCCGCGATCGGCAACCCGCTCGGCGAGCTGACCTACAGCATCACGGTCGGCTACCTCAGCGCAAAGGATCGCGCCGTCAATACCGACGGCACGCCGATCAACATGATGCAGATCGACGCCGCGATCAACCCCGGCAACTCCGGCGGCCCGCTGTTCAATCTGAACGGCAACGTCATCGGCATCACCACCGCGAAATACTCCGGCACGACCGGCTCGGGCGCAAGCATCGAGGGCATCGGCTTCGCCATTCCGATCAACGACGCGCTCGCCATCATCGACGATCTGCGCGAAAACGGAACGGTGCTCAACCGCGCCTTCATCGGCGTTAACGTCTCCGACGTCAACGCCGAGCAGAAGCAGAACGGTCTGCCGGACGGCGCCTTCATCCTGTCCGTCGTGCCCGGCAGCGCGGGCGATCAGGCGGGCATTCAGGCGGGCGACGTGATCACTGCGGTATCCGGCACCGCCGTCAAGAATCTCAACGGTCTGTCTCAGGCGCTCAAGCGCTTCCGCGGCGGCGACAGCGCCGTCCTTACGGTCTACCGCAGCGGCAAGTCCGTTGATCTGAACATCGTTTTCGACAGCAAGGAGAATCAGACGGCTGATCCGGTCGAGCCGACCGAGGAGATCACCACCGAAACCGAGCCGGTCGATCCCTACGACTATTTCCCGTGGGGCCTGCTACCGTGATCCGGGAGAGGAACAGATGGCAACCTCAAAAGAGTTTCACGACTACGTGATGGAGCAGCTTTCCCGCGCCGGCGAGGTAAGCTCGCGCAAAATGATGGGCGAATACTGCGTCTACTTCCGCGGAAAAATGGTCGCGGATCTCTGCGACAACCAGCTTCTGCTGAAGCCGACGCCCTCCGTCCTGCGCCTGTTGCCGGATGCGCCGCGCGCCTATCCCTACGAGGGCGCGAAGACCTTGATGGTCGTCGCGGAGGACGTCGAAAACACTGAGCTGCTGCGCTCCGTCCTCACGGCGATGTACGACGAGCTCCCCGCTGCGAAAAAGTGAAGCAAAAGGCTTCTCCGGTCGGAGAAGCCTTTTATTTTTTGTATTGAAAAGCGGACGCCTCCGTGCTATGATAATAAAAACAGCAATTGAACGGAACGGAGGAAGAAACATGAATAACGGCAAAATCAGAACGCTTTGCGTCATTCTGGCAGTGCTGGTCGGACTGCTGGCAGCTTCGACCGTCATGTTCGCGATCGGCAGAGCCGAACGGGCGGCAGATTGCGAGCTCATTGCGGAAGACTATGAAAAACTGGCGGTAGAACATCAAAAGCTCTCTGCGGATTACGACGCGCTCTCTGCAAAGTATAACGACAGCGTGTCCGCAGATTACGACAAGCTGTCTGCGGAATACGAGCGTCTGAACGCGCAGTACGAGAGCCTGTCGGCGGAGTACGAAAGCCTGAAAGCGGAGCATGCCGCAGCGTTAGAAGATCTGACGTCCGAATACAAGCTCTATAAGAACGTCATTTCGCAGGACGAGGTCGAACAGACCTTGTTCGGTCAGCCGATCTCGACAGAGCGCAACGGCGAATACCGCATCGGCATCAAAACCGCCATCGACGGCGACTACCACGCGGAGCTGTCGATCTATCAGGCGCAGGACGGCAAGTACGTCAAAGTCTTCTCCTGCCCCGCCGTCGTCGGCAAGAACGGTCCCGGCAAGCAGTCCGAGGGCGATACCAAGACCCCGCTCGGCACCTGGACAATCGGTGAGGCCTACGGCATCAACGACGACCCCGGCTCCCTCGTGCCTTACACCAAGATCACGGACGACATGTACTGGTGCGCTACCGGCTCGAACGGCAAAAACTACAACACGCTGCTCTACAGGAGCGAGCATCCCGACTGGGACTATTCCGAGGACGAGCACCTGATCGACTATCCCATCCGCTACGCCTACCTGCTCGATCTGGGCTACAACGCCCCAGGTGCGCCCTATGCCGGCAACGCGATCTTCCTGCACTGCTGGAAGGAGCCGGATTATCCCACCGGAGGCTGCGTCGGCATTTCCGAGGAGGATATGATCACCGTCCTGCAGACGGTCACTCCGGGCACCGCAGTTACGATTTATTGATACCTGCACATAAACGAGCCTCCGACCGATCTGAACAGAACCAGTAAAAACAGACAATAGACAAAACACCCCCCTATGTAGGAAA
>CAMUZA010000052.1 GCA_947165085.1 uncultured Clostridia bacterium | reverse complement strand
CTCCCAAATGATTTCAGACTGTCTCGGCAGTCTGTATTTTTATCTTATCCGAAAGGGCGAAAAATGTCAACGCCTTTTCGGCGGGCGCACGCCGCGATGAAATGTTGCTTTTTTTGACGAAACATGTTATACTACTCTTTGATTATGAACTGGAGCAAGAGGTAAGATATGACGGATTATCACGTCGGATCCTTCCGATCCATCGATGCGTTCGTGGAGGCGAAACTGAACAGCTTCGCCAAGGCGGAACACACGTTCGAGACGATGTTCGAGCTGATGTTCCGCGAGCGGGATAACGTGCTTTACGAACGCAGCGAGGGCTATCGCATCCGCAAAACGAGCTACGGCGAGGCAAGAGACCACATCCTGCGCAAGCGCGCCGTTCTGCGCGAACGGCTTGCGGCGCTGGAGCCGGATGCGGTCGTCGGACTCTATATGGAAAACAGCCTCGAGTGGATCGAGGCGTTCTGGGCGATCCTTGCGGCGGGCTTCCGGCCGCTGCTGATGAATCTGCGTCTGCCGGAGCCGCTGCTCCTGCAGGCGATGCGGGAATGCGGCTGCGCTGCGGTCGTCTCCGGCGGGAAGCGGTTCGACTGTCCGACCCTGCTGCCGGAGGATTTGAACGGCGAAGCGGCGGACGCGGACGTTCCGTTCGGAACGGAGCTTCTGGTCATGTCCTCGGGCACGACCGAGCACGTCAAGGTCTGCGCCTACAGCGCGGAGGAATTCTACTATCAGATCGACGACAGCTTCCGCATCATTCAGACCTGCGCGCAGATCAAGAAGCACTGCGGCGGAGAGCTCAAGCTGCTGACCTTCCTGCCGTTTTACCACGTCTTCGGACTGATCGCGATGTACCTGTGGTTCGGCTTCTTCTCCAGAACGTTCGTTCATCTGAACGACCTCGCGCCGCAGACCATCGTCAACACGGTCAAGCGGCATCGGGTGACGCACATCTTTGCGGTGCCGCTGTTCTGGGAAAAGGTCTACGAGCAGGCGATCCGCGGAATCAAAGAGCGCGGAGAAGCCACGTGGAAGAAATTTGAGAAAGGCATGGCGATCTGGCAAAAGCTGCCGGAGCCGCTTGCAAAGCTGTTTTCTAAAGCAGCGTTCAAGGAGCTGCGCGAGAATATTTTTGGCGACAGCATCCGTTTCCTGATCACGGGCGGCAGCTTCATCGACCCGAAGATTCTGACCTTTTTCAACGCCGTCGGCTATCGCCTGGCGAACGGCTACGGCATGACCGAGATCGGCATCACCTCCGTGGAGCTGACCGGCAAACGCCGCTGGCTCTGCAGCGGGTCGGTCGGGGCGCCGATGCGAAACGCCTCGTACAAGCTCGATGAAAACGGCGAGCTTCTGGTCAGCGGCAAAGTACTGGCGCGCTATGTGCGCAGCGGCGGCGAGGTCACGGAGCGACGCGATTGGTTCCGCACCGGAGACCTTGCGCGCTGCGAAGAGGGACACTGGTTCCTGCTCGGACGGCGGGACGATCTGCTGATCGGACCGGACGGAGAGAATCTGAATCCGAACCTGCTCGAGCCGCGGCTGAGCACGGAGGACGCGCAGGTCTGCCTGATCGGCTGCCGCGAAAACAACAGGACGACGCCGGTGCTGCTGGCGTCCGTGCGGCCGTATCTTCCGGCGGAGCAGCTTCTGGCGATAGAAAACAGCCTCAAGGAGAAGCTCGCGGCGGCGGGACTGTCCGGCGCGGTCGGCAGGATCGCGCTCGTGGGAGAGCCGCTGCTTTCCGCGACGGAATTCAAGCCCAACCGCGTCCGTCTCGCCAGAGACTACGCCGAGGGCAGACTCAAGCTGCTCGACCCGCGGACGCAGAAGGACAACGCGGTGCTGAGCGCGCTGGCGCGGCGGGTGCTGACCTGCTTTGCCGAAACGCTCGGGAAAGCCGAGACGGAGATCTCCGCCGACGCGGACTTCTTCACGGACCTCGGCGGCACCAGCCTCGACTATTTCGGCATGCTGGCAAAGCTGGAGGAGGAATTCTCCCTGCCCTTCCCGCCGGAGCATACGAAGCTGCGCACGGTGGAGCAGATTTCCGCGTATATCCGCCGGAACGGGAGCATGAAAGCATGAGAATCGCCTTTTGGAACTGGTTCGTGAAGCTCACCGGATGGCCGGCGGCGCTGCTCTGCTTCCGGACGAAGATCTATTACGAGGACCGCAAGACGCAGGGACGGCATATCAAGGGTCCCGCGATCGTGATCTCGAATCACACGTCGGTGTTCGACTACGCGGTCTATTTGTTCGTATTTTTTACCCGGACGCTCCGCTTCCAGATGGCGGAGCTCCTGTACCGGAAAAAGGGGCTCGGCTGGCTGCTGAAGCGGCTCGGCGGGATCTACGTTGACCGTGACGCGAAGGATTTCAGCTTTCTGGCGCGATCCGAGCAGATCCTGAAGCGCGGCGGTGTGGTCGGCGTGTTTCCGGAAAGCCGCCTGCCGCGTCCCGGCGAGGAACGCCCGCTGGAATTTAAGGTGAGCGCCGCCTATCTCGCGCTGACGAGCGGCGTGCCGATCATTCCGGTCGTGACGAACGGCTCCTATTTCAAGAAGGCGCGCGCCCGCGTGCTGATCGGCAAGCCGCTCTACGCCGCCGCGCTCGCGCCGGAGGGGCTGGATGAAAAAGAAACGCTGCGGGTCGTCTCCGAACGGCTGCGGCAGCATATCATTGACTTGGAGAAGCTGCGCAATGAAAAGGAAAAACGCTGAAAAGCTCCCGCTGTTCTCGTTCCGCTATCTGCTCTACGACTTCACGAAGCTGACCGCCGCGCTGCCGGGGCTGATCTGGCTGCGCCCGAAGTGGATCTATGAGAACAAGGCGGCGAAGAAGCGGCTGCGCGGCGGCTATCTCGTGATCGCCAATCACGCCGGCTTTCTCGATCCGGTGTATGTGATGGCGGCGATCTGGTATCGCAGACACCGGTTTATCTGCATCAAGGATTTCTTTGAGAGCAAGGCGGGCTGGCTGTTTCGCGGCTTCCGCTGCATTCCGGTCGACCGTGAGAATTTCGGCATCGACACGCTGCGGCAGATCTCCGGCGCGCTGAAAGCCGGATCGATCGTCTCCCTCTTCCCGGAGGGACACGTCAACGACGGCAGCGGGCAGATGGCTGCCTTCAAGTCCGGCATGGTGCTGATGGCGCTGCAGGGAAACGCGCCGATCGTACCGGTTTACGCCATGCCGCCGGCGCATTGGTACAACCGCCTGCGCCTCGTGATCGGCGAGCCGATCGATATTATCGCAAGCTGCGGCGTCCGCCCGTCGTTTTCTCAGATCGACGCGATCGCCGGGATGCTGCAGGAAAAAGAAGAAGAACTCAAACAACGCGCGGAAGCGACGCAAAGGAGAACGTGACGACATGGTAACACAGACAAAAGAACTCTTTCGGAAATACACCGACGAGGCGGAATTCGCGAAGATCGTCGATTATGACACCGTCGCCGAGATGTGGGCGCACTGCGTCAAGGCGTATGCGGACGATACCGCCGTCGTCGATAACGGGACGGCATACAGCTTCGCGCGGCTTGAAGACGACGCTGCGGGGTTCCGCACCCTGCTGAAGCAGCCGGAAACCGGCACCCGCGTCGCGATCTTCGCGGCGAATTCCTATGACTTCGTCAAGGCGTATCTGGCGGTCGTGACCTCCGGCTGCACGGCGGTGATCTTCCCCGCGCATCTGGACGAAACCGCAGTCTTCGGCTGCTGCATGATGTTCGGCGTCAAAAAGCTGGTCTATCAGCCGGACTTTGAAGAAAAGCTCTCACTGGTCAAGGCGCGCAGACCCGATATCGAGCTTCTGCCCGCGGACGCCTGCTCGGACGAAAAGACCCCAATGGCGGACTGCGACGGCAAAACGCCCTGCGCGGTCGTCTTTACGGGCGGCACCACCGGCAAGAGCAAGGGCGCGCTGCTGTCCAACGCGGCGGTAATGCAGGGCACGGTCAACGGCTGCTACGGCTATGAGAAGGTCTTCGGTCAGCGCTATCTGCTGATCCTGCCGCTGTCGCACGTGTTCGGTCTGATCCGCAACCTCATGACCTCACTCTACACCGGCAGCGCGCTGTTCATCTGCCGGAACAACAAGGATATGTTCCGCGATATCGCGGGATTCAAGCCGACCATCCTCGTCATGGTGCCCGCGCTGGCGGAAATGGCGCTGACGCTGTCGAAGAAATTCGGCCGCAACATGCTCGGCGACGACCTTAAAACGATCATCTGCGGGGCTGCGCCGGTCTCGCCGTTCCTGATCACGGAATACGACAAGCTCGGCGTCAAGCTGCTCGCCGGCTACGGGCTGACGGAGTCTGCGAATCTGGTCTCCGGCAATCCCGAGAGCCTTGCCAAGCCGGAATCCGTCGGTCTGCCCTTCCCGAATCAGGAGCTGCGGATCGAAAACGGCGAGCTATGGCTCAAGGGACGCAACATGATGGACGGCTACGTCGGCGTCGAAGAAGCCGGCGCCTATGAGGACGGCTGGTTCAAGACCGGCGACCTCGTCCGCATCGACGAGGACGGCTACCTCTATATCACCGGCCGCACGAAGGAGATCATCGTCCTGCAAAGCGGCGAGAACGTCTCCCCGGCGGAGGTCGAGACGGCGTTCAACGCCCTGCCGTTCGTGCAGGATTCGCAGGTCTTCGAGTCCGAAAACGAGTTCGGCGCGCAGATCCTCGCCCTCGAGGTCGTCCTGCGCCCGACCGAGCTGACGAATCTTGCGCCGGAAGAGCGCAGCGCTTACGCGCTGAAAGAGCTGGAGGCGGTCAACAAGAAGCTGCCGACCTTCCAGCAGGTCAGCAAGATCACGATCCGGGACAGCGATTTCCAGCGGTCTCCGGCGATGAAGATTGTGAGATACAAACATGAAAAGAACGGAAATCATTGAAAAACTGCGCGAGATCCTGCGCGCGGCCGACGACCGCAATCAGGACGCCGTCAGCGCCTGCACGGAGCAGTCCCGCCTGGTCGCAGACCTCGGCTTTTCCTCGGTGAGCATGCTCTATATGGTCATCGCCATCGAGGAGGAATTCGGGATCCGCTTCGAAAACGTCGGCGCGGCGGACTTCCAAACGCTCGGCGACGTGGTCGATTACATCGAGGCAAAGCTCCGATGAACTGGCAGCCAGGAACCTGCGAACCCGGCGACATGATCCGGGTGCGGCTCGGCGCGGTGTACCACTACGGCGTGTTCGTCTCCGAGGAGGAGGTCATCGCCTACGGTCTGCCGCCGGTGGAGCGGTATCTGCATGCGCCGGATCGGCTCAAGGTGCAGGCGACCGACATCGACGTCTTCGCCTGCGGCAGCATCGTGGAGATCGCCGAGCCGGACCGGCAGGAGCGCAAAAAGCGTCTGTCCCGGAAGAAAACGGTCGAAGCTGCACGCAGCCGCATCGGCGAGGATCAGTATGATCTTCTGCACAACAACTGCGAGCATTTTGCCTATGAGTGCGTCTTCGGAGAGCACCGCTCCTCGCTGGAGGAGATGCTGCGGCAGAAGTGGCGCAGCAGAGCAGAGCAAAAGCCGTAGGGGCGTAGGAGGAGAAAATGCCAATCCTGCTTGTCATCGGAATTCTGCTCGCGGTCTTCGTGATCTTCTTTCTGGGACCTGCGATCGTCGCGACGGCGACGGTGTTCGCCCGCGGCACGGAGGTGCGCCTGGACGCCGCCTGCGCCTCTGCGCAGTTCGCGCCTTACGCCGAACGGCTCAAAGCGGCGCGGGACCGGCTGCAGGCGCGGCGTTCCGTCCGCGTAAAGATCGAAGCGCCGGACGGCGTTTCGCTGCGCGCGGACTATTTCGACCTGCGCGCGGAAAAGACCGTGATCTTCGTGCACGGCTACCGCGCAGAGCCGATGCTGAACTTTGCCGCGCAGGCGGACTGCTTTGCCGAACGCGGCTGGAATCTGCTGCTCGTCACGCAGCGGGCGCACGGAGACAGCGGCGGCAAGCGCAGCTATCTCGGCATAAAAGAACAGTACGATCTGCTTGGCTGGGTCGACTGGGCGCGGCTGCAGCCAAGTGTCCGGAAGATCGCCGTTTACGGAATCTCCATGGGCGCAACCACGGCAGCCTATGCGGCGGATAAGCTCGACCCGGACGCGGTGCGCGCGCTGATTCTGGACTGCGGCTTCCCGTCGCCCTACCGGCAGATCCGCTACGACTGCATCAAGCGCCGCATTCCGTGGCGGCTGCTGGTGCCGCTGATCCGCCTGCTGGCAAAGCTCTGTTACGGCATCGACATCAAAACGCCGATCACGGACGCCCTGTCCGTAACGACCATTCCAACCTTCTTCCTCCACGGCACCGACGACAAAACGGTACCCTATGAAGACGGTCGTGCGATCTATGAAGCCTGCGCCGCGCCGAAACGGTTCTTCACCGCCGAGGGCGCGCCGCACGTTTTGGCATTTGTGTCCGATCAAAGCCGCGCTGAAACGGAGTTGTTTTCGTTTCTCGCCGCTTCGGAATAAATGGAACTGACTCGAAAGAGAGGGAAAGCATGAAATGAGAAAATTTGCTATTCTTGCAGACGTCACCTGCGATCTGGGAGAAGAACTGCAGAAGCAGTACGACATCCGCGTCCTGCCCGGTCACGTCGTGCTGCCTGACAAGACGGAGATCCCGTCGCAGCAGAAATGGGAGCTGTTTACGCGCGATGAGTTCTATGCGGAGCTCAAGAAAAAGCCCAACGACTTCACGACCGCGCCGCCTAACACGCAGGCGTTCGTCAACACGATGGAGGAGCTGGTCGAAGAAGGTCTGGACGTGCTCACGATGACGATTTCCGGCGGCATGAGCGGAACGTTCTCGTTCGCCACCCAAGCTGCCAAGCGGGTCATGGAGGCGCATCCGGACGCAAAGATCCGCGTGGTGGACACGCTGCGCTTCGGCCCGGGCTTCGGTCTGATGACGATCTACGCGGCAAAGCTGCGCGACGAGGGCAAGTCCTTCGACGAGGTGGCGCAGTATCTGGAGGAGAACAAGAACCGCTTCCACCAGGCGGGCTGGCTCGACGATCTGAGCTTCGTCGCCAAAAAGGGTCGTCTGACGAACGCAAAGGCATTTTTCGGCACGCTCGCCGGCATTAAGCCGATCGGCGAATTCGACTACAACGGTCTGACCACCGTGATCGGAAAGGCAAAGGGCGCCAAGCAGGCGTACGCGGCGCTGCTTGCATACATCGAGCAGACGATCGAGCGCCCGGAAGACCAGATCATCTTCATCGCGCAGACCAACCGTCTGCCGCAGGCAGAGACCTTCAAGCAGATGATCGAGGAGCGCTTCCATCCGAAGCAGATCCATATCAAGGACGTCTTCCCCGCCTGCGGCGTCAACATCGGTCCCGGCCTCATGGCGGCGTACTACGTCGGCAAGCCGATCTCGAAGGATCTGTCCGAGGAAAAGGCGATCATTGAAGCGGCGCTTGCCTCCAAGTAATTTAGCGGTTGCACCGTCAACCGGAAAGGTATTAAGATGAGAAAACTTACAAGAAAATGGCAGATGTTCCTCTACGCCATCGGCGGCATGGGCGTCAACATGCTGAATCTGATGGTCGGCTCCTACCTCTGCTCCGCCATCCTCTCCACCGGCTTCGGCGCGGAGGCTGTCGCAAACCAGACCTTCCTCGGTCGGGACCTCGTGATCGCGGGTCTCTGGGCGGTATTCGGCGTCATCGCGAAAATCGTTGACGGCGTCATCGACATCCCCATGGCGTCTTTCACCGACAATCTGAAGACAAAATTCGGACGCCGCCGTCCCGCGCTGGTGATCGGTCTTGTTCCGATGATCCTCGCCTACGTGCTCTTTACGCTGGTGACCCCGAATCCCGACGGCGCGACCCTGCTCAACACGATCTACTACGGCGTCGTGCTGTGCGTGTTCTACAGCTTCTACACCCTTACCATGGTCACCTACTACGCCACCTTTACCGAGATCGTCGAGACGCATGAGGAGCGCAACTTCATCTCCAACGTCAAGTCGGTCTGCGATATCGTCTACTTCATCCTCGGCTACGTCGTGGTGCGCATGCTGCTCAACGGCATGAACATCCGTCCGGTCGCGATGATCGTCCTGCCCATCGTGCTGACGATGCTGATCCCGCTGTTCCTGATCAAGGAGCGCTCCACGAAGGACGGCGTGATCGTCGAGGAGAACGGACAAACCGTCAAGCCGGTCAACCTCTTCGCGTCCATCGCTTACACGTGCAGGAACAAAAATTACATCCTCTGGATGCTCGTCTACTCCTTTATGACCTTCGGCGTGCAGCTCTTCCTCAGCGGCATCAACGAGTATTTCTCAGTGTCCGGCATGAGCATGATCTTCGTCATGATGGCGTCGTTCGCGCCGGTCCCGCTGACGCTTCTGCTTTACAACAAGCTCACGCACAGCCGCGGCTTCGGCTTCTCCTTCCGCTATATTCTGCTGATCTTTGCCGTCGGCATGCTGGGCATGTACGGCGTTTCCAGGCTGGAGGCGGGCACGCTGAAAACCGTGCTTTCCATCGTCATGGGTCTGATCTCCTCCTTCGGCATCGGCGCGATGTTCTCCGTCGCGTATTCGGTCCCCTCTGAGCTGGCCGCGGAAGAAGAAAAGAAGACCGGCGTTTCCAACGCCGCCATGTACTTTGCGGTCCAGGGTCTGTTTTCCGGCGTCGCGACCGGCATCGGCGGAACCGCCGTGCTGACGCTGCTGAAAAAGAAGGAGCTGGTCAGCTACATGACCGTGATCTGCGCGGTCGCCATGGTCGTGGCGTTCGCGGTCAGCTTCCTGCTGCCGAAGGGCGTGCAGGATATGGGCAAAAAGACAAAGAAATAATCATTAGGAACTGATTTTATGGCAATCAAGCGCGTCAACGGCATTGAGCTCGAGCGCATGCTCCGCGCGGGCTATGCGAATCTGCGCCTGCACGAGGCGGAGATCAACCGGCTCAACGTCTTTCCGGTGCCCGACGGCGACACCGGCACCAACATGACCATGACGCTCGGTCACGGGCTGCAGAACGCAGTCAGCAGCACCGAGGTCGGTCCATATTTGAAATCGCTCTCCGCGGGCATGCTGCTCGGCGCGCGGGGAAACTCCGGCGTGATCCTGTCGCAGTTCTTCTACGGCTTCAGCCAGGAGCTTTCCCGCGCAGCGCTGATCGGCCCGGGCGAGCTGCGCAACGGTCTGATCCGCGGCTATCGCTCCGCCTATGAGTCCGTCCTGCAGCCGGTCGAGGGAACGCTCCTGACCGTCTCCAGAGAGGGCATCGAGCATATCCGCTCGCAAATCACGCGCAGCAGCGGGATCGACGTGATCCTGTCGATGTATATCGCGGAGATGCGCAAGACGCTTTCGCAGACGCCGGAAATGCTTCCGGTGCTGAAAGAAGCGGGCGTGATCGACAGCGGCGCGACGGGGTTTATCCTGATCTTCGAGGGCATGCTCAGGTATCTGCGCGGCGAGAAGATCGACGCAGAGCCGCTGGAAAAGCGCGCGAGTCCCGCCGCGGCGGGACCGGACCTCAGCCTGTTTGACGAAAACAGCGAGTTTGTCGACGGCTACTGCATGGACTTTCTGCTGCAGCTGATGAACGGCGAAGCCTACAGCCGGAATTTCCGTCTGCAGACCTATCTCGCCGCGCTGGAAAAGCTCGGCAATTCCATCGTCTGCGTGCAGAACGACAAGCGCGTCAAGTGCCATGTCCATACGAAAAAGCCGGCGCACATCATTCAGTTGTCGCAGAAATACGGCGAATTCCTCACGTTTAAGCTCGAAAATATGCAGGTGCAGCACAACGAGCATGACCGCGACGCGCAGCCCGCTCGGCATAAGCCGCTCGCCATCGTCGCGGTGGCGAACGGCGGCGGCATGCGCGCCCTGTTCGAATCGCTCGGCGCGGACTGCGTGCTCGACGGCGGCGCAACGATGAACACCTCGTCGCAGGAGTTCGTCACCGCCTTTGAACAGCTCGACGCGGACGAGATCGCCGTCCTGCCGAACAGCAAGAACATCATCCCCGCTGCGGAGCAGGCGGCGGGACTGTGCAGGAACAAGCGCGTGACCGTCCTGCCGACCGTCAGCTGCGCCGAGGGGTACTTCGCGCTCGCGATGGACATTCCGGACGGCGATGACGTGGAGAAACGGCTTACGCAGATGCGGCGCGGCGCAGAGGGCGTCGTGACCCTCAGCGAGGCGACCGCCTCGCGGGATTACAGCTATCACGAGATCCGGTGCAAAAAGGGCGAGGAAATCGCGTTCCTGGACGGTGAACTCGTCTGCGTAAACGAAGACTGGAAGGCGGCGATCGTGAACGCGCTGCTTCTGATCGACGGGATCGAGGATCTGGAGACCTGCATCGTCTTCCGCGGCAGCGGCGTATCCGAGGATCTGGAGGCGGAGCTTGCCGACGCAGTCGCGGAGCGGCTGCCCATGCTGGAGCTTGAATTCATCGACGCGGGCCAGGAGATCTATCACTGGGTACTGGGCGTCATGTAAGAATCGGAGGTAACAAATGATCTGGTGGATCCTGCTCGCCGTTTTCCTTCTTTTCGGGCTGTTTCCGGTCCTTCTGCTTTCCGGCGTCCTGTATACGATCCTGCTGGTGCGGACGAAGCCAACCAAATGGGACCGCTCGTGCAGCATTCCGGATGACGAGGAATACCGCCGCATGTTTGACATCGGACTTGCCTGGGAGGAAACGTACCGTCACCGCAAGCGCGAGGTCGGCGTGACCAGCGACGGCTTGAAGCTCGTCGGGGAATACTTTGATTTCGGCGGAAAGAAGGCGGCGATCATCATCGCCGGGCGCATGGAATCGCTGCTCTATTCCTACTATTTCGCCGAGCCGTTCCGTCGCGCGGGCTATAACGTCCTCGTGATCGACAACCGCGCACACGGCCTGTCCGAGGGAAAAATCTCCTCGCTGGGCTACAAGGAATACCGCGATCTTCTGGCGTGGAGCCGACTGCTGCACGACGAGATCGGAAACGACAAGGTCTTCCTGCACGGAATCTGCATCGGCGCGTCCGCCGCGCTGTTCGCCTGTGTCAGCGAGGACTGCCCGGACTATATCGAGGGACTATGCGCCGAGGGCATGTACGTCAATTTCTACGAATCCTTCCGCAATCACATGATCGTCGACCGGCCGACCAAGCCGCGCTTCCCGATCATGCAGATGACGATGCTGTGGATCCGCGTCTTCTCCGGCGCGAACGTCGTGACGGACGGACCGCTCTGGCGCATTGACCGGCTGAAAAAGCCGATCCTCTTCCTGCATAGCCGGATGGACCAGTATTCCTCGCCGGACAAGGCGCAGGAGCTGTTCGACAAATGCCCGTCCGAGAAGCGGATCGTCTGGTTCGACAAGGGACAACACTCGCGTATCCGTATCATCAACACGGAAGCCTACGACGAGGCGATCGTGTCGTTTCTGACCACCCTGTAGAGAGAAGGGAGAACTGCAATGGAACCGTACAAGGACGACCCGCAGCAGTACTGGCATCAGCCGGAGCAACTCTGGTATCAGCCGGATCCGCTCGTCCCGCAGCCGTCGAATGCGCCGCGATATATACCGCACTACCGTCCGGCCGCCGGACCGCAGCCGAATCTTCTGGTGTTCGGCATTCTGAGCCTCGCGCTCGCGTTCGCTGTCAGCATCGCCGGCATCGTTCTCGGCGCGATCGGCAGAAACAAGGGCAACAATTATCTCGCGCGGGGCGGCATCCTGACCGGCGCGTCAAAGACCGGATACATTCTTTGCAAAGCCGGCGTCATTGTCAGCATCGTGATGACGTTCGTCCATATACTGCTTTTCATCATCGCGCTCACGACGGATCTTGACGAATATTTCCGTTTCTTCCGCATTCTTGCATATTATCTCGATTAAACGAGTTTGCACTATTGATTATTCCGTTTTTATGTGCTACACTAAAAACAGCGATATCCCAAATGAGAGAAAGGAGAGTAATCATGGACTACAATAATAACTATCAGCAGCCCCAGTATCAGCCCGCTCCGCAGCCGGCATATCAGCCCGCTCCGCAGCGCAACGCAGGTCCGCAGCCGAACACGCTTGTCTTCGGCATCCTGAGCCTTGTGTTCAGCTCTTTCATTGTCGGTATCATTCTCGGCGCGATCGGCAGAAGCAAGGGCAACGCATACATCCAGCAGGGCGGCACCCTGACCGGCGCGTCGAAGGTCGGTTACATTCTCAGCAAGGTCGGCCTTATCCTCAGCATCATCGGCACGGTTTGCGTCGTTCTGCTCGTAATCCTGAGCATTGCCGACCCGAGCGCTTTCAGATTCTATTGATTGATCGCTCTTTGGGGAAAACGCGGCTGTCCGTTTGGGCAGCCGCGTCAATCTTTCAAAAAAGGTGGAGAGTTAGTAATTCGGAGGGAAAGAAAGTGTGAAAGAAAACCGTCAGGGTTGTCTTTCACGTTCCATAAAGCAGGATTTTCAAACTGATTTTAGGTTTGAAAATCCGCATGAGCGTGTCAAAAAGACTTTTTTGACACGCTCACGCGGCTGTCCGTTTGGGCAGCCGCGTTTTCCCGTCCGGAATCGGCGGGCGGCGGTCCGCAGCGAAAAAACTGTTGATTTTTTCGGAAAGTCTGCTAAACTAAAATCAGCGGTTTCCGCAATCGCAGGAAAGGAGAATTCGAATGGATTACAACAATAACTACGGTAACTATAACAGCTACAATTATCCGCAGCCGCAGCGCAGCGCGGGTCCGCAGCCGAATACCCTGGTGTTTGGCATTCTCAGTCTGGTCTTTGGATTTTCGTGCGTCGCCGCTTTCGTCGGCATCATTCTCGGCGCGATCGGCAGAAGCAAGGGCAGCTCGTACGTCCGGCAGGGCGGCACGCTGACCGGCGCGTCCAAGGTCGGCTACATCCTCTGCAAGGCGGGTCTTATCGTCAGCATCATCATGACGGTCATTTTTGCTGTGATCATCATTTGGGCGATTGCCGATCCGCGCGGGTACGTCAGATTCTTTGACGACTTCATCGACCTCTACGATTTCACTTGATGCTGTGACAAAACACGCGGCGCCGGTTCTGCGCCGCGTGTTTTTTGCCGTGAGGTATAACAATCGGAAAAGCTGTCAATACTGGCGTTGCGCCGGAAAGGAAGTGGCTTATGCGACAACCGAATACCGTCCGGCGCGGAGGCTCCCTCCGAAAGGGATTGAAGCGGCTTTTGATCGTTCTGCTCATCTACGCTTTGAGCTCCATGCTGATCTCCGCCGTGGTGTTCCGCGTGCTCTTCCCGCGGTATGACGGCGACCCCGGTTACCGTCTGTGCTATGCGGAGATCGACCAGTCCGCCTATCCGCGCGAGACGTTCACCTTCCTGTCGGGAGACAACACGCTCGCTGGCTGCCGCTACGACGTTGCGGATCCGAAAGGCTTGATCGTCGTGATCAACGGGATCGGCGCCGGCGCGGACGCGCACCTGCCGGAGATCCTGTACTTTCTTGACCGCGGGTGGTCGGTCGTGACCTGGGACGCTACGGGCGTCGGCGAGAGCGAAGGGCGCGGGATCATCGGCCTGCAGCAGATCCGGCTGGATCTGCTTGCCTTCCTCGATACGCAGCAGGCGCGGTCGGAGACGCTGCCGATCGTGCTGTACGGTCACAGCGCCGGCGCCTATGCCGCCGCGACCGCGCTGGACGGCGAGGTTCCGATTCGCGCGGCGGTCTGCGTCTGCGGGTTTGATTCTCCGATCTCTCTCATGTACTACCACGCCAAGGCGCGGGTCGGACCGATCGCCGCGCTGCAGTATCCGTTCCTGCTGCTGGAGAACGTCTTCCTTTTCGGCTCAGAGGCGGACGTTTCGGCGACCGAAGCGATCCGGCGGAGTCAGCGGCCGGTGCTTCTGATCGAGAGCAGCTCCGACGACAGAGTGCCGCACGATTGCGGACTTCTGCGAGACGAGACGATCACGGACGATCCAAACGTCAGCAGCCTCACGGTAGACGCTGCCTGGCGCAACGAGCATAGCACGCCGTGGCTCTCTTCCGCCGCCGCCGCATACGTCACGGATCTGCCGGAGGACGCCGCGGTGGATAAGGCGCTTGCCAACGAGCTGGACGAGACATATATGGAGCAGGTGACGGCGTTTTTCGAAGCCGCCGTCGCGCAGCCGTAACGCCGCATAAATGAATATAAAGAAGGCGCACCGGCTGAACAGCACCCCATTTGTTAGACAAGTATGGTATACTACTAACGAATGGGGTG
>CAMUZA010000051.1 GCA_947165085.1 uncultured Clostridia bacterium | reverse complement strand
CCAGACCCTTCAGGTCGCCTAATTTTAAAATGTCTAACTTTTGGGGTTCACTTCAGTTTTACATAGCCGGCGGACTATTTGTCCAGTCCTGAAGTCAGCCGAGGTCGCGGTACAGGAAGGTCACGATCTGACCTCTCGTACAGGTGCTGTCCGGGCTGAAGGTCGTGTCGGACGTGCCCTTCGTGATGTTCTTTTCGACTGCCCACAGAACGGCGTCATAGTAGTAGCCGCCGGTAACGTCCTTGAAGGGGTTCGCTGAGCTGCTCGGCGCGGCTTTGCCCTCGCACCGCCAGAGGAAGGTGACGACCTGCGCTCTGGTGCAGCCTGCGTCGGGACTGAACGTCGTCGCCGAGGTGCCGGTCGTGACTTCGTTTTCGAGCGCCCAGAGGACCGCCCTGTAATAGTAATCACTCTGCTTCACGTCAGAGAACGGATTTGCCGCGATCGCCGGCTCCGGACAGCCTTTCGCTCTCCAGAGGAAGGTCACAACCTGCGCTCTGGTGCAGGTGGCGTCGGGACTGAAGGTCGTCGCGCTCGTGCCGGACGTGACCTGCGGCTCGGCGTTCGCCGCCCAAAGCACCGCGTCGTAGTAGTACGCGCCCTCCTCGACGTCCGTAAAGGGATTCGTGCGTTCCACGGGTTTGCTGTTCACGGTGATGTGCAGATTCAGCCGCTCGCTGTATTCCATGCCGGGCTTGTAGGCGGAAATGCGGTAATAGCCGCTTTCCGTCAGCGGGATCGGCGCGGTGTAGGCGACACGGTTCGCCGTATCCTGACACGGGCAGGTATCATTCAGCGTGTAGTAGATCACTGTGCCTTCGGTTGCGCAGGACAGGGTAAGCACCGCGCCCTCGTCGACGGTCAGATAATTGTCCTTCGGCGCGCCCGCACCGATCACGGTCTCGCCGACCGTCGCGGTGGGTCGGGCGACCTGATTGGATTCGACCTCAATTCTGAGCGGCAGCGTTTCGGAGAGGGAAGTGCCCTCGACCGACAGCGTCAGTTCCGTCATGCCGGGCAGCAGCGCCTTGATCTCAAAGACCGCGACGCCGTTCTCGTCCGTCACGGCGCGGACCGCCTTGACGGACGCGAGCAGATCGCTATAGCCGTCGGCGCGCACGGTCAAGCCCTGCAGGGGCTTGCCGTCAGCGTCCAGAATCTGTGCGGTCACTCTGGGCGCAGGCTCCTCGCTGAGGAAGAGCGCGATCTGATCTTCATAATTCAGAAGCATGGAAGCAGGTCTCGGCTCGACCGTCAGTGTACCCGCATAGGTGCTTAGCGGCTTATCAGCGTAGTTCTTCGCGCCGCCAAGCTTGAGTTCAACCTTGCTGCCGAGCGCTGCCGGAGCGTCCGGGATCAGGTGCAGGACGGTCGCAAAGCAGGTTTTGCAGCCGTCAAAGATCGGCTCGGGATCGACCCATTCCGCGGTGTAGCCGGACGGAATGCTGAGCTGATCCACGGTGCGCATGTACTGCGTGAAGACGAATTCCACATAGTCCGGATAAGCGTGGACGGCCGCGATCTTCGGAGCCTCCTTGGCGATCATGCCGGTTTTCAGTCCCATCTGGGGAGGCGGCACGGTGACGACCGGTGTAGACGCCTTTTCGTAGCCTTCTTTATAGAAGTCCACGCGCCAGTCGCCCACGGGCACGTCCCAGGCGTAGAAGCCTTCAGGACCGGTGACCTGCGGATTCGTCTCGCCGAACGGAGCGCCGTCCCAGACCGTGCCGTTGGTCACGTCGAAGCAGGTCGCCGTGACGCCGGACAGCAGATTGGACTCCACTGCCTCGTAGACGATGCCGGAGGGATCCATGCGGGTGGCGAAGGAGCAGTCGCCCTTCTTCTTGAGACTGCCGCAGCGCTGATAGCGCTGATTCATCGCGTTGACGTAGTCCGCCAGCTTCTGAACGATCTGTGAGGAGCGGTTGAGATTGATCGCGTTGGACAGCACGTCGTAGATCGCGTTCAGCGCTTCGACGGCGGCGAGTCCGCTGCCCGCCGAGGGCAGGGCGGCGATGATGCCCGCCGCGGTGAAGCCGGCGCCGACAACCGTGTCGAGCAGGGCGTGATTCTTCTGCTTGCGGAGCAGATCGAGCAGGCGCTCGCCCGCAGCGATCTCATCGCGGATCGCCCACTGGCAGACGTCGGAATAGTTATGGCTCTTGTAATAGTCCTGATAGATACGGGCGTTTTCCAGCTCGCCCTTGAGCTTCTCGTACTCGGTTACGGCGGAGACGTAGTCGTTCGCGTCGTTGGCGACCTGATAGAAGTCAAGTGCGCCGCCGAGCAGCGCCCCGCCGACCTTGCCGACGCCCGAGAGCTTGTTGAATCCCTTTTGAATGTCGGGGTGCGCGTCGAGCCATTCCGGTTTGATCCCCGCTTTCTTGAGCGAGAAGTTTTCCGCAGCCTCGGTCAGCGCGTCGAGGGAGAAGCCTGCCGCGGTCAGGCTGGCGTTGTTGATCGCCTCTTTTTGCGCGTCGACGGTCAGAGACGTGCCGCCGTTGTCGCGGTATTCGTACCTGCTGCCGCCGTCGTCCGTCGGCGCATCGCGGAAGGCGAAGGAATTGCCGTCTGCGTCCGGCGGGGTGACGGTGAAGCCGTCGTCCGCCAGGGCGTCGGGGTCGTAGGGAACGCCGGTGTCATAGTCGACGCCGAGGTCTTCAAGGAAGTCGTCCGCGTCGTCATAGTCGCTCCAGTCGCCGTCGCAGCCGAGCAGGTCGAGCATCGCGTCCAGCGCGTCCGAAGAAGCCTGCTCGTATTGCAGCGCGGCGTCCTGCACGTCCGGCGGAAGCTCGTCAAAGCCGGGAATGTCCGCGATAGAGCCGTGGTCGAAGATACCGTCGGCGTCGCCGGGGGCTAAGCCGTATTCACCGAGCATACCGTCTACACCCTGCC
Source organism: uncultured Clostridia bacterium (assembly GCA_947165085.1). Taxonomy (GTDB): domain Bacteria; phylum Bacillota; class Clostridia; order Oscillospirales; family Oscillospiraceae; genus JAZOXB01. The sequence continues at coordinate 11,640 of CAMUZA010000051.1, read as the reverse complement.
GCCAGCCGCCGTCGTCGATCGCGGCGAGCTGCCGGATATAGATCACGGCGTCTGCGTCCATCGTGAAGGCGCGTCCCATGTAGGTAAAGGTCACGTCATAGCCCGTTGGAACGAGATTCGGGAAGAAGACGTGATCGCCGCCCTGTTCAATGTAAACCGTGCAGACGTAGGTTTGACGGTAGCCGGTCGCACCGTTTTCCACGGAAGCGAGGCTCATCGCCTCATGGCGGACGCTGCCGTCCATCATATATACGTTCAGGGTCACCTGATCCGTCAGAAGGCTGCCCTCGAACGTTACGCTGTAGGTCCAGTATTTGTTCTTTTCGTCACCGTTTGCGACGTAGGTGTAGTAGCCGCCGGAGACGTTCACGCCGTCTCTGTGACCGTAGGTCTGCGCTCCGGCGTGGATAAAGTAGGATTCCTGAATCTGCGCTTCCATCGGCGCCATGACCGCGCTCTGATGGACGGCGGTCTCGCCCGTGGAGGCGATGATCGCGGTGCGCGTGCCGCCGACGGTCTCACCTGGCAGAGAAATGAGCCCGCGGTAAGTGCCGTTGCGATTCGTCGTGACCTTGACCGGCTCGCCGATACCCGCCTGCAGGGTAACGGTCGTGTTCGGCGCGGCGTAGACCGTCACGGGAACGTTACGGTCATGTACGAAGGTCTCCGGCAGTTCAAGGACCAAATCCTTCACGCGGCAGTTCGCGCTGCCGAGCGGAACGGTGATCGAGCCGGACGAGATCGCCGCGCTTACTGCGTAGGCGCCGGTCTTCTCCGCCCGCAGGGCAAGGCTGATCACGGACTCCCGGCTGTCCGCGGCGTCAGGTTCAATGACCGCGGCTGCTCCGTAGGTCTTGTTCTGTGACGCGACGGAAACGATCGTCAAGCCGTCGGGAACGTTGAAGGTCAGTTGCTCCGCGGGATGCTCCGCATTCATCTTATAGTTGACGCGGACGGTGAATTCCACGCCCGGCGCAAGCTGCTGCTGCGCGAGCAGAACGCCGCCCTTATCAAGTATGCCCGCGCCGAGGTTGAGGGCGGGAACAGCCAGCTCCAGCGCAGTCTGCTCGCCGCACGCGACGGCGACGTTTTCTTTCTTGCCGTAGTCCTTGATCCCGAGGGCAAGCAGGTCGCTTTCGGCCGAGACCGCGCTTACATAGGGATTGTCACCGAAGCCAAGCACGGTGTAGGTTCCGGCGGGAAGATCGGCGGCGAGAAAGAAGCTCCCGTTTGCCTTGCCGGAGGCAGCCAGCTTGCCCGCAGCGTCCAGAATGGCGAGATTGGCGTCCTCCGCGCCGGTCACGCTGATCGCAAGGTCGCCGGTCGTATCCAGCGGAGTGAAGCTGTCAAGGGTCAGATCGCCGATATCCCAGTCGGCGCGGAAGTCCGCGCCGTCCTTTCGGAACGTGCGCTCGGCGCAGCCGTCGAGCGTGACGGACACGGTGACGGGAAGCTCGGCTGCAGCCTGCGCGGCAAACTGCCGTCCGCTGCGGGTCACGGCGACGAGCGCGCCGCCGGACGCGACGGCGACTTCTGCTTGTTCGGGTACAAGACCGGAGACAGTATAGGTCTGCGGCTGCGCCGCGTCGAAGGTCTCAAAAACGGGGTGGACTCTGCCGTCCGCGTTCTGCTCGCAGAAAGCCTTGTACTGCAGGAAGCTCGGCGCGGTTGCCTCGGTCATCGCTGCGGGGTAACGGATCGTCGGATTGCCGATGCAGCCGAACCACGGGTCGGGCGCGTTCTCGCCGCCCGCGCTCGTGACGATCGGCAGTCCGCCCTCCCAGTTCTGCTGGGTATAGGCTTCGTTGTCCACGAGGCGCAAACGGTCGTTATAAATCAGATACGACGGACTGACCGCCGCCGGAATGTTGGAGAAGCAGCCCTCCTGCAGCTCAGTCACGCGCTTGGGGAGGGTGACGGTTGACGCGCCCAGCGCGGAGCAGTACTGGAACGCCAGCGGGCCGATCGTCAAGGGCGTCGTGCCGGGCAGAATTACAAGGCTCGCAAGGTCCTTATTAAAGCCGAACGCCTTGTTTTCGATCAGTTCTACGGAGGCGGGGAGGATGAGGGAGGTCAGACCGCACCGGTAGAACGCGCCGCTGCCGATCGTGCGCACGGTGTCCGGAATCTGAATATCTGTCAGCGCGGAGCAGGAGGCGAAGCCGTTGATCGTGCGGAACGCGGGATCGGTGCGCTCGGCAAAGAGAACGGTCTGCAGGCTCTTGCAGTCCTCAAAGCAGCCTGCCTCCAGCGTCTGGAGCGTGGACGGGAAGGAAAGCCGGCGGACGGCGGAATTGCGGAATGCCTCGACGCCGACGGTCGTCACGCCCTCGGGCAGCTCGACGTCCGTGACGCCGACGCTGTAAAACGCTTCCTTCGGGATCGCCCGCAGGGCGGTCACTTTCGAAAAATCGACGGCGGAAAGGGCAGTGCAGCCCTTGAAGCAGGCTTCGCCCAGTGTTTCGAGCTTGGACGGCAGCGCCAGCTCTGCAAGCGCGGCGTCGCCGAAAAAGGCGCCGTAGCCGATGGATCTCAGTCCCTCATGGAGGGTGACGGTCCGGAGCTGCGTGCATTTCCAGAACGCCTGCCGGGAGATAAACTCCGCAGTTTCGGGGATGTTGACTTCGCGCAGCGTATCGTGCAGCGGGCCGCTCAGGTCGCTCAGACAGCCGTAGCGGAACGTGCTGTTTTCGGGCAGACTGATATAGCGCACGGGGATACTCGCGTCCTCATAGGGAACGTAGGCGGGGATCGACAGGGACGTGATATCGTGCTCCGCATCCCACTCCACGTACTCGACGGCGGCGAAGTAGTCCGCGCCGTAGTCTTCCTCGGCGGAATAGACGCAGTAGACGTAGGAATTGCCGTCCGCACCGACCGCTGCCAGCCGCGTGGCGACCGGCGTGATCTTGCCATCCTCGGCAAAGACGGAAATCGGAAGTACCGACAGGAGCATGACCAGGCAGAGCGTAAGTGCAAGAATTCGTTTCATCAGATAGACCTCCTTCTTTGCGGCTCGTTTCTATTTTTTTGTATTATACCACACTTTGCACGTTCCGTTCAAGCCGTTTCCCCCGGGAATATGCTGCCATACGGAATTCTGCGCTGACCGCCTCATGGGAAATCTTGACAATCGGCTGCTTTTCCATCATAATACTAATTATGAAACACCGAAATGAGAGAAGGCAGAGGTATGGACAACGACAATTTTGTGCGCTATGACATGAAGAAAAAGCCCGTGCGATGCCGGTGGTTTCTGAAGCCGATCGCGTGGGCGCTCGCTTTCCCCAACATCTGGAAGCACAAGACGAAGATCACAAAGGCAGGCGTGGAGGGCCTGAAGCCGCCCTACGTCCTGCTGGGCAATCACAACGCCTTTTTCGACATGAGCGTGTCCACAAGGGCGACGTTCCCGCAGTTCGGCAACTACGTCGTCGCGATCGACGGCTTCATCGGCAGAGAATGGCTCCTGCGGAACATCGGCTGTATCTGCAAGCGGAAGTTCACAAACGACCCGCTTGTGGTGCGCCATCTGATCGAGGTCGTCAATATGAAGGGGATCGTGGCGCTCTACCCCGAGGCGCGCTACTCTCTCTGCGGCACGACCGCGCCGCTGCCGGAGTCCTTGGGCAAGCTCTGCAAGCTGCTGAAAGTCCCGGTCGTCACGCTGATCTGCCACGGCGACCATATCAACCACCCCTTCTGGAACACGCGCCATGAGCGCGGCGTGAAGCCGACGGAGGCGGAGATGAAGCTCCTGCTCACGGCGGAGGAGGTCGAAAGCCTGCCAGTCGACGAAATCAACGCGCGGATCGTGCGGGAATTTCAGTATGACGACTTCCGGTGGCAGAAAGAGAACAACATCCGCGTCACCTGCGCCGACCGCGCGGTCGGTCTGGAGAAGATCCTCTACCAGTGCCCGCACTGCGGGAAAGAGTATCGCATGGAATCCGAGGGGATCACCCTGCGCTGCAGGTCCTGCGGCAAAGAATGGACCATGACGGAGCTGGGCGAGCTGGAGGCGCGCGAGGGCGAGACGGAATTCTCCCACATTCCCGACTGGTACGAGTGGGAGCGCGAGAACGTCAAAAAGGAGGTCGCCGCCGGCGCCTATTCGACCGGCGAACTGCCCGTGACGGTCGACAGTCTGCCGAACGCGAAGGGCTATATCCGTCTCGGCGAGGGGAAAATGACGCACGATATGGACGGCTTCAAGGTCACCGTCACGGCGGAGGACGGCAAGGTCTATACCATGGAGAAAACCGTGCCGTCGCTCTATTCCTGCCATATCGAGTATGAATACCTGTTTAAGCACGGCGACTGCGTCGATCTCAACACCCTGACGGACACCTGGTATTGCTACCCGCACGACTGCGACTTTTCCGTGACGAAGATGGCGCTCGCGACGGAGGAGCTCTACTACGACTACCGCAGAAAAAGCGGCAAACCGTGCAAACCCGGTCTGGCGTGAGCGTTCCGCAGCAGACCGTGAGGATGCAATAGAAGAAAATACAGCGATATGATAGAAAAACATCGACTTTTCCGCGTTTTTATGCTATACTGTTCTAAACGGCTTCCGAGTATAGAGGGAAGGGTTAATGGTAACAGGATTGACCGCATCGCAGCAGCGGGAAAACAGCGCGGCGCTTTGCGGCAGTCAGTTTCTGTTGCCCGGATGAAGAAGCTGAAAAAATGCTGACGGCGAGACGGCTTTCGCCGCAGCGGATTACCATGTAATCATTTTTAAGGAGGATGAAACCATGATCGTATGTCCGAAATGCGGCAGACAGCTGAATGACGGCGCAAAATTCTGCCCCGGCTGCGGCACCGCAATTGCTCCGGCAGCGCCGGCTCCCGCGCCTGCTCCTGCACCGACGTATGCACCGGCGGCTCCGGCTCCCGCGCCTGCATACCGTGCCCCCGCTCCCGCACCCGCTCCCGCACCTGTACCGGCTCCTGCCAAAAAGGGCTTCCCCAAGAAAGCGCTCCTGTTCGGCGGCATCGGCGTCGCGGCGGTTGCCGCGATAGTGATCCTTTGCGTCCTGATCTTCAGCGGCGGCGGCGGCAAGAAGCCCAGTTATGCGCTCTATGTGAAGGATAAGGAAATCTTCTTCTCCGACCTCGGCGGCGACCCGTGGCAGGTGACGAGCCGTCTGGTCGACAGGGATGGCGTTGACAACGCCGATTTGGAAGAAGCGATCGACGAACTCAGTGATTATACTACCGTGAGCGAAGACGGCAAGTACATTTTCTTCCCGGATAAGTACAGCGGCGGCGACTTCAACTTATACTACAAGGAACTGGACGCGGACGCGGAAGCGGAGAAGATCGATTCCAGCGTTTCCCGTTATTCCGTCAGCAGCAGCGGCAAGCTTGTGACCTACATGAAAGACAGAAATCTCTATCAGTACGAGGTCGGCGAGGACAAGGAGAAGATCGCAAGCGATATTCGTTATTTCCGTGTTTCCGACGACGGCGGGAGAATCGTCTATCGCGATCAGGATGGAAATCTCTACTTCAAGGAGCGCGGCGAGGACAAGATCAAGATCGCAAGCGAGGCTTCGATCGAGCATATCGACGAGGAATTTAAGACCATTTATTACACCAAGGACGACGCCCTCTTCCGACAGGAGCTGAAGGAAGACAGCGAGAAGGAAAAAATTGCGACTGACGTTGACTGGGTCCTCAAGATCTATGACTCCGGCGATTTCTATTATCAGAAGAGCGAAAAGCCCGAGAGCAGCGAGGAAGAGGCCGAATACTATTACGATTCTTCGTATTCTCTCTGCTACTATGACGGCGAGGAAACCACTGTCATTGCAGAAGCAGAAGATTATAACGGCTGGTGCGGTTACGCGCTTGACGCGCCGGTGATCGCGTACACGGTGAAGGACGGCGACGACGCCGAGCTGTTTATTGCAGTCAAGGGGAACGCTGCGAAGGTCAACGTGGAAGATGCGAAGAACATCGAAATCGCGATCAATGACGCCGGCACCCTTGCGTATTTCGTTGACGACGTGAATGACAAGGACGAGGGCACGCTCTACCGCATGGAGATCTCCGATGAGCCGGGAAAGCCGGAATCCTTTGACGAGGACGTTTACGCCGACGGACCCTGCGGCTTTACCAATGACGATGAGTTCCTCTATTTCAAGGATTACAAGGACTCCAAGGGCGAGATGTATATCAACGGCAAAAAAGTGGACGATGACGTCAGTACGCGCAGCGTTGGCTTGTCAGAAGACAGAACAAAACTGTACTACTACGTCGATTACAACAAAGGCACGGGAACCTTGAAGGTTTACGACGGCGAAGCGGTGAAGATTGCCGACGACGTCTATGACTACGCAGTGCTTCCGAACGGTCATGTGCTTTATCTGTACGACTACAGCACCAAGTCCTACACGGGCGAGCTGTATGACTGGGATGGCGGCGACGCGGAGAAGATCGACGAAGATGTCGTTTGCCTGATCCCGTATTACTATAACTAACAGAACCGATTATAATGCGTCAAACAACGCCCCGGGAGTCTGAGGACTTCCGGGGCTGCATTTTTATACAGCGTGAGGCGCAGAAACGGGCATATTAGCATTGACATCCCGGAATAACATGTTATAATATTTATATCTGGCACATTCTAACATTATACTAAGGAGGTTTCTTCCATGTTCTGTCCGAAATGCGGCGCACAGGTTGAAAACAATCAGCCTTTCTGCCCCAACTGCGGCACTCCGATCCAGCCGGCAAACAGCTATCCGGCTCCCCCTGCAGGCTACCAGGCTCCTCCGGCAGGCTATCCTGCGGGCTATCCGATGCCGCCTCAGTACGCACCGCGCGCTCCGATGGACCTGAGCAAGATCCTGCAGTGGGTCGCTGTGGGTCTGCTGTTCGTTTCTCTGATTCTCTCGTGCTTTGCCCACCCGGGAACCGCTCCCTTCGCCTGCATTTTTGAGGTTGCCAATCTGAACCTCTTCGCTATCGCGCTGATGCTGATGCCGATGATCGGCATCGCCAAAGCAGGCAAGAAGCTGTCGTTCATCACGTTGCTTTGCGCTGCGTTTGTATTTATCGACATGCTGCTGGAATTGATCTTCGGCGGCAGACTGGCTGCATGCGGCATCATCGCCCTGATCCTCCAGATCGGCGCTGCAGCGTGCACTGCGGTCATGTTCGTCTTCAGCCTCAAAAAGAAAGAGGCCGAATAACCGGGCAACCGATCCGAGCGGAATCGGCGCAGCAGAATGCGCCAAGGAACCCGCCGTTCCGAAAAAGAATCGGCATAGCGTCAGCTATGCCGATTCTTTTTGTTTGCGTTTACTTTACAAGGTCGCGGTACAGGAAAGTCACGACCTGCGCTCTGGTGCAGGTGTCATTCGGGCTGAACGCGGTCGCCGAGGTGCCTGCGGTTACGCCGTTTTCGGATGCCCAGAGAACTGCCTTTTCGTAGTAGGAGTCCTGCGGTACGTCTTTGAACGGATTGACTGCCGCCGCGGGAGCGGGCGCGCCTTCATAGCGCCAGAGGAAGGTCACGATCTGCGCGCGGGTACAGGTGGCGTCCGGACTGAAGGCGGTTTCCGAGGTACCGGCAGTCATGTTGTTTTCAACCGCCCAGAGGACGGCTTTGTAATAGTAGGCGTCCGCGGTCACGTCCGTGAACGGATTGGCTTCGGCAGATGGCTCCGGCATGTCGGCGGCTCTCCAGAGGAAGGTCACGACCTGCGCTCTGGTACAGCCGGCGTTCGGACTGAAGGTGGTTGCCGAGGTGCCGGCGGTTACGCCGTGTACGAACGCCCAGTCGATCGGATCATGCGCCCAGTCGCCTTTGGCGGGCATATCGGTAAATCTCCCGCCGGGGCAGCTCTCGCCGCCGTCGCAGGGAAGACCGTCGTCGAGCTTCGGCAGGACGGCCTTTGCGGTCTGCGATTCAAACGCCGGGTTCGTAAATGTCGCGGTATAGACGATCTCGCCTTCATTGTTGATCGTCGCTTCCTTCGTCACCTCGGACGTGATCGCGCCTTGTTCGGCTTCCACGTGGCTTGCGTCGTTTTTGCAGGTGCGCTTCGCGGTGATTCCGGCATGCTCCTCCGACCAAACGTATTCCGGCTCGCTCCAGTCGTGACCGAGGGCGGCAAGCTCCGTATGCGTGCGGCTGAGCTCAATGCTGCAGACGGAGCAGCAGACGACCGTGTCATAGCCGCCGACCTCGGTGCAGGTCGGCGAGGTCTCGTTCTCCGTGACCGGCTCGCCTGGGGTATGCCCGGGCGCGTCTACGTAGTCGTCCACATAGCTGTTGCCGCACTTGGAGCAGGTATAGGTGGTGTAGCCGTCCTCAGTGCAGGTCGGCGGAGTCACCTCGGGGACATAGTCGTGTTCGCAGACAGTCTGCGGAAACAGCGCCCACGTCGATTTGACGGTCTGAATGTTGCACGCGCCGTAGGCGGGATCGTTGTTATTGCCGGCAGAGCTGTCGGTCGCGCTCTTCGGGTTTACCGTGCGATGACCCTGATACTCGTCCTCGGAGGAGACGACGTTCGGAAAGGCGACAAAGTTGTATCTTGCGCGCGCGAGGGTAAAGAACACGGAGTAGGCGGGATCCCAGTCGCACCCGGCCTGCTCCTTCATATGTGCGAACGACGCGCCGACGCTACGACCTTCAAGCATGGAATCCCAGAAGTATTTTTCGTATTCATAGTCGCCGTCGAAGGAAACGGACTGCGAATAGCCGTAGACGACCTCGACGCCGTTTTCATGGAGCGGCTGATACATACCGTCGGTCGCCATGCCGAGGCAGATCGCCATCCAAAGGAAATTGCTGCATCCGGGCTTCTGCATGTGGTTGGCAAAAACGGTGCCGTCGACGCAGTAGTAGCGCAAGCTGCCGTAGCTGCCGGCGTTGTAGGCGTGGTAATAGGTGCCGTAGGGACCCTGCACGGCCTGCTTGTCTGCGCTCGTCCAGCCGGCGTTGGTCTGGATGCACAGGTAAGAGGTGTTGGCCTTTGTGACGAAGTCTTCCGTGTTGCTCGGATTGGCGTAGTCGGTGTCGCCGTGGGAGTCGAAAATGACGACGGCGCAGTCCTCCAGCGCCTTGGCAATCTGATCGACCGTCGCGGCGGTCGTTTTATATGTAGTGCTGGTACCGCCGAGCGCCTGCGCGATCCGCGCGCCATCCTCGGGATACTGATTCGTGAAGTTGCTGTCCAGACCGCGATACGGCTGGAAGACCGCGACGTCAGTGCTGCCGGGACTGCTGCCCTTCGCTGCGAAGCTCACGGTCTCAACGCCGCTGAGCGCTTCGGGATCGGCGTCCGGATCCACGCTTGCGGCGCGCATTTTGGCGCGTAGAGCAGGCGAATAACCGCAGACGTCACCGTTTATGGCGGTCCAATAGAAGAAGCTGCCGTGGCGGATGACGGAGCCGGGCACGCAGTCGCCGGATTTTACGATGAGCTCCTCCACGTCCTCGGAGATGGCTGCAAAGTCCGCCGCAGTGGGAGCGGCGTTCGCGCGGAGAGCGCGCCGGGCAAGCGCGGCGTCTTCAAATGCGGAGATCCGCGTCCAGACGTCCCCGTCAGCAGCCGTCCTTGCGCCCGCGTGAACGGCAGGCAACATGGAAATGACCATCAGCAGCATAAGGATGAGAGCAAGCAACCGTTTATAAGCCATGAAGAATCCTCCCCTCAATTCAAGAAAATTGCATGATAATAATATATAGCACAATCCAAAGGAAAAGGCAATATGAAGGAGGAAATTGATCCGCAGTCTTTCACGATTCCTTCCGAGGAAAGGCATCCGGTCTGTGCTTGCCTGTCTGGAGTAACCTTAACACAGTCGGAATACAAAAAAATCCGAACCCGTTTCGCAAAGGAAACAAGTTCGGATTATTTTCGCGTGGTGAGGCGATCATTCAGGAGCAGGTCGTCAGCACCATCCTCCGCCTGACGATGATGCCGTCGGAGATGCCGATCTCGGAGCGGCTGATTGCCGGAAAGAAGCACATCGGCGAAGGCGGCAATGGGGACTGCTACTATCTGCACGAACTGATACAGAAACACATAAAATAATGAGGTGAAGAAATGAAACGGTTTATGATCAATCTCGCAAACCTTATCAAGGTGAAGACCGTCGTGACGTTTACGGTGATTGCCGTGTTCGCAGTGCTTGCCCTGCGCGGGGATATTGCTTCGGAGAACGTGCTGATCATCGTAACGTCAGTCGTGAGTTTCTGCTTTGGGACGCAGGTTGAAAAGCAAGGAGGAAAAAACTAATGGCACAGAAAGTCTATATTTCGCCGTCGGATCAAGAGCGTAACATTTACGCAGCAGGCAACACGACTGAGGCGATCCAGTGCCGTGCGATTGCCCAGCTTCTTGTCGCCGCATTAAACCGCTGCGGTTTTGATGCGATCACGAACGTGACCGATGGGATGTACGATCGCGTGGCAGAAAGCAACGCATGGGGCGCAGATCTGCATATCTGCATCCACACGAACGCATATAACGGCAATGTATCCGGGACGCGAATCTTCTGTTATAAGTTGGACACGCCGGGGTACGAGGTCTGCAAATCAGTCATGGCGACGCTTGCTCCGATCACGCCGGGAGGCAGCGACGGGGTTTCCGCATATCCGCAGCTTTACGAAGAGCGTGAGACCAACGCTCCGTGCTGCTATATCGAAGTGGAGTTCCACGACGTTCCTGCGGTTGCGGAGTGGATCATTGTGCACAAGCCGGAGATCGCGGAGGCGATCGCACAAGGCGTCTGCAATTACTACGGCGTTAAGTATACCGAAGGCAGCCCGGTGTCGGAAGAAAAGCGATACTACTATCTTGGCGATATTACGGAAGAAATATATCGCCAGACTGTGGATAAGTTGATCAAAATGGGAATTCTGCGCGGCAAGGGCGGAGAAGGCGAACGGTTGATCATCGACCTCGGCGAGGACGTGATCCGGATGCTGGTCGTGTTGGACCGCGCCGGCGTTTTCGACCGATAAGGTCGTAGACGCCGGGAAGTTCGGGATCCCCAAAGCATAAGAAACAGCCCTGCCGGACTTCACTGTCCGGCAGGGCTGCTTTATATTTCCTCTGGATTTCATGACACTTTTGTGACACTTTTTGTGTATCAAATATGCAAGAATGGTATCAATTTGAGGTATCTAAGTCGCAGATATGAGAATGACGAAAGCGGCGGAAACCCTTGCAAATACAAGAAAAACGCCGCAATCGTTGTGATTGCAGCGTTTCTTGCTTTTGGTGACCCGTACGGGACTCGCGTGCATTTCTGCCGTTGGCAGAAATTAAGGTTCGACCGGTGTGCGCACCGGCCGCTGACAGTCCGCCGGACTGTCAGATTCCCATTCGAGTCCCGCACTCCGATATGCAAAATAAGAGCAGACGCACAAGACGTCTGCTCTTGTTTTGGTGACCCGTACGGGACTCGTTTGCATTTCTGCCTTTGGCAGAAATTATAGTTCGACCAGTGTGCGCACTGGTCGGCAACAGTCCGCAGGACTGTTGCATTTAGATGTTCGAGTCCCGCGTGTCGAATGATCAAAATAAGACCGGTCACGAAAGTGACCGGCCTTATTTTGGTGACCCGTACGGGACTCGAACCCATGTTACCGCCGTGAAAGGGCGGTGT
>CAMUZA010000050.1 GCA_947165085.1 uncultured Clostridia bacterium | reverse complement strand
CGTAATGAACATCACGGCGATAAAACCGACGAAATACCACACGCTGACGTCACTGCTGGCGATATAATCATACGTTCCGTGCAGCAGCGCGGGAAGGACGACGGCCAGAACACGATAGCAGCGGGAGGCTGCCGTGCTTCCCTTGTTTGCAAGTCTTTTCGCGATCCCGTAGAAAGCGCCCATGAACACACCGAAGCAGGCATGTCCCGGGATCGCGGTCAGGGCGCGGATGATCGCCGTAGAGAAGCCATACGCCATCACATAGCTGATATTCTCCCACAGCGCAAAGCCGAGAGAGACGAACACGGCATATACCACGCCGTCATACTGACAGTTGAATTCCGGAGAATTCCACGACCGCAGCTTCAGCAGGAAATACTTGGCTCCCTCCTCCGCAAACGCGACGATCAAAAAGTACAAGATGACGTTATACAGCGGGCTCTCCTGCGAAACCGTGCGGTTCAGGATCGCGCCGAACACCTTCTCCGCCACCAAAGCGATCAGGGACGAAAAAATGCCTGCCCGTATCAATCGCCAGAGCATGGCGCCGGACTCCCTCTCCAGCCGATCCGAGCGATAGATTCTGAGCATCAGGAGCGCCGCAGGAACCACAGCGGCAAGCGTGAGGAAAAAGTTGTACGACATCAGCGTCGGCAGCAGAAAGTAAAACATAGCGTTCCTCCATCATAAAAACTCAAGATTGCTTTCGTACGCAGCAGGCAATGACCGCCCTTTCCGTAATCCTAAATGCAGAAGACGGATTTTGCGTTCTTTGAGAGGATACATTCCAGCTCCTCGTCGGTAAAGCCAAGCTCGAGCAGCGTTTTCAGTTCTTTCTGCGGCGTCCACATCGGATAGTCCGAGCCGAACATCACGCGATCTGTTCCGAGCATTCTGATCAGGCTTTTTGCAACCTGTGGATCCAGCCAGTAGAAGGTCGACGAGCAGTCGAACCAGAGATTCTCAAAGCCGGCAAGCTGCCTTGCCGCTTCCTCGTAGATCGACCAGCCGCCCAGATGCGCGCCAATGACCTTGAGACGCGGAAATTGCCGCAGCAGCGGGATCAGCCGGTTCGGATTGGAGCAGTCATAGCGGCGGTCGCCGGCGTGCAGCAGCAGCGGAAGGCCGGCTTGCTCACACAGTTCGCAAATACGGAAGCTGCGCGGATCATCCAGCGCAAAGCTCTGGATCTCGGGATGCAGCTTCACGCCGCGCAATCCAAGATCGATCAGACGCCGGACGTCGGCTGCCTGATCCGGACTGTCCGGATGCAGGGTGCCGAGTCCAACCAGCCTGCCCTTTGAGGCGTTCGCAGTTACGGCCAGAAACTCATTGATCGAGCAAACCTGCTTCGGCGTGGTCGCGACTGAGTGGATCAGGCTCACGTCGATTCCCGCCTCGTCCATACAAGCAAGCAGATCCTCCGCCATGCCGCTCTGTTCGTGTCCGACCCCGTAAAAGCCGCCGGTCGCATCGGCAGCCTTTTCCGCGATCTTCGCGGGATACACATGGGTATGCACGTCTATGACAAAATGACCGTTGTGCATGGCGCAGATCCTTTCTATACCGTTCTGCAGAAGTCTTCAGCTATCATGGCCGAGCTTCAAGGCTTTCAGATTGACGTCAAAGAGGTCCGCGTGCTTCGCAGAGACCACGGTGCGCACGGCGTCCTCAATATTGTCGAAGCCGGTGAAATCGCATTCTTTCAGCACCTTGCCGATCATGATCATGTTGGCAAGCGTGGCGATGCCGTTTTGCTGTGCGAGCTGCGTCGCGGGAAGATAGAATACGCGCACGTCATTTCTCTGCACTTTCCTGCCGATCAGCGTGGAATCCACAAAGATCGTTCCGCCGGGGACGACCGCGTCCTCGTACTTATCCAGAGACGGCAGATTCATCACGATCAGCACGTCGGGCTTGTTGACGATCGGCGAACCGACCGGCTCATCCGAAAGGACGACTGAGCAGTTTGCCGTGCCGCCGCGCATTTCCGGACCGTAGGATGGAAGCCAACTCAACTGGCGTCCTTCCAGAAGACCCTTGTTGGCAAGGAATTTGCCGGCAAACAGGATGCCCTGTCCGCCAAATCCGGCGATCAAGATCTGTGTCGTCATTTTGCCGCCTCCTCCGTCGCGCTCTTGTCCTTATAGATACCGAGCGGATAGTAAGGGATCATCTTTTCGTCGATCCAGTCCAACGCTTTCTGCGGGGTCATCCCCCAGTTCGTCGGGCAGGCGGAAACGACCTCGACCAGCGAGAAACCCTTGCCGTCGATCTGGTTTTGGAACGCCTTTTGGATGATTTTCTTCGCGTTGTTGACGTTTTTAACGTTGTTGACCGCAACTCTGGCGATGAATTCCGGTCCGTCGAGGCTGGAAAGCAGCTCCGCAACCTTCACGGGATAACCCGCGGTCGCGACGTCTCTGCCGTAGGGAGAAGTCTGCGTCACCTGCCCGGGCAGCGAGGTGGGCGCCATCTGGCCGCCGGTCATGCCGTAGATCGCGTTATTGACGAAGATCACGGTGATATTTTCATTCCGGGTGGCGGCATGAACGGTCTCCGCCATGCCGATGGAGGCAAGATCGCCGTCGCCCTGATAGGTAAAAACGATGCGGTCGGGAAGACTGCGCTTGATGCCGGTCGCCATGGCGGGCGCTCTGCCGTGCGCGGCCTCAACCATGTCGCAGGTGAAGTAATTATACGCCATGACCGCGCAGCCGACGGGAGCGACGCCGATCGTCCTGCCTTCAATGCCGAGCGCGTCGATCGCCTCGGCGACAAGACGGTGAATGATGCCGTGGGTGCAGCCGGGGCAGTAATGCAGCTCGGCGTCGGTCAGGCTCTTCGGTTTTTCAAATACGGTCATTCTTCACACCTCCTGCCCGCAAAGTGCGCGGATGCCGGCAAGCACCTCGTCCGGCGACGGGATCATGCCGCCTGCGCGGTTGCAGAGCTGAACGGGACGGCTGCAGTCGATCGCGAGCTTTACGTCCTCGATCATCTGACCCATCGACAGCTCGACCGAGAGGAAGCCTTTGCACTGCTTTGCGGCGTCGGCGAGCGCTTTTTTCGGGAACGGCCAGAGCGTGATCGGGCGGATCAGACCGACCTTGATTCCCTCGTTTCTGGCTGCGACGATCGCGTTTTTCGCAACGCGCGCGGCAATGCCGAAAGCGACCACGCAGTATTCCGCGTCGTCCATCCGGAACGCTTCGTAACGCACTTCATTCTCTTCGATCCTGCGATAGGTCTCGAAGCGTTCAAAATTCTTCTTTTCCAGCTCTTCCGGCACTAAGTACAGAGAGTTAACGATATGGTGCGGACGCTTGCATTTTGTGCCGGTGACCGCCCAGTCTTTTTCCTCAAAGACCGGCTCCTGCGCCTGCGGCAGTTCGACCGGCTCCATCATCTGACCGATTGTGCCGTCCGCCAGGAGCATGGAGGGCACGCGGTACTTGTCCGCGAGGTCGAAGGCGAGCGCCGTCATGTCCGCCATCTCCTGCACAGAGCAGGGCGCCAGTACGATCAGATGGTAGTCGCCGTGTCCGCCGCCCTTCGTCGCCTGGAAATAGTCAGACTGCGAGGGCTGAATACCGCCGAGTCCGGGACCGCCGCGCTGGACGTTGACGATCAGCGCCGGCAGATCGGAGCCTGCGATATAGGAAATACCCTCCTGCTTCAAAGAAACGCCGGGCGAGCTGGATGAGGTCATAACGCGGCGACCGGTCGCGGCAACGCCGTAGACCATGTTGATCGCCGCGATCTCGCTCTCCGCCTGCAGGAAGACGCCGCCGATCTTCGGCATGCGCTTGGCCATGTAGGCGGCAAGCTCGGTCTGCGGTGTGATGGGATAGCCGAAGTAATGCCGGCAGCCGGCGCGAATGGCGGCCTCGGCAATCGCTTCGTTGCCCTTCATCAATACTTTACCCATGCTCCCACCTCATCTTTCTACGGTGATCACGCAGTCCGGGCACATCGTGGCGCAGAACGCGCAGGATATGCACAGGCTCTGATCGGTGACCGTCGCGGGATTGTGTCCCTTTTTGTTGATGACGTCTCTTGCAAGGACGATGATATGCTTCGGACAGGCGTTGACGCACAGTCCGCAGCCCTTGCACAGATCAGTTTTGAATGTGACCATGATTTTGCTCCTTCGTTTTGCTTGAATTAGGAAAAAGCGGGATTGTTGCGCTGGAGTACGATTGGAAAACCGTTCGGCACGTTCGGATGCAGGTCTGCGCGATACGACGTAAACACCACGGGAAGTCCGGTCAGATCGGAAAGCTCCCGTGCCGCAGACATCGTGCGCTCGACGGTTCCCTCGGTCGTCTCGCTGCCGAGATTGGAGTTGTTCACAATGCCGGTGAACGGCAGGCGCGACGCCTGCTCGATCTCGCGAAGGACCTCCAGCGCGTCCGACGCAGTCTGCGTCAGGGGGCGGTAGAAGTTCGCGACGAAGAGGTTTGCGAAATTGCCTTCCTCCAGGATATACGGAACGTAGCGACCGAGCGCCAGAGCGCCTCGGTCGTCGCCGCCGACGTCCAGCACTGCCCGGATGTCCCGCCGCTGCACAAGACCGTAGACCTCCTGCGGCAGCGAGGGCAGATCGACGTTGGAATTTGCAAACGGCAGAGATATCACCTGCACGCCCGCGTCTTCCAGCTCCCGCCGCGAATCCGCCGAGCGGAAATAGGGATTGACGATGTCGATGTCCGCCAGCGACACCGGCACGCCGCAGCCTTGCAGCCGCAGCGCGTAGTTCACGGCAAGATTCGACTTTCCGCTGCCATAGTGACCGCAGAACAGCGTGACGCGCTTCGGCTCCCCGAGGAGATTATTTTTCAACGGTAATATCCAGAGGATAGGTCCAGCCCATGTAGTCCTCGACCACGCCGGTCTGCATGCCGTACAGGTCGTGGTAGAGTCTGGCAGCGATCTCGCCGCACTCGCCGTCGGCGACGGGATAGTCGACGCCCTGATAGTTCAGGCAGCCGATGGGAGAAATGACCGCCGCGGTGCCGGAAGCGAAGATTTCCTTCAAAGAGCCGTCCTTGGCAGCCGCCAGGACTTCTTCAAAGGCAAGACGGCGCTCGGAGACCTTGACGCCCCACTTCTTGAGCAGCTGAATCACGGAGTCGCGGGTGACGCCGGGCAGGATCGTGCCGGTATCGAGCGGCGCAGTGATAACTTCGTCGCCGATGCGGAAGAAGGCGTTGGAAGTGCCGATCTCTTCGACGTACTTATGCTCCTTTGCGTCGAGCCAGAGCACGTCCTTGCAGTGGAAGGCCTTGGCGTCCTCGGAAGCGCGCATCGCGCCGCCGTAGTTGCCGCCGACCTTGGCATAGCCGGTGCCGCCCTGCGCAGCGCGGATATACTTGTCCTGCACGTAAATGCGGGAGGTGCCGAGCTTGCCGCTGTTAGAAGCGTAGTAGGCGCCGGTGGCGGCGAGGATAATGATAAAGGTGTAGTGCGCCGCAGCCATCGCCGAGAACGAGATCTCGTTGCCGAAGATGAACGGGCGGATATACATCGAGGTACCGGGCGCCTTCGGCATCCAGTCCTTGTCCTCGCGCAGCAGCGCCTCGGTCGCCGAGATCAGAATGTCCTCCGGCAGCACGGGCATCGCCATACGGTAGGCGGTGTTCGCCATACGCTTTGCGTTCATGTCCGGGCGGAAGAGCTGCAGCTTGCCGTCGGGGCGGAGATATGCCTTCATGCCCTCAAACATCATCTGCGCATAGTGCAGCACGCAGGAGGCGGGGTCGATCTCGATCGGCGCGTAGGGAACGATGCGGCCGTCGTGCCAGCCCTGACCCTCATCATAGTCCATGATGAACATGTGGTCGGTGAAATACTTGCCGAAGCCGAGGTTGTTTTCGTCCGTGGGCTTGGGCTTGGGATGCGTGGTACGGGTTACGGGATAGGTGTACTTCATTTTCAGGATCTCCTTTGTGGTGAATTGTCAGTATTTTATATGAGGGGGCGGGAATCATTCAGCGGTCTGTTCCCTATGCCTCACTGATATAACTCCGGTCGCCTGTCGCGGAAGACGTTGATAGAATCGCGGATGCCCTGCACGACGGAAAAATCCAGGTCGGCTGACAGGAGCTGTTCCTTTTCTCCTGCCTGCGCCAGGCATTCTCCCCATGGATCGTAAATGACGGAATTGCCGCCGCAGGTAGTATTCCCCGCGG
Source organism: uncultured Clostridia bacterium (assembly GCA_947165085.1). Lineage (GTDB taxonomy): Bacteria > Bacillota > Clostridia > Oscillospirales > Oscillospiraceae > JAZOXB01. Next base: position 8,460 of record CAMUZA010000050.1, on the reverse strand, counting down.
TGCCGCAGGAATTGCAGCAGACCAGGAACATTTGATTTTCGATCGCGCGCGCCTTGCTCAAAGCCAGCAGATGCGCCGTGCGCACATTCGGCCACTGCGCAACGACGAACAGCAGGTCGACGCCCTGCACGGTCAGACTGCGCGTGAGTTCGGGGAAACGGATATCATAACAGATGATAAGGCCGCAGGAGACGCCGTCGAGCATAAAGCGGCAAAGATGCGCGCCTTTGCGGAAAAACTCATGCTCGCCGGAGGGCGTGAACAGGTGCGTCTTGTCGTATTCCGCGACGACAGCGCCGTTCCGGTCGAAGACGTAGGCGGTGTTATACACCCCATCCTCCTTGCGGTTGGCGACGCTGCCGGCAACGACGTTGACGCCGAATTTCCGCGCCAATGCGCCGATACGGGCTTTGACGGCTCTGCCGTTGTCGTCCGCCAGCTCCGCAAGACGCTCGCGCGGAAAGAATCCCACGTTCCACGTCTCCGGCAGGACGATCACGTCCGGTTTCTCACTGACTGCCTCAGCGATCAGCGCCTCGGCGTGCGCGAAGTTCTCCTCCGGCTTTCCGAGCAGCATATCCATTTGAATACAGGTTACTTTCATTTCAGCTTCCCTCCCGGAAATCCCGCGCCGTCACAACTGATTTCGGATGATCTTTCCGCTGACGGTCTTCGGCAGACTTTCGCGGAACTCCACGATACGCGGATACTTGTAGGGCGCGGTGTGGGTCTTGACATAGGTTTGGATTTCTTTCTTCAATTCCTCGGACGCGACCGTGCCGTCGACCAGGACGATAGAAGCCTTGACGACCTGTCCGCGGATGGGATCGGGCGCGGCGGAAACGCCGCACTCCAGAACGTACGGCAGCTCCATGATGACCGATTCGATCTCGAACGGTCCGATGCGGTAGCCGGAGGATTTGATCACGTCGTCCACGCGGCCGACGTACCAGAAGAAGCCGTCCTCATCGCGCCAGGCGGTGTCGCCGGTATGGTAGAAGCCGTCGCGCCACGTTTCCGCAGTCTTTTCCTCGTCGCCGTAATAGCAGACGGCAAGACCGCAGGGCATGCCCTTGGAGATGTTGACCACGATCTCGCCTACTTCGCCGACGGCAGCGCTTCTGCCGTTTTGATCGACGATGTCGACGTCATAGATCGGCGCGGGTTTTCCCATGGATCCGATCTTGTGCGGCGCGCCGATCAGATTGCCGACGATCATCGTGCTTTCGGACTGACCGAAGCCTTCGAGGATCTGCAGCCCGGTCGCCTTTTCAAACTGCCGGTAGACCTCCGGATTGAGCGCCTCGCCGGCGGTCGTCATGTGCTCGACCGAGGAGAAATCGTATTTTGAAATGTCCTGCTTGATCATCAGGCGCAGCATCGTCGGCGGCGCGCAGAAGGTCGTAATGTGATACTTTGCGAACATCGGCAGGATCGTCGCGGCGTCGAAGCGGTCAAAATCGTAAACGAAGGTCGCCGCCTCGCAGAGCCACTGACCGTAGAGCTTGCCCCACATTGCCTTTGCCCAGCCGGTGTCGGAAATCGTAAAGTGCAGTCCGTCCGGATCGACCGCGTGCCAGTATTTGGCGGTGTGGAAGTGTCCGAGCGGGTATTTGTAGCTGTGCGCGGCGATCTTCGGATAACCCGAGGTGCCGGATGTAAAGTACATCAGCATCAGATCGTCGCCGCACGCGGTATATTCGTCGCGGTAGAAATGCGTACTGTAGAGCTTGTATTCCTCGTCGAAGCTGCGCCAGCCTTCGCGCTCACCGTTGACGATCAGCTTATTCTTCAGACCGTCGTAGGTTTCGCAGGCGAGGTCGATCTGATGCGCGGTATCGTCTCTGGCGGTGCAGACCACCGTGGTGATCCCCGCCGCCTGGAAGCGGTACTCAAAGTCGTGCGCCTGGAGCTGGCTGGTCGCAGGAATTGCGATCGCGCCGAGCTTGTTCAGACCCAGCATTGCAAACCAGAACTGATAGTGCCGCCGCAGTACAAGAAGCACGCGATCGCCCTTCTTGATGCCGAGGCTCTTGAAATAGTTCGCGCAGCGGTTCGATTCGCGCATCATGTCGAAGAAGGTAAACCGCCGCTCGGTCAGATCCTCGGAGATGTGCAGCATTGCCAGCTTATCGGGCGATTTCTTTGCGATGGCGTCCACCACGTCGAAGCCGAAGTTGAACTGCTCGATATCTTTGAAGCGGATCGCGGTCGGCGTTCCGTTTTCATCCTCCTCAGTTTCGATAAACTGCTGATAAACTCTCTCTTCCCTGTCTCTGCGCACGGCGCGCTCCGCGTCGGGGATGAGCTTGGCAGGGGTGAGCTCGGGGATCGGCTCGCCGGTGGGATTGAGGACGATCGCGTAGAAGACGCAGTCCTCGCCCTGCACCGCGATCATGCCGTGCGGCGTGGAGGAATCGTAATAGATGCTGTCGCCGGGGCCGAGGACTTCCTTGTGGTGGCCGACCTGCACCATGAGGTGACCGGAGACCACGATGTCGCACTCCTGTCCTGCGTGGGTGGTAAGCTGGATGTCCTTGTGCTGCGCGTCTTCGGAATAAGCGCTGTGCACGTACAGGGGCTCCGCAATACGGTTGACAAAGGAAGCGGCGAGGTTGTAGTATTCCATGCCGTGCGCCTGGTCGATCGGCTGACCCTTGCCGGCTCTGGTGAGCGTGTAGGAGCGCAGCGTCGGACTCACGCCCTCGATGATATCGGTAACGTCGACCGAGAAGGCAAGCGCGCAGCGGTAGATAAAGGCGAAGTTGAGATCTCTTTCGCCGTTTTCGCAGGCAAGGTATTCCTCCGTGGAAACTCCTGTCTTTTCCGCCATCTCCGCAGGCGTGAAGCGCGTGACCTCGCGCAGCTCTCGGATACGCTGCGCCATTTCTTTTATCTTAAAATCCAAACCGGAGATTTTTTCCATGCTGTTATCCTCTCAGAAGATTTCGCTGGATCTTTCCGCTGATCGTCTTCGGCAGACTCTTGCGGAATTCCACGATGCGGGGGTATTTATAGGGAGCGGTGTGCGTCTTGACGTAGGTTTGGATCTCCTTCACGAGATCATCCGACGGCTCTGCGCCCTTGACCAGAACGACGGAGGCCTTGACGACCTGCCCGCGGATGGGGTCGGGTGCGGCGGAAACGCCGCATTCCAGAACGTATGGCAGCTCCATGATGACCGATTCAATCTCGAACGGCCCGATGCGGTAGCCGGAGGACTTGATCACGTCGTCCACGCGGCCGACGTACCAGTAGAAGCCGTCCTCATCGCGCCACGCCGTATCGCCGGTGTGGTAGAAGCCGTCGTGCAGCACCTCGTCGGTACGCTCCTGATCAAGATAGTAGCCCAGGAACAGGCCGCAGGGTCTCGCCTCTTCGTCTACGCGGATGCAAATCTCGCCGACCTCGCCGTCTTCGACCGTCTCGCCGTTTTCATTCAGAAGGGTCACGTCGAACAGCGGCGACGGCTTGCCCATGGAGCCGAGTTTATGGCTGCCGCCGAGGAAATTGCCGATGGCGAGGGTCGTCTCGGTCTGACCGAAGCCTTCCATGATCTGTAAGCCGGTCGCCTTCTCGAACTGGCGGTAGACCTCGGGGTTGAGCGCCTCTCCGGCGGTGGTCATGTGACGCACGGACGAGAAATCGTAACCGGAAATATCCTGCTTGATCATCATGCGCAGCATCGTCGGCGGCGCGCAGAAGCTGGTGATGTGGTATTTTGCGAACATCGGCAGGATGTCCTGCGCGTCGAAGCGGTCAAAGTCATAGGTAAAGACCGCGCCTTCGCAGAGCCACTGACCGTAGAGCTTGCCCCAGAGCGCTTTGCCCCAGCCGGTTTCGGAGATTGTAAAGTGCAGACCCCCGTCCTCGACGCCGTGCCAGTATTTCGCGGTCAGATAGTGACCGAGCGGGTACTTGTAGCTGTGAACGGCGATCTTCGGATAGCCGGTCGTGCCGGAGGTAAAGAACATCAGCATCGGATCGTCGCCGCAGGGCGTGTCTTCGTCGCGGGAGAACTCCGTGCTGTAGAGCTGATACTCCGCGTCGAAATCCTGCCAGCCTGCCTTCGCGCCGCCGATCAGCAGCTTCGTCCGGAGCATTGGGCATACTGCCGAGGCCTCGTCCGCAAGTTCCGCCACGTTGCCGTCCGCCGTGCAGAGGATCGCCGAGACGCCGGCGGCATTGAAGCGGTAGTCAAAGTCATGTACCTGCAGCTGGTTGGTCGCCGGAATGGCGATCGCACCCAGCTTATGAAGTCCGAGAATGGCGAACCAGAACTGATAATGCCGCTTGAGCACGAGCATCACGCGGTCTCCCCGCTTGATGCCGAGGCTCTTGAAGTAATTGGCGCAGCGGTTCGATTCGCGCATCATGTCAAGGAAGGTGAAACGGCGCTCACGCTTGTCCTTGCTGATGTGCAGCATGGCGAGCTTTTCCGGCTCGCGCCGCGCGATGGCGTCTACGATGTCGAAGCCGAAGTTGAAGCTGTCAGCGTTCGTGAAATTGATGGACAGCGGATAGCCGCTCTCATTCTCCGTGCATTCGATATAGCGCGAGGAAATGCCCTTGGCGCGCTCGGTCCGCGCCGGGATCAAGGTGTCGCGCACGGTGATCTCGGACTGGTCCGCGCCTGGCAGAACGACCGCGACAAAGAGGCAGTCTCTGCCGTCGACGGCGATCATGCCATGCGGCGTGGAGGAGTTATAGTAGATACTGTCGCCCTCGGAGAGGTATTCGACGTTGTCGCCGATCTGCACCTTGAGGCGGCCGGAGATGATAAGGTCGAATTCCTGACCGGAGTGCTTTGCAAGATGGATCGGCTGATCCTGCAGGGCGGGATCGTACTCGTAGCGCACCCAGTAGGGCTCTGCGATCTTCTTGCGAAACATCGGCGCAAGATCGCGGATCTCGATGCCGTCCTCCTTGGCAGTCTGCTGACCGTGGCCCTTTCGCGTAACCGTATAGGACGACAGATGGGCGCTGCGGCCCTCCAGAAGATCGGTAATGCCGATCCCGAAGACCTGCGCGCATTTGTGGATAAAGCTGAACGGAAAGTCGATGCGCCCGGCCTCGTACTGCTTATAGTCCTCGACCGGAACCTCGACCTCAGCGGCCATCTCGTACTCAGTCAGGCCGGAGATCTCGCGCATTTCCCGAATACGCGCAGCAACTTCCAGCATTTTCTGCTGTTCGACAGAATTCATAGTTCCTCCGGAGAGAAGGGATCTGCGTTTCTGCCGCCGTATTCTTACAGCCCCAGTCGCTTGACTGCTTCTTCTCTCATTTTGTATTTCAGAATTTTCCCCGCAGCGTTCATCGGAAAACTCTCGACGAATTCGATGTAGCGCGGGACCTTGTGTCGGGCAAGCGATGCCGTGACGAAGCTCCTCAGCTCCGGCTCAGTGAGCGTCTCCCCTTCCTTGAGTATGACGCAGGCGAGCGCTTCTTCGCCGTAGCGTTTGTCCGGCACGCCGATCACCTGGCAGTCGGACACTTTAGGATGCGTAAGGATGAATTCCTCGATCTCTTTCGGATAGAGATTCTCGCCGCCGCGGATGATCATGTCCTTAATGCGTCCGGTAATGCGGAAATTGCCGTTTTCGTCGCAGCACGCAAGGTCGCCGGAATGCAGCCAGCCCTCGGAATCGACGGCATCCTTCGTCGCGGCGGGCATTTTATAGTACCCCTTCATCGTGTTGTAGCCGCGGGAGCAGAATTCACCGTTCTGTCCGGCGGGCAAGGCTTCGCCCGTCTCGGGGTCGATGATCTTGCACTGGATATGCGGGAAGGCGTAGCCTACGGTCTCGGTTCTGACGTCCAGCGGATCCGTCCAGCTCGACATCGTGCTGCCCGGCGAGGACTCGGTCTGTCCGTAGACGCTCACGATCCCGCGCATGTTCATTTCGTTCGGATCGGCAGCACGTTTCATCAGCTCCGGCGGGCAGCCCGCGCCTGCCATAATGCCGGTCCGCATGTGGGAAAAGTCGGTTTTGCGGTAGTCCGGGTGGTTAAACATTGCCAAAAACATCGTCGGCACGCCGTTGAAGCAGGTGATCTTTTCCCGGGTAATGCAGGCGAGGCTGGACTTTGCCGAAAAGTAAGGCATCGGGCAGAGCGTCGCGCCGTGCGTCATCGAGGCGGTCATGGAAAGCACCATGCCGAAGCAGTGGAACATCGGGACCTGGATCATCATACGATCGGCGGTGGACAGGCCCATGCGGTCGCCGATACACTTGCCGTTGTTCACGACGTTGTAGTGCGTCAGCATCACGCCCTTGGGGAAGCCCGTCGTACCGGAGGTATACTGCATGTTGCAGACGTCGTCCGGGCGGACGTTCATCGCCATCCGGCGCACCTCACGGCTCGAAACCAGCTCATATCTTGCCATCGCCTCGTCGAAGGTCAGGCAGCCGGGCATGGAAAAACCCACCGTGATGACGTTGCGCAGGAACGGCAGCCGCTTGCAGTGCAGCGCTTCGCCCGGTCGGACGGAGGAAAGCTCCGGACAGAGCGTCTGAATGATCTCTTTGTAATTTGAATCCAGGCAGGATTCAATCATGATCAGCGTGTGCGTATCAGACTGGCGAAGCAGGTATTCCGCCTCGTGGATCTTGTAGGCGGTGTTGACCGTCACCAGCACTGCGCCGAGCTTGGTCGCCGCCCAGAAGCTCAGATACCAGGCGGGAACGTTCGTCGCCCAGACGGCGACCTTTGAACCCGGCCGCACGCCCAGCGATACCAGCGCTCTTGCGAAACGGTCCACGTCCTCGCGGAATTCCGCGTACGTGCGCGTATAGTCGAGCGTCGTATATTTGAAGCAGTACTGATCCGGGAATTCCTCCGCCATGCGGTCAAGCACCTGCGGGAACGTGAGGTCGATCAGTTCGTCCTTCTTCCAGACGTATTCGCCCGTGCCGTCATGGTTCGGATAAAGCATCTTTTTCTTGCCCCGGGTGGAGGCGAAGCGATGCATGTAGTTTACAAAGTGCGGAAGTATGATATCGAGCGCGGGCAGATCCTCCATCCACTCGAATTTCCATTCGAGCGACAAAAAGCCCGCGTAATCGACCGAGTAGAGCGCGCGCATGATATCGGCAAGCGGCAGACTTCCCTCCCCGACGAGGGCATAATTGCCGGCGTCGTCGGAGTCGCGCAGATGTACGTGCCTGACGTAAGCGCCGAGATGCTCGATCGTTTCCGCCGGCGTCTCGTGACAGTCGCGGTAGGGATGGTGGATATCCCAGAGCACACCCAGCGCGTCGTCCGCATAGGAATCGAGCAGCGCGCGGAGCTTTGCCGTGTCGGAAAATACGCCGTTCGTTTTCAGAAGCAGCACGACGTGCGCATCGTGTGCGTCCGGCAGAAGAGAATCAAGCTCGGAACGGAGCTTTTCCAGATCGGTCTGGTCGCTGCGCACGGCGACGTATTCGGTCTGCATCGCCTTGGCAAGCGAGATCAAAAAGCGCACGCGCTCGAGCGTTTGGCTGTCTCCGAAGCCGAGGTTGCAGGAGCTGTCAAAGACCGGAACGGAGAGATTCCGCTCGCGCAGATCCCGCAGTGTGGCTGCGCAGTTGTATTTATGCAGCGCGCCGCCCGGCTCGGTCAGCAGCCGGTCCTTCCACGCATCGTAGACCTCAATGCCGGAAAAGCCGTTCTCTTCGGCGAGCTGACAGAGCGTCTGCCACGGAGTCTGCAAGCGGCCTCTGGTCGAAAAGGAGAGCCTCATTGCGCGTTCTCCTCCTCGTAAACGATCTTATTGAGCGCTGCGAGATAAGCGTAGATGCTCGAACCGACGATGTCGGTCGAAATGCCGCGGCCGGCGTAGAGCTTGCCGCCGGAGCGCAGTCGGACGACTGTTTCGCCCATTGCCTCGCGCCCCTCGGTGACGGCGCGGATCTGGAAATCATCCAGCTCATAGTGCGTGCCGGTGATCTGCTCGATTGCAAGGAAGGCCGCGTCGATCGGACCGTCGCCGATGCAGATGCCCTCCTGACACACGCCGTTCTTGATCAGACGGATGTGGCTGGTGGCGCCCATACGGTTGCCGGCGTTGATGACGTAGCTGTCCAGCTTGTATGTAGGCGGAACCTGCAGCGCGGCGGAGGCGATCAGCGCGTCGAGCTCCTTGGCGGACACGCCGTCCTTTCGGCTTGCGACCCGCTGGAACGCATCGTAAACGCGGGCAAGATCGTCCTCGGAGAGGTCATAGCCAAGTTGCTTGGCGGAAGCTGCCAGCGCAGCGCGGTCGTCGTGGACGTTCAAGGAGAAGTCCGCATCCTCGCGCACGCCCAGCTCAAACGGGGACGCCTTGCTGCGGTTGGTCTTGCAGAGCCACTCGATCTGCGCAGCGGTGCGGGCAAGCTCCGTCGTGCGGACGTTGCAGCGGACGTTCAAGTCTTCACCGCGGGTCTGCAGAAGCGTCGCAAACCGCTGCAGCGAAACGGAATACTCGCCGCA